>JAIRWH010000083.1 GCA_031253545.1 Oscillospiraceae bacterium
GTAGACCGTTTCCGCGCTTACCCCGAGGGTATGGGCTATCATGGCCGCGGGGCGGCAGTCGTTCAGCATATTCGCTATGAGACGCCTGTCTTCCAAGGTCAGGTACTTGTATTTCCCCGCCACCGCGCAGCCTCCCCGACATAGGCAAAAAGCCCGTAATCAAGGGCAAGAGACCCCTTGCACTTAATTATGGATTCTGATTTTCGGTTTTTTTCTTGAAAACGCCGTTGACATTTGCCCTCCGTTTGCTGTATATTATCTTTATTGCGTCTATGAGGGGAGGGTGATAAATGTCCGGAGAGCTCATCCGCCTTGCGGAGCTGAGTATGGCTTATGACGGCGAGACAGTCCTTGATAACATCAACCTGAATATAAAAGACAGGGAGTTCCTCACGCTGCTGGGGCCCAGCGGGTGCGGGAAAACCACCACGCTGAGGATTATCGGCGGCTTTGAGGCACCCACGGCGGGCGACGTGTATTTTGACGGCGTGAGAATCAACAACCTGCCGCCCTATAAGCGCAGGGTGAATACCGTGTTTCAGAAATACGCGCTGTTTCCGCACCTGAACGTGTACGAAAACGTGGCGTTCGGGCTGCGTATATCCAAAGTGCGCGAGGCGGAAATCGCGCGGCGCGTGGGCGAGAGCTTGGAGCTTGTGGGGCTGGCGGGATACGACCGCCGCAGGGTGCACCAGCTTTCCGGCGGGCAGCAGCAGCGCGTGGCCATAGCGCGCGCCGTGGTAAACCGCCCGCAGGTGCTGCTGCTCGACGAGCCGCTCGGCGCGCTCGACCTGAAGCTGCGCAAGGAGATGCAGACGGAGCTGAAAGCCATACAGCAGCAGGTGGGCATAACCTTTGTATATGTGACGCACGACCAGGAGGAGGCGCTCACCATGAGCGACACCGTGGTGGTGATGAACAAGGGTATTATCATGCAGGTGGGCACGCCTATGGACATATATAATGAACCCATAAACGCCTTTGTGGCCGACTTTATCGGCGAATCGAACATCATCACCGGGGTTATGCACAGCGACTACCATGTGGAGTTCGCCTCCGCGCAATGGGAGTGCGTGGACACGGGCTTTGACCCGCACCAGAATGTGGACGTGGTAATCCGCCCGGAGGATATTCGCCTGACCAACCCCGAAAACGCGCCCATATCCGGCGTGGTGAAGAGCGTGACCTTTAAGGGCGTGCATTACGAGAGCAAGATTGAGCAGGGAGATATTGAGTGGACTGTGCACAGCACCGCCGCGCCCGTGCCCGGCACGCGGGTGGGTATCTCGCTCACGCCGGAGGACCTGCATATTATGGATAAGCCGGAGGAGTTCCGCAACCCCGCCGCCGCCTCGCGCGAGAGCGATGTGCTTGCCGAAGAAGAAGGCACGGAGGGCGGGGTGTGGTAAGCCGCCGCTTGAAGTGGCTCGCGGCGCCGTATATACTCTGGATGGGCGTGTTTGTGGTTTCGCCGCTTGTCATCGTGACGTTTTTCGCCTTCACCGCGCGCGACGGCGGGTTTGGGTTGGATAACTTCCTGCAGCTGCGCGCGTTCGCGCCCGTGTTCGCGCGCTCGTTTTACTTAGCGTTCCTCGCCACGGCGGTGTGTCTGCTGCTCGGCTACCCGTTTGCCTACGCGCTCTCGCGCGAGAGCGCCCGGGTGCAGGGGGCGGCGTTGCTGCTCGTGATGTTGCCGATGTGGATGAACTTTCTGCTACGCACATACGCGTGGATGAATATATTGGAAAACAACGGGCTGATAAACCGCTTTCTCGGCAACTTCGGTATAGGGCCGCTGCAGCTGATTAACACGCAGGGCGCGGTGGTGCTGGGGATGGTATATAACTACCTGCCGTTTATGATATTGCCCGTGTTTACGGTGATACAGAAAATCCACGCCTCGCTCATTGAGGCGGCGCAGGACTTAGGCGGCAACGCGCGGGTGGTGTTTGCGCGGGTGGTGTTTCCGCTGTCGCTGCCGGGGGTGCTCTCCGGCATAACCATGGTGTTTGTGCCGAGCGCGTCCACGTTCATTATCTCCAAGCTGCTCGGCGGCGGCAAGGTGCTGCTGCTCGGCGACCTCATAGAGATGCAGTTCCTCGGCAACGCCTACAACCTGCACCTCGGCTCGGCCATATCCATCGTGATGATGCTGCTCGTGGTGCTGTGCATGACGGTGATGAACCGCTTCGGCGACAGAGGGGACGTGATATACGTATGAAGGCGGCGCGGCGGGGGCTTATCGGGGCGATTGGGCTGTTTCTCTACGCGCCGATATTCGTGCTTATTGTGTTTTCGTTCAACGCGTCCAAGTCGCAGATGGTGTGGGGCGGGTTCACGCTGAGCTGGTACGGCGATTTGTTCCGCGACAACCTTGTGCTCTCATCGCTGTATACCACGCTTTCCATAGGCGTGCTCGCCTCGGCGCTCTCGTCGGTAATCGGCACGGCGGCGGCCATCGGCTTCCACGCCATGCGGCGCAAACCGCGCGGCGTGTGCCTGCAAGTGAACAATATACCCGTGGTGAACCCCGATATTATCACCGGCGTGTCTTTCCGGCTGCTGTTTGTGGTGTTTCTCTCGCTGTTTGCGGCAATCGGCCTGGATTTGCAGCTTGGCTTCGTTTCGCTGCTGTTGGCGCATATGTCCTTTTGCATACCCTATGTAATCCTCTCCGTGCTGCCCAAATTGGGGCAGATGGGCGCGAATGTGTATGAGGCGGCGCTCGACCTGGGGGCGCACCCGCTCGCGGCGCTGAGGAAGGCCGTGCTGCCGGAGATAATGCCGGGGGTGGTGAGCGGGTTCATCATCTCGTTCACACTCTCGATAGACGACTTCATGATTAGCTACTTCACCTCCGGCACAGCCGTGCAGACCCTGCCGGTAACCATATACTCCATGACGCGCAAGCGTATATCGCCGGAAATCAACGCGCTTTCCACCATAATGTTCCTCTCTGTGCTGCTGCTGCTGATATTGGTCAACGTATTGCAATCGAAAGACACGAAAAAACATAAAAGGACGTGATTACCGTGAAAAAGGCACTCTCTGTCGCGGCTCTCGCGCTGACGGCCGCGCTCGCGCTCACCGCCTGCGCCGGCGGCCCCCGGATTATCGTGTATAACTGGGGCGAGTATTTCGACGAGGAGCTCAACGCCGCCTTTACGAAGGAGACGGGCGTGAAGGTGGTGTATCGCACCTTCGACACCAACGAGATACTCTATGCCTCCATGAAGAGCGGGGGCGTGGCCTACGACGTGATTATCCCCTCGGATTACATGGTGGGTCTGCTGATTGAGGAGGATATGCTGCAGCCGCTGGACAAAGGCAAGTTGAGTAACTACGGCGACGTGATGGAGATGTACAGGGACTTGGAGTATGACCCGGGCGGCAGATATTCCGTGCCGTATATGACCGGGAGCGTGGGGATTATATACAATACTACCAAGGTAACAAAGCCCGTAGAAAGCTGGGATATACTCTGGGACCCGGACTATGAGGGGCAAATTATCATTTTTGATAATTCCCGCGACGCTCTCGGCATCGCGCTGAAAAAACTCGGCTATTCGTTTAACACGACGAGCGAAAACGAACTGAGGGAGGCCTTGGCCGCGCTTATCGAACAGAAGCCGCTGCTGCAAGCGAAGATGATGGACCAGATATTTGACAAATTGACGAGCGGGGCGGCCGCAATCGGCACATATTACGCGGGCGACTTCATAGAAATGAGGAAAGACAACCCCGACCTGGCGTTTGTGTGGCCGAAAGAGGGCACGAATGTGTTTGTGGACGCGTTCTGTATTCCCAAAAACGCGAAAAACCCCGACGGGGCGCATATGTATATTGACTATATGTGCCGCGCGGAGAGCGGGCTTGCCAACGTGGACGTGACGGGTTACTCCACGCCGCTGCAAAGCGTGTATGAGCAGCTCGACGAGGACTGGTTAGAGGACGGCATATCCTACCCGGAGGGCGGCATCTTGCAATACGGCGAGGTGTTTAAGAGTCTGCCGAAGGCCACGCGGGAGCTGTATGACAGGCTTTGGACGGATTATAACGCCGCGTCGTGAGCGGCGGCGCGGGTAAAGCGTTTGTTGTTGATAACGCTGCGGCGGTGCGGTATAATAGGCGGGGGTGGGTGACATGGTTTCTGTTTTCAGCTCCGACATCGAGCCGTCTTGCTCCTGTTGTCTGCACGGCGATGCCTTAGACGGCCCGGACGTGCTTTGCGAAAAACGCGGCGTTGTGCCCGTCACGGGCTCATGCCGCAGGTTCGCGTATGACCCCCTAAAACGCAAACCCTCGCGCCCCGGCGCGCCGCCCGTGCCCGCGCGGGAAGAGCTTACGCTCTGACGGGGCGGCGATGCGAAAGAGGTGGGCGGGTTTCCCCGCCTGCCTCTTTTTTGGTTATCGGCCCTCAACCGAGCGGATTTGCCACCTGCGCGTACCACGCTTCGCTTTCCACGCGTTGCGAGACCACCATATAACCCCCGCCCTTGCCTCGGGAAAGCTCCGAGACCAAAAATCCTATGCCGCCAGCGTGAGAGCCGAGCCACAGATACCGCGCTATTTCCAACGTGCCGCCTCTTTGCCGGCGACTGCGAAACAAATGGTGTCTATCGCGGGATAATCGGCCGACGGTTCCAAGGCGGTCGCCTCGGTGGTGATTCTTTGGCTATATCCCCTTCCCGGCACGCTTACCGTCACGTCCGCGCCGCTTACCGAACCCGTGGCGGCAAAGCCCGCGCCGCAAGAGCCGTATTCGGCGTAGTGCCAATAACCGTTCGGCGCGGGCAGAAACGCGGGCGCGCCGTCTTTCCGCGAAACACGGTCATATAAAACCCGCCGTGGCCGCCGTTGCCGCGCAAGACCACAAGCTCCCGGCCGCCGTCGCCGTCCATGTCGGCGGCAAGCCCATGTATAGCGAGCATATCATCGGGGAGCGCCGCCGTTCACAAAGTCCTCCATGCTCATCTCGTCCGAGCCGTCGAGCTTCATGATGTGCAGTTTGTTGAAAGGGCTGAGTTCGGTGCGGTACAGGTAATTACCCGCCCAAGCCACGGGACCCGCGGTATCGGTGAGCTTATGCTCGAATTCGCCGCTACCCATAATAATAACAGAATGAATTCCGACAGCGGTATCCGCATTCCAAACGCTGTAATAAACCGTATCACCCACCACGTTGATGTACTGCGACGTATTGTCGTTGAGTTTCCGCCTGTCCGAGCCGTCGGTCTTGATGGAGTATAGCTTGCCGCCGTCGCTTTGGTTGCTGTAATAAACCGTGTCGCCTTCCGCAACAATGAATGCCGTCCGGTCGTCGCCCAGCTTGCGCCTGTCCGAGCCGTCGGTCTTAATGGAATAAAGATTACCCGGCATATCATAGCGGCCGGTGCCATTAGGGTCTTTTCTTACCGCCTCGCTGTAATAAATCACGCCGTCCGCCACACTGAACGCCATTGCCGGGTTGTCGCCCAGCTTGCGCCTGTCCGAGCCGTCGGTCTTAATGGAGTAGAGTTTGCCGCCGTCATCGCCGTTTAGGTAATAAACCCTGTCTCCGATTGCGGTCGGACACCATGTCATTTCGTTGTTCAGCGCGCGCTTGTCGGAACCGTTGGTCTTCATAGTGTAGAGCTTGCCGCCGTCGCTGATGTTTTGGTAATATAGCCTGTCGCCGATTACGTTGATGTAGGCCGGGCTGTCGTCGCACAGTTTTTGCCTGCCTGTGCCGTTGAGGTTCGCGGAATAGAGCGCGGTGCCGTCACGGTAGTAAATCCTGCCGTTTTTTTGCGCCACATACCCTTCGTTGGCGATGTTTCCCGCCGTGTTGCCGCGCTCGCCGGGATCCGCGGGGAGTGCCGCCGCGCCGCCGCGCACAAATTCCTCCATGCTCATCTCGTCCGAACCGTCTAAGTTCATGGTATACAGTCTGCCGCTGTCGCCGTCGGATTGAGGGAAATAGAGCCTGCCGCCCGCCACGGCTACCGTCCCTACGATGAACGGGCTCAGTTTTTGTCTGTCCGAGCCGTCAAGGCTCATGGCGTAAAGCCCGCCGCCGTTGTCGCCCGTGGGGGCGCAGTAGAGTACGCCGTCCGCTATGTTGAATCCGGCGGACGACCATTCGTCAATGACTTTTTGCCTACTCGTGCCGTCGAGCTTTATCGAGTAGAGCGCGAAGTTGTCTCCGGGGTTGGTGTAATAAAGCCTGTCGCCTTCCGCAAAGTATGCGGTCGCTCTGTCGTCGCACAGCGTTTGCCTGTCGCTGCCGTCGAGCTTTATCGAGTAGAACTTGCCGCCGTCTTTGTTGTTGCTGTAATAGAGCCTGTCGCCCACCACAAGGGGTTCAAGCGTGTAAACCTCGTCGTCGCCAATTCTTTGCCTGCCCGTGCCGTCTAAGTTCATGGAATATATGGCACCGCCGCCGAAAAAATGCCCCTCGCCCGTCACGATTCCCTCCACGTAGTAGAGGTTGCCGCCCGCCGCAATGGTGAAATACGCGATGTCGGCGCTCAGCTTTTGCCTGTCCGAGCCGTCGAGCTTCACGGAGTAAAGCCCGCCGCCGTCTTGAACCGCGTTGGTGTAATAGACCCTGCCGCCGACCACATTGATGAAGTCCGCCGAGTCGTCGCTCAACTTACGGTTGTCCGAGCCGTCGAGCTTCACGGAGTAAAGCCCGCCGCCGGAGATGTGTTTGTAATACACCCTGCCGCCGTATTCGGCTACAAAGCCGCCGTTGGCGATATTGCCGGAGCTGTTGCCGCGCTCGCCGAGGTCGTGCCACAAGGGCGAAGTGCCCGGCTGCTCGCTTTGCGAGGGCGTGATAATGCCCGGCGGGCGCAGCGCGTATACCGCCGCGCCGGCCACAACCAGCATAAACACCGCCGCCACGGCGTATGAGAGCAATTTCCCTATCGCGCCCTCGCGCTTGCCTTTGGCAAACAACGCGCGCATCTTCGCCTTGTGCGCCTCGGAAAACCCCTCGCCGGGGGCGGAATCTTTTTCCTTTTGCAAAGCGTCGGAGCGCGAGAGCGCCTCCGCGGCCAACGCCTCCGAGAGCAGCGCGTCGAAGGCGCGTTCGTTTAACTCACCCATCAATGTAACCCTCCTCGGTCAGTTTGTCGCGCAGAACCTTTCTCATCCTGTGGCAGCGCGTGGCCACGGCGTTGGGCGTTATGCCCAGCGTGAGCGAGATTTGCCTGTCGGACATGCCCAGTAGGCACTTCATCTCAAACACGGCGCGGTTTACCTCGTCCATTTGCGAGACCATGACCCGCAACCTGCCGAGCGTGTCTTTGCTTTCCGCGATGTCCGCCGGAGCCGCCGAAGCGTCCGCGAGCTCAAAGGTGTGCCCGTCTAACGGCTCGTGCGCGAAGCGTTTTTCCCGGCGCAGGATATTCAGCGCCGAACATTTCACCGCCACCACGATTAAGGCGGCAACGCGCTCCGGCGCGCCGCGCAGGTATCGCTCCCTGCCTTGCCAGATTCGCGTGAAGCCGTCTTGCACGGCATCTTCCGCCCACGCGCGGTTGCGCGTCACGGCCAACGCCACGGCGAGGCAACGGCTTTTGTGGCTCTCGTAGAGCCGCGAAAGGTCGTGCTGCTCGCTCGCCGTCTCATTTTCAAGTGTGGATACAAGCGTAATGTGTTTTCCTCCTTCCTCGGCGGCCGGTACCCTGCCGCATTTACCCTCTGTCTGTATAACAATTGTAAATCGTAATCCTTTCTCTGAGAATGAAGTTTTCCCCTGTCCCGCTTTGTCACTCCGCCTCGCGCGCGGGCCCGCGCCGCCGCGTGGGTGTGCGCGTGTGTGCGCGCATGCGTGTGTATGCGGACATTGTACCCCCGATGGGCGGGGAAAGTAAAGGGACAGGGAGGGACGCGGGGAACAAACGGGGGCGGTGTCCCGTTTTGTCTTATGCTTATTCAGATTATATGACCCCGGTTGTCATGGGGTATGTCCTTTTATGGCATTGACAAGGCGCGTTACCGTTGTTCCGTGTGGGGAAAGCAAGGGGAAACCTTTGGACCTTGACTGTCCCTACTTTCCGCCGTTTCCCGCCGCTCCTCGCCGTTTCCCGCCGCTTTTCGCCGGGGACAAAGGGCGGTTAGTTTAGTTGTTAGTGGTTAGGGGTTAGTGGTTAGTGGACGGGGGTCGCGGGGGAGGCATCCGTAACTGTTTGCCGTTCCCCGTTATCTGCCCCCGTCCGCCGACAACCGGCAAACTGTTTTACTGTACAAAGCCGCCGCGAGGGGTTATACTGTAAGAAGGGCATTGTCGGCAAGGGAAAGGGGCGCGGGGGTATTGGACTATTCGGTGGTTGTGCCGCTGTATAACGAGGAAGAGGTTATCGCGGAGTGTTACAGGCGGCTGAGCGAAACGATGGGGCAATCGGGCGGGGAATATGAGCTGATTTTCGTAAACGACGGCAGCAGAGACAGGACGATGGAGCTTGCCCGCGCGCTCGCGCGTGAGGACGGCCATGTGAAAGTCATCAGCTTTTCCCGCAATTTCGGCCATCAGCCGGCCATTACGGCGGGCATGAACGCGGCCGCGGGGGCGGCCGTGGCGGTAATAGACGCGGATTTGCAAGACCCGCCTTCGGTTATTCTCGATATGATTGCCAAATGGAAGGAAGGCTATGAGGTGGTGTATGGCAGGCGCGTAAAGCGCCGCGGCGAGACACTGTTTAAGCGCGTCACGGCGAAGGTGTTTTACCGCGCGCTCAACGCGCTCACCGACGTGCACCTGCCGCCGGACGCGGGGGATTTCCGGCTGCTGGACCGCAAGGTCATAGAGGCGCTGCGCTCGCTGCCGGAGCGCAACCGCTATGTGCGCGGGCTTGTGAGCTGGGTGGGTTTCCGGCAGGCCGCCGTGGACTATGTGCGCGAGGAGCGCTTCGCGGGCGTGACCAAGTACCCGCTGCGGAAAATGCTGCGTTTCGCCGCCGACGCGCTCACGTCGTTTTCCCATAAGCCGCTCAAACTTTCCGCTTTCGTGGGCGGGCTACTGTCTTTCGGCAGCTTCGCCTACCTCATAGTGGTGCTGTGCCTTGCCCTGTTCACCGACGTGACCGTGGCGGGTTGGGCGTCGCTCGCGGCCATAACGCTGTTTTTCAACGGCATTATACTCATCATGCTCGGCATAATCGGCGAATACATCGGGCGCATATACGACGAAACGAAGGCAAGGCCGCTGTATATCGTGGGCGAGACGGCGGGCTTCGGCGGTTTCGGCGGCGCGTCCGCCGCGCCGTGAGCGCCGGCGCCTTGCCGCAACGCTTGACAAAGCGCCCGCGGGAATGCTATGGTAAGGGCGGGTTTGGGAGACCGTTGCCGCCGGGGTGGTGGTGGTATGTATTCGATTGGAGGTGCGAAAAACCATAGGGCGGACGTTATATCCGGCTCGTTTTTGTTGCTTATTTATTTCAAAAGCTGAAAACGGGGTGCTGATTTGACAAAACAAAGAGAACGGAGGTGATGACGCGATTGGTAAAGATATACATGGATTGCCGTTGCCTTAGCCGCCCCTTTGACGACCTTTCACAAGATAGGGTACGCCATGAGCGCGAGTCAGTTTTGACAATAATCAATAAGCGCGAAGGCGGGGCATTGGATGTTTTCGGAAGTGATATACTTGATGATGAAATTAATAGAATAGCCGACTTGGCAAGGAAACAAAAAATATTACAACTATATTCCTCTGCCTCAATATATGTTAAAATATGTGACGGGATTGTCGGTAGGGCAAAGGAGCTTAACAGACAGGGTGTATTCCCCCTCGTATAATATAGTCAGTATTCCATTTGCCGCTCCTGCGGCTGTTGGGGTACAATGCAAGCAGCGGATAGAGGTCGGAGCATTCCTCCTTGGGTCGATGTGCCCGTCACAAAGGGTG
>JAIRWH010000001.1 GCA_031253545.1 Oscillospiraceae bacterium
CCCCATCCGCAACCCCCGTCCACTAACCACTAACCGCTAACCGCTAACCACTAACCACTAACCACTAACCACTAACAACTAACAACTCCCCCCGTCCACTATCCACTAACCACTAACCACTAACCACTAACCACTAACAACTAACAACTAACAACTAAACCACCCCTCACAAAAAACTTTGCGTTTGCTCACATAAACCTCACGGTTTACGGGGCGCTCGGCGTTGATTTCCAAACCGTTTTGCGGTATACTGGGGTACATAAGCAAGGAAGCGGGCAAAACCTCACAAAAACCTCACAGTTTCACGTTAAAGCCCTCGTTTACCCCGCACGATAAAGCTACTGTGAGGCACAAAGGCGGCATGGCGCCAACTTGCCGCCGAAGGCGCAAAGCCCCCCATCCGCGCGCGGGGAAACGGAAAGCCCCGCATAATTATTTAAGGAGGAGCTAACCCATGAAAGCACGCAAACTTTTAGCCACCATAATCGCGCTCGCCCTGATGGCGAGTTTTGTCACCGTCGTGCCCGCCTCGGCCGGGCCGGTCGAAGGAGCGAAGTTCACCCCCGTGGCCGGGCTTGTGGCCCCCGTGGCGGCAGGCACCGAAGTCGGCACATTCTCCGCCACCGGCGGCACAGGGCACGTCCTGACCTACACCCTCGTAGAAGATGACGGAGACCCCATCGAGGACAACGGGCTGTTTACGCTGACAGACGGCGTACTCAAGCTGACAGAGGCAAACGCCGGCGGCGGCGCGTTCACCGTGGTAGTGCTCATCAAGGATACCTATACCGATGATGGCTCCGAAGTGGTTGACGAGACCACGCTCACCGTGCAAGTCACCATCGCCGAGCCGTACATCTACGTAACCAAGAAGGGCACCACCCTCGCCAAGGAAGGGTTCACCTACATCGCCATTGACGGCGGCGTCGCGAGCACGGTGACCCAGATTGTCGCCGCCAACGCCGCAAACCTGGCGCTCAACCTTTCCACCGAGAAACTTGAAAACGGCACATATACGGGCGGTGTGCTTGACGCAGACAGCGCCTTCGAGATTGCCGGCTGGGCGGTAAACGACAAGTGGAAGCTCGGAGCGCCCGCCGACAAAGACATCGCCGCTTGGTTCTCCAAGGGCGGGGTCATCAAGCTCACCGACAAAATGAGCGCGAAAGCCAAAGACGGCCCGAGCCTGGGTGTGGCGGGTAAGGCCGCAAGCGGCGACGACCCCCCCGAAGAGGGCGAGCCTTGCGGCACCGTGATTGAGTTCAACACCATCGTAAAGCGCGACAAGACCCCCAAATTGGTCATAGACTACGCGCTGAAAGCCGACGACACGGGCAAGACCAACGGCGCGTGGACTCTCAGGGAGAAAGACAAAGCCACCGCCTACGAGCACCTCGACAAGCTGCAAATTTCCGACCCGAAAGACGATAAGAAAATCGCCGCGGACGACGAGTGGGGTCCGTTCCCGGTAGCCGCGGGCGTGGCTGTGGAAGACCTCGGCGACAACGGCAAAGTAGGCGGCAAGGTGCTGTATTTCGTGAAGGTCAAGCCCTACGCGGGCACCGGCACGGATATAGACAAGTTCTACCCCGCCACAGCCGCCGTCAAGGTCAGCGCCTCGGCGCTTTCCAAGGCCCCGAAGTTCAAGCCCGACTATAAGAACATGGTCTTCAAGCCCAAGAGCGGTGTGGCCGTGAGCGTGGCGAACGCTGTGGTCGGCTCCGACATAGTGTACACGCTCTACGCCAAGGCTCCGGTTACGGGCAGGAGCGTGGCCATACCCGCGAAAGGCTCCGAACCCACCCTCGACAGCATCACGCTCAGCGCCATCAGCATGAGCGGCCAAGTGCCGAACATTAGCGCCACGGGTAGCCTCGTGCGTGCCGTCGTGCTGTTCAACTACGCGGACAAAAAGCCCGCCTCGCAGAAGCAAGTCATCGTCCTGGCTCCCCCCGCCGCCAATTTGGTGGGCGACGCGGGCATCACCTGGGGCGGCAAGAAAATAGTTATCCCCAAGGCGCTTGAAGGCAGAGACACGCTGCCCACCGCCACAGACAACAAGTGGGGCAAACCCTCCGCCGGTGTCGCCCCGAAGACCTCCGGCGTCTCGTACTTCTTCGTGCGCACCAAGAGCACGGCGAAGGCGGGCAAGCCCGACGCGGAAAACGTAATGGGCTCCACGGGAGCCGTAGCGAGCGCCGTGGCGAAGATTCAGGTTACCTGGGGCAAAGATGCCGACGACAAACCCGTGGCCACGAAGATAAGGGTCTACATTGACGGCGTGACCGACATACTCGACGCGGCCCTGGCGGCAATCGCCGCGGCAGACCTTGGCGAAACCCAATCTGCGGCCAAAACGGCCATCGAAACCGCCGCGCAGGTAACCGGAGTGGATACCGACGGCGTGGCGTGGAAGCAGGTTGGAGACCCGGCGACAGACGACTTAACCTATACTGCGGCCACTGCCACCGCAGCGGGAAGCGCTAAGGGCACATTGCTCATCACCATTGACTCAGTGGACTACGAGCTTGCGTTTAGCCTCGTGCTCCCGATACTCGAAGAAGAAGAAGGCGAATAAGCGCCGAACAAAGCAAAAACAAGCCGAACCGTTTGGACAAAACCCCCGCCCTTTCGGGCGGGGGTTTCGCTTGCGGTGAAGCGGTTGTGGTCCGGGATACAGGACTTGAACCTGCGGCCTCGTGGTCCCAAACCACGCGCGCTGCCAAACTGCGCCAATCCCGGATACACGACAATCGCATTATAACAAAACTTGTCCGTAACGTCTATACCAAAAAACCCGAGTCATCGCCGAAAACGTGTCGCGCGCGACCTCCGCATATACCGATTGCTCCGGCCAAAGACTTTTCGTAGTAGACAATCGGCCCGGTATGCGTTATAATTGCCTCGAAGTACGGCGTAGGAGGGGTAATATGTCGAAGGTGGGCTTTCCCGGTTTCGGAATAGGCGATTTCGGCATCAACAGTGAGATTTTCCGCATAGGTAGCTTCGCCCTCAACTGGTACGGGCTCATCATCGCGGCGGGGTTTTTGCTCGCGGTGGTTTACTGCCTGCCGAGGACAAAACAATTTGCCATAAGGCAAGACGAGTTTACGGATATGCTGATTTTTGCCGTGCCCGCGGCCATTGTCGGCGCGCGCCTGTACTATTGCGCGTTTAACTGGGGCGACTATAAGAACGACCTCCTCGGCATTTTCCGCGTCCGGGAGGGCGGGCTTGCCATATACGGCGCCATCATAGGCGCTGTGCTTGCGTGCGGGGTTTTCTGTTGGGTCAAACGTATGCACGCGGGCGCGGTGCTCGACCTGTGCGCCCTGGGTTTGCTCATCGGGCAGGCCGTGGGTCGCTGGGGCAACTTCTTCAACGTGGAGGTTTACGGCAAGGAAACGGGCCTCCCCTGGCGCATGAGCGTGGTAAACGGGTGGGGCGTGAAGGTCGGGGAGGTTCACCCGCTGTTCCTCTATGAGTTTTTCTGGAACGCGGCGGGCTTTCTCTTGCTGCATTTGCTCTCGAAAAAGCGCCGCTTCAACGGGCAGCTGTTTATGCTGTATATCGCGTGGTACGGCATAGGGCGCGGGCTCATGGAAGGCTTGCGAGACGAAACCTATATACTGCGCATAGGAGACAACATCGCCGTGAGCCAGCTCTTGGCCTATCTGTCCGCCGTGGCGGCCTTGCTCCTGCTTGGCTACAACCTCATCTTCAAGCAGCATGACCCCGAAGACATAGGCCTGTGGGCGGAAAAGCGAGAGGCGTTCTTCGCCGAAAAAGCCAAGGAAAAAGAATCGGGCGCGCTTGAAGGCGAAGAGGATTGCAAAGACGCGGACACAGAAGCGGACACGGGCGACATAGATATTGACATAGATATTGACGCGGACACAGACGGCGCGGCGCGCGGCGAAGACGAAACCGCCGAGCCGGAAGCGGCGCCGGACGAACAAACGCCGGAAGCGGCGCCGGACGAGGAAATGCCGGAGGAAACGGGGGACGGCGATGGCGACAAGGCTTGACGGCAAGGCACTGAGCGAGAAACTGAAAAAGCGCTGCGCTCTCGAATCGGCGGCGCTGCGCGAAGCGGGCACAGAGCCTTGCCTCGCGGTGGTGCTGGTAGGTTCCGACCCGGCCTCGGCGGTGTATGTAAAAAACAAAAAGAAGGACTGCGAGGAGAGCGGCATACGCGGCGAATCATACGAAATGCCCGACACCGCCGAACCGAAGGAGCTTTTCGCTCTGATAGACAAGCTAAATGGCAGGGGCGACGTGCACGGCATACTCGTGCAGTTCCCCTTGCCCGCGCAGTTTGACGCAAGAGCTGTGCTGATGGCCATTGACCCGAAAAAAGACGTGGACTGCTTCCACCCCGAAAACGTCGGCCTCATGACGCAGGGAGCGCCGCGTTTCCTGCCATGTACCCCCGCGGGGGTCATGGCTCTGCTCGACGAATACGGCATAGACCCGCTCGGCAAGGAATGTGTGGTGGTGGGGCGCAGCGACATTGTGGGCAAGCCCATGGCCATGTTGCTTTTGCGCCGCCACGCCACGGTCACCGTGGCCCATTCGCGCACGCCCGACCTCGCGCGGGTATGCCGAAGGGCGGACATCCTGGTGTCGGCGGCGGGAAAGCTCGGACTGATAACCCGCGACATGGTAAAGCAGGGTGCCGTGGTGGTGGACGTGGCCATGAACAGAACCGCCGACGGCAAACTGAAAGGCGACGCGCTGTTCGACGACATCGAGCCGCTCTGCTCATATATCACGCCCGTGCCGGGAGGCGTGGGGCCGATGACAAGGGCCATACTCATGCAAAATACGCTCACGGCGGCACACGGAGGAAAGCTATGACCGATATGGAAATCGCCCTCGCCCATAAACCCAAACCGATATTGGAAATTGCCGCAACGGCGGGTCTGAGCGCCGAGGAGTGCCTGCTGTATGGCCCGTACAAGGCCAAGGTCACACGCAAACCCGGCAAGACGGGGGGCAAACTGGTGCTTGTCACCGCCATGACCCCCACCCGCATGGGCGAGGGTAAGACCACCGTGTCCGTCGGGCTCGCGGACGGCCTGCGGCACATCGGTCGCCGAGCCATGCTCTGCCTGCGCGAACCGTCGCTCGGCCCGGTGTTTGGCATGAAGGGCGGCGCTGCGGGCGGCGGCTATGCCCAAGTCGTGCCCATGGAAGACATAAACCTGCACTTCACCGGCGACATCCACGCCGTGACCGCCGCGAATAACCTGCTTGCCGCGGCTGCGGATAACAAGGTCTTTCAAGACGGCGCGGGGGCATTTGAGGATTTTACCGTCACATGGCGACGCTGTATGGACATGAACGACAGGGCGCTGCGGCAGGGGTTCGACATTTCCGCCGCCAGCGAGGTCATGGCCATACTCTGCCTTTCGGAGGGTATCGAAAACCTCAAAGAACGCCTCGGCCGCGCGGTGGCGGGGGTTTTTCCCAACGGCAAGCGCTGTACCTGCGCCGAGCTGGGTGTCCACGGAGCCATGGCGGCGCTTCTGCGCGACGCGCTGCTGCCCAATTTGGTATCCACGTTGGAACACACCCCCACGCTCATACACGGGGGTCCGTTCGCCAACATCGCCCACGGCTGCAACAGCCTCGCCGCCACGAAATTAGCGCTCTCGCTGGCGGACATCGTGGTAACCGAGGCGGGCTTCGGCGCGGACCTCGGCGCGGAAAAGTTCATGGACATCAAGTGCCGCGCAGGCAATCTGCGCCCCTCCTGCTGTGTTATCGTCGCCACGGCGAGGGCCTGCGCGCACCACGGCGGCACAGCCAACCTCGCGAAGCACATTGAAAACGTCACCGGCGTGTTCCGCTTGCCGGCGGTGGTGGCCGTAAACAAGTTTTCCTCGGACACGGAGGCTGACATTGACGCTATCAGAAACCTCTGCGAGAGCATGGGCGTGCCCTGCGCCGTCACCGAGGCGTGGGAAAAGGGCGGCGCGGGCGCGGAGCTTTTGGCAAGCCTTGTGGCGGCGCGGACGGACAAAGCGGACGGCGCTTGCTCATACACGTACGCCCCGGAGCTTCCCTTGGCGGAGAAAATCCACGCGGTGGCCACATGCATATACGGGGCGGACGGCGTTACCTTTTCCCCCGAAGCCGAAGGGGAACTCTCGCGCCTTCAAGACGAAGGCTACGGCCGCTTGCCCGTGTGCGTGGCGAAAACGCAGTATTCCCTGTCCGACGACCCGAAGAAACTTGGGCGGCCGGAAGGGTTCAGCCCCCACATCACCCACGTGCGGCTTTGCGCCGGGGCGGGCTTTGCGGTGGCTTACGCGGGGGCGATTCTCACAATGCCGGGTCTGCCGAAAAAACCGGCTTATGAGGCGATAGACATAGACAACGCAGGCATAATCAGCGGGCTGTTTTGACAAACGCGCGCTAATATGAGGGAGGCACATATGCGTACGGGCGAGAGCGACGCGCTCAAACCGATAATCCTCGCGGCGCTGACATTGGCGCTCACCTCCTGCATGCTCGTAAAAAACCAGTTCGCCGCCGACGACGCGCCCGAACCGCCCGTTTCCGTGGAACCCCCGCCCTTTTTCACCGACCTCGACACGGAGTTTGAGGAAACCTACGAGGCCTACGCCCTGTACGCGGACACACCTTATTACGTGCGCGACTTTTCGGCGGACATCGAGGTCGTTGAATTGGCCGCCTTGGTGCCCGTGGGGAAACTCGCCGAGAGGGAATTGGTCACGGTGCTGGGCGAAGACATAACCGGCGCGTTTGCCATCGTCAAAACCCAATTCGGCACAACCGCCTACGTCATCTCCGCGATGTTGGGCGAATATCTGCCGGAGAGCATGTACAAGTTGGCGTACGCCCCGGACAGCGGGGTAAACGCCGCGAGATTGGCCGAACTCGGCAGTGTACTCACCGATTCCGTCATGCGCCCCCTGCTATACGAGGAAAACAACTTCCTCTCCGCCGCCCCCGCGCAGAGCAAGCCGTATATCCTGCTCGACATCAAATGCGCCGTTAAGCTGCTCGCGGCTCAGGAAGCCGCGCTCGCGCAGGGCTACACGCTGGTCTTCCTGAACGGCTACCATTCGCAATCCATACAATACGGCATATACAAGAAAGTAAACAACGAGCTTATCGTGCCAAACCCGAAGGACCTCTCGCGCAACGCCCGGGGGGTGGCGGTGGACGTCACGCTCGCCGATGCCGACGGCACGGAACTTGCGATGCCGTCGTCGCCGTTTGCTTACAGCGCCGTCATGCTGCGCCCGTTTTATTCGGCGGATGCCTTGCAACGCCAAAACGCCAAAATCCTCGAAGACATTATGCTGGAAGCGGGCTTCCTGTCCGAGGGGCATAACTGGTGGCATTTCTACGACCCCGCGCCGGATTACATCATCACAAACCTCTCTTTCGACGATATGTTCCTCACGGTGTGGGACAGGGAACGGTGATATGCTGTACACGGGCGCGGAGGTTCTGATAGAAACGCTCTTAGAGCGCGGCACAGACACGGTCTTCGGCGCTCCGTGCGCCGCCGTGGCGGATGCCCTCAGCCGCAGCAGGGGGCGCATTACCCATGTGCAGACAGTATCCCGCCGCGCGGCGGTCTTCGCTGCGGACGGCTACGCCCGCATGACAAACGAGCCGGGCGTATGCTTTTCCAAAGGCTCCGTATACGACCTTGTGCCCGGTATCGCGGCCGCATACGCCGATTCCTCGCCATTGGTCTGCATAGCGGAAAGCGGCGAAGACAGCGAATATTCCGACATTCTGCTGCCGATTGTGAAAAAGCGTGTCAATATCCAAGGCTCCGACGATTTGCAGAAGGCCATGCGAAACGCCTTGGCTCACGCCGCCGCAGACAGACCCCTGCCCGTGTTTGTGAGCGTCTCGCCGGAATCGCTCGACAAAACCGTAAACGCGGAATCTCCGCCGGAAAGTATAAGAACGGAAAACGCGCATTTTCGCGCCGAGACCGCCAAGGGCATGATTGCCGCGTCCAAAACGCCGCTCATTTTGGCCGGCGGCGGGGCGCGGGGTCTTGTCACGGGCAAGCGGCTTGCGGAGTTTGCGGAATTGCTCGGCGCGCCGGTGGCCTGCTCGCTCATGGGCGTGAGCGTGTTTCCCACGTCTCACCCGCTCTATTACGGATTGTTGGACGATGAGATTACCATGCGCAGCGACCTGATTGTTGCCGTGGGCACACGGTTTGCCCCAAGGCTCAGGCAATCCGTCGGCCGCCTGCCGCCCGTGCTGCACATCAACGTGGATTTCGGCGGTATCAATATCCTGCCCCGCGACACATACATAAAGGGCGACGCGAAAAACGTGCTCGATATGCTTCTGAACAGCGTGGAGCAAAAACACAACCCGGAATGGCGCGAGTATTTGGAAAGCCGGCGCGCCGCGCTCTCGCGCCGCGAGATGCAACCGCAGGACAAGCTGATGTGGTTCACGGCGCAAATGACCGGCCCGGAGGCGATTATCTGCACAGACACAGGCTCGCTCATGACGACGGCGGCCGATTATCTCTCTTTTGAGAAAAACGGCCGGTTTATCGTAAACGGCGGCACGGGGGCGGCGGACTTCGGCCTCGCGGCCGCCATAGGCGCGCAATGCGCCTGCCCGGAAAAGACCGTGGCTTATATCACCGAAAAAGAATATTTCCTCGGAAGCGCGCCCGAATTGCAGACGGTGGCAAGGTACCATCTGCCCATTATCGTGATAGTGGTAAACGCGGGTGCCACGCCGGATATCGGCGCTTTGGCCGCCGCGCACGGTATCCAAAGCGCGGGGGCGTTTTACCGGGAGGGCTACCTCGGCAAACTGCGCGCCATGCTCGCCACGCGGAAGGCGGGCGTACTGACGACCAATATGTCAGCCTTTGTGGATTAGTTTTTCATAAATCTCGCGTCGGGGCACTCCGGCTTGCTTTGCGGCGCTCCGCGCCGCGTCGCGCACACTGCACCCGCCGCGCAGTAGCTCCCGCGCCGCGCTTTGCGCTCCGGCGATGTCCGGCTGCGCTTTTTGCGCGGGCAAACCCGCCACAACGAGCGTAAACTCGCCCCTCGGCGTGTGTTCGGTGAAATGCTCCAAGGCTTCGCCCACGGTAAAATCCAAGGCTTCCTCGTGGATTTTCGTGAGCTCGCGGCACACCACCACACGGCGCTCCGGCCCGAACACGGCGCAAAAGTCGGCCAATGTCTCCAAGAGCTTGTGCGGTGCTTCGTAAAAGACCATTGCGCGCGTTTCACCCGGGAGCGATTGCAAATGCGCCTTACGCTGTTTTTTTGTGTGCGAGAGAAAACCCTCGAAGCAAAAACGCCCCGAAGGCAAACCGGAGAGCGTGAGCGCGGCAACGGCGGCGCAGGCTCCGGGCACGACCGACACGGTAACCCCGGCTTCGCGGCAGAGGGCGACCAAATCGGCGCCGGGGTCGCTCACGACGGGGGAGCCCGCGTCCGTGACCAAAGCGCCGCTTTGACCCGAAAGCAGCAACGAAAGCAACACGCCGCCGCATTCGGCGCGGTTGTGCGCCCGGTACGAATACAGCTTCACGGAGCCGATGTCAAAGTGCGTCAGCAGCTTTCGCGTGACGCGCGTATCTTCGGCCGCGATAAAGTCCGCGTTTCTGAGTATATCTAACGCGCGCAGGGTAATGTCGCCGAGATTGCCTATGGGGGTGGCGACAAGGTAAAGCGAGCCGGGCGGGTTATCGCTTTTGCGGGGCTTCAACGGGGCAGACACCGGCGCAGGAGCCGCACTCCGTGCACTTTTCCTCGTCAATGACATAATGCGTGCCGCCCTCGGAAATGCAGTTCGCGGGGCACTCGCTCACGCACGCGGCGCAACTGATACACTCATCGTTGATGTAATACGCCATATCAAACACCTCCAAACAGTATGCCGCTATTGTACCACAACGCTGAAAAAATGCAATAGGCAAATTGGGCCGTCTCACTTTTTGCGTAAAACCGACCTCGCTCATCCCGCGCAAGGCGGTGTCTGCGCCGCCTTATGGTTTTTTGCCTCACGCCTGCCGATTTTCGCCTGTTCCGTATCCACAAAATACTCAGACAAGCCCGCCAATTTCAGCGCATTAAAAACGAAATCGGCGGCGACCCCCCTCAACTGCCATTCGCGCTCGCGGCGCTCGTTCGATGCGATGTAACAATCATCCTGCCAGTCGCTTGTAGCTTGATTGTAAATATAAGTCTCATCCGAGGCAAGTTCTTCCCCGTACCGCTTTTCCTGGTCCCGCTTTTCCTGGTCCCGCTCTTCCTCGTACCACCACTCCCACCCTTCCTCGTCCAGCTCTTCCACGTCCCGCTTCAGTTTATCGCGAAACGTCTCAATGACTTCATGCTCGCTCATCTCGCGTAACTCGTATTCTTCACGCAAGGCATTTTGGAACCGCCGGTTGGCGAACACTATGCAATCCGCGTCCCCTGCCTCGGCTGAAGCCATATCATATGAGGAGACAAGCACCGACCCGTTGATAAAAGCTAAAAGCTCTCGCCACCGTTTTGCATAGCTATCGAGCTTATCAAACTCTTCCCTATCAATTTTATCAAGCTCTGCGTACGGCATGTAAAAGTTGGGTTTGGATCGTTCGACAATGCGTTCCAGCGCCGCTTGCGCGTTCGGTTGCAACCCCAATCGCTTTTCCACCGCCATAACGTCGGCGTTACCGCTTTTGCTTTCCGTGCGACAAAGCAAATAGTCCACGGAGCAGGAGAAAAAGTCGGCTATCTTCTCAAGGCCGCGCAAGTCCGGTTTTGTGCCGCCGTTTTTCCACAACGCCACGCATTGCCGGGTAACGCCGCAGCATTCGGCGAGCCGGTCTTGCGTGGTGCCGGTACTCTCCATCAAGGCGCGCAGCCTTTGAGGGAACTTGCTCTCGTATCCGTAGTCAGACTTGTCTTTCGCGTAGGTACTACTTGCGTTGCGCATCATCCGTCCCCCCTGATGTTAATCACGCTTGCAATTATTTTTCTTATGGTCGCTACTATTGCGTTCTGTGTGCGCTTGCGTTATACTAAGAATAGCAATAATTCATTGCCTTGTCAATCCCCAAAAAACAAGGAGGGAACGGAAATGCGGGAATGCGGACAAATGGGTATGGGTTCTTCGGACGCGCAACCATTCGGAACGTCTTTTCCGCCGGGCAGATGGTAATACGCGGCATAAGCATGGCGAACGGCGTGGCGAACGGCGGAAGGATAGGTCCGATAAATGAACTGCTCAAGGCATTGCCGTCTCACAGCGTGGCGGTAGGCAACCTGCACGGCATCCTCAATTTATCCGCCCCGGAGACATTCTCCTGCGTTGTTTCCACGCTTGAATCTAAGCTGGCTGTCTTCCAAATGCAGCAGAACATTGCCGCCATGCTCTCGCGTTCGGACTTCGACATGGGCGGTATCGGTTTCGAGAAAACGGCTGTTTTCATAATAACCAACGACGAGAAGACCACGCTCAATTCCTTGGTCTCGTTGTTTGTCAAGCAGCTATACCAGGTGCTCATAGACAAAGCGCAGAGGGTGGGAGGCGCGTTGCCCGTGCGGGTCAATTATCTGCTTGATGAGTTTGCCCAGTTGCCCACAATAGAGGACATGCCTTCCATGATGAGCGCCGCAAGGAGCAGAAACATCCGTTTTACGCTTTATGTGCAATCCCTCGGCTCACTTTCGGCAAAATACGGCAAGGACGCGAACACCATATTGGGCAACTGCACCAACATAGCGTTCTTAGCCGGCAAAGAATGGGAACTCTTACAGTACATTTCGCGCTTGTGCGGCAAAGACGGCTATGGCCGTCCGTTGCTCTCCACGTCCGTGCTGCAGCGCCTTTCCAAGGAGAAAGGCGAAACGCTCATCCTGCGCGACCGTTTGTATCCATACGTCGCAGAGCTGCCGGATATAGACGATTATCCCTTTGAGAGGAACGCGGCCGCCCCCATGCCGCAATACAGCTCAGACTTTGACTTCAGGTTTGACGTGGAAGGGTTCCGCGATTCGGTTTTGCGCAAACCCGGCGGCGGAGGCATGGCGTGTTGAGAATCTTCACCTGCAGCGCGTTTTGTCCGCCACTCTCCCCGTCGCGCGTTGTTCAGCGCTCCCCCGGCGTAATTTCCAATATGCCGTAGTATACGCCTTTTTCCGCCCACGCCAGCCCCCCGCGAAACGGGTGCGCGCCGCGCGCGGAATCCCGCTTGCGGTGAAGGCGCTACGCGTCCGGGGCGGAGGAGCCGGCGCGGATTTTGCCGCGCATAATCTTCCCGCTGCTTGTTTTGGGCAATTCCGGCACAAACTCGATGACGCGGGGGTATTTGTAAGGCGCGGTCACGCTCTTCACATGCTCTTGAAGTTCTTTTACCAATTCGCCGTCGGCGGTATAGCCGCCCCTGATGACCACGGACGCTTTCACCACTTGCCCACGCACGGGGTCGGGCGCGCCCGTCACGGCACATTCCACCACGGCCGGGTGCTCCATAAGGGCGCTTTCCACCTCAAACGGGCCGATACGGTAGCCGGAGCATTTTATCACGTCGTCGTTGCGCCCCACAAACCAATAGTAGCCGTCGTCGTCGCGCCAGGCCACGTCGCCCGTGTGGTACATGCCGTCCCGGAAAGCCGCCGCGGTGTATTCCTCGTCGTTGTAATACCCGGTAAAAAGGCCGCTGCGCGCGCCGAGGCCGCGTATCACAATCTCGCCCTCCTCGCCCGGCGCGCATTCCCTGCCGTCTTCGGCGAGCAGGCTTATGCCGTATAGCGGCGAGGGCTTGCCCATGGAGCCGGGGCGGGGAGGGAACCATTGGAAGTTGGCGATGAGCACGGAGGATTCGGACTGCCCGAACCCTTCTGTGAGCCTCAGCCCCGTGCGCTCATAGAATTGGCGGTATACCTCCGGGTTGAGCGGCTCTCCGGCATTACAGCAATGGGTGATGGACGAGAGGTTGTAGCTTTCCAAGTCCTCCAAAAGCATATAGCGGTACATGGTGGGCGGGGCGCAGAAAGTGGCAAGGCGGTAATCCTGCATTTTCTGCAAGAGGGCGCTCGCGGAAAACTTGTTCATATCGTAGGCGAAGACGGGCGCGCCGCAAATCCATTGCCCGTAAAACTTGCCCCAGCCAAACTTCGCCCAGCCGGAATCGGCCACGGACATGTGCAAGCCGTTTACCAACACCTTTTGCCAGTATTTGGCCGTGACGATATGGCCGAGCGGGTGGGTGAAGTCGTGCATGACCATCTTCGGCATACCCGTGGTGCCGGAGGTGAAGTACATGAGCATGAGGTCGTCGTTTCGCGTCTGCCTCTTGGGCTTGATGGCCAAATAGTTCCAAAAGTCAAAGCTCTTTAAGCCGGCGACATCAAGCACCAACTTTATGCCCGCCGCTTCCACGCGATACTCAATGTCCTTGGCCGTGAGCTGCGTGGAGCCGGGGACGACCGTGACGCCCAATTTATGCAGGGCGATGGCGGCCACCCAATATTCCCAGCGCCTGCGCAGTATGAGCAGCACTTTGTCGCCTTTTACCAGACCCTTTGCCGAAAACCAGCCCGCCGCCTGGTCGCTGAGCAAAGCCATATCCCTAAACGTGAACGTGCGTTCGTCGCCGTTGTCGTCGCACCAAACCAACGCTTTCTTTTCCGGCTCAATCTCGGCCCACGCGTCCACCACGTCGAAGCCGAAATTGAAGTTCTCGGGCACATTTATTCTGTAGTTGGCCAAAAAATCGTTATACGATGAAAAGTCTTGGCGGGGCAGAAAACGTGGGAGCAGCATTATTGCACCTCTCTGGTAATGACTGTGAGGAATTGCGCCGGGCCGCCTACGGCCACCTCGCCGTGGGGCAACGCCGGGTTGAAGTAGACGCTGTCGCCCGGCTCCAAACGTATGGTCTTATTCTCAAACAGCAGGTCAATCACGCCCTCCAAGCACATATTGAACTCTTGGCCGCCGTGGGTCACCAAAGCGGGCGTTTTCTCGGACGGCTCCACCGTGACCAATATGGGCTCCATGACCCTGTTTTTGTAGGTGTTGGCCAGCGATTGAAAATTGTAGCCGGGGTATCTGTCTATCGAAAGGCCCGTGCCTTTCTTCACATGGCAGTAGGTGCTTAGGTGGGGCGCTTTGCCCGACATAAGCTCCGTGAGGTCCACCCTGAAAAGCTGCGCCGCGCGATATAGCACGCTGATGGGTATATCTTCGCCGTTTTCCTCAAAAGCAGCGTACTGGTTGACGGATATACCGAGATTAGAGGCCGCCATCTCGCGCGAAAACCCGCAGATTTCGCGCATCTCGCGTATGCGGCGCGCCATGAGCAATACTTGTTCCATTTTTCGGCAACTCCCCTCCGTGTTCGTGGCAACGGTTCGCGGTAACGCGCGAAAGGCGCTATCCGGCAACAGACCGTGCGTAACGTCTACTATACCACACCCGCGCGCAATACTCAACGTGTTTTTGCGCCTTCTTCCCTCTGTGTCCCGCTTTGTCCCTGAGCCTCGCGCGCGGGCCCGCGCCGCCGCGTGGGTGTGCGCGTGTGTGCGCGCATGCGTGTGTATGCGGACATTGTACCCCCGATGGGAAGGTTTGTACAGGGACAGGAAGGGGCACGGGGAACAAACGGGGGCGAAGCCCCCGTTTGTCATGGGGTAGTGCCCTCTTTTTGACCCCGTTTGTCATGGGGTATGTCACTTTATGGCCTTGACAAGGCGTGTTACCGTTGTTCCGTGTGGGGAAAGCAGGGGGAAACTTTTGGACCTTGACTGTCCCTACTTTCCGCCGTTTCCCGCCGCTCCTCGCCGTTTCCCGCCGCTTTTCGCCGCTTTTCGCCGTTTTTCGCCGGGGACAAAGGGCGGTTAGTTTTAGGGGGGAGGGGGGAGGGGACGGGGGAGACGGGGGGACGGAAGCAACCGTTGCCGTGAATGTTGTTGCGCCTATATCGGATTGCGATGTGAAGCTGACCGCTGATTCGCCGCTTGCGCTCGGTGTGCTGGAGGCTTTGAAGTCGCAGCCTTGTTCTGTGCAATCAACCAATGTAACCTGTAATTTTGGTGTGGCGTTATGCACTAATGAAAAACTGACTGAGGCATTTGGATTCAACGCGGTAACATCGGCTGTTTGTTCCGTGGTATTCCAACTATGCCCCGCAGGTGCGCCCGGGGGAGTAACGCCGTATGTGCCATAGGTGACGTTTGCTTTGTATTGTTGATATACACCCTCCATGCCGCCGTTGTGACTGAAACTCGCT
>JAIRWH010000014.1 GCA_031253545.1 Oscillospiraceae bacterium
AAGACCGTCATATTCGCCCTTATCCCCTCCTTGTTGCTTGCCCTCGCCGCCTGCGCGGGCGGTTCCTCCCCGTCCCCAAGCGTCCCCGCCGATTCCCCCTCGCCCTCGCAATCCACGCCAAGCACCCCGGCACCGCCGAGCGATTCCCCGTCACCCTCACCCTCGCCCTCGCCGTCGGAAGCCGAGCCTTCTCCGTCCATAGACCCCGCCCTCTCGAAGGACGGCAAGTTTAGGGCGCAGTCTACATTAACGGAAGACCCAAGAAGCGGCAAGCAAGGAGTAGTAAACTTTGGAATCAACAGATTATGGTACGGCATGAATTTTTTCGGTAGCGAATCAATAGGTTTCAATGTTTATGATAGTGACTTAGATGAACTGAAAAAATTCAATGAAGAAAACTTTAAGGAAATATACGACATGCTTGGAGTCGAACTGAACGAGGATATACTCCGTGACATGATTTACAACAAATACAAAAAGCAGTATGATAAATATATGGGAATGTTTACTTCGGAGCATAAGCATATCAGGGAAATAGCCGCCATTTGGCATAAGTGGGACCACTCGGACAGAATCAGCAACTTCCCCGGCTACACGCTCAAAGGTCATCTGTTGGGTTTAACCGAAATGAGAATACTGATAAGTGATTATATCTGTTACGACCAAGATGATTTCAATGTCGAGAGGCTTGATAATTATGATTTTCTTGTAGACCAATTCGCCGATATGAAACGCACGGGCCACGAGTTCCTTTATATAAATATTCAGAATGCACGAGTGCCGAATGTTGATGTAGTTTCCGCGCTCGCTCTTACACGCAACCTCGCCCAAAAATACGAAATAACATATTATGAAGACGCGATTATTATATTAGTGCAATTGGACGATATACCATATTATTTCATATTCCGATTGGATGAGAATAATGATTTTTACATAGAGAATCTAAACGGACTTGCCAATGCCGAATATGCATGGCCAGAGCCAGCAATATACCTGAAGTAACAAAACCGCAAATAAACAAAGCGCCGTGTGGACTATTCACATGGCGCTTTGCTTTTGCGCAATCGGCTCTCACTACCCCACACAAAAAAACAACAAGGAGGACAAAACAATGTTGGCGAAAAGAATAACAAGCATCGCATTAGCCGCGATACTGTATGTGACAACAATTAACATTGTACTTGTCGGAAAAGCATGCAAAGACCGCGCAAGGGACGCTCGGACATCACACGGCGGCGTTACACTATCTTCACGCCGCCTTGCTCCCGCAGGCGCACCGCGTGGCACGAGCCTTCGCCGAACACCTGCTCCATGCCCGCCTTGTAGCGCCTTGCCGCCTCCGAGGGCACAAACGCCTGTATGGTGCCGGCAAAGCCCCCGCCGTGCACCCTCGCGGCCCCCGCGCCGCCGAGCAGCTTTTCGCTGAGCGCGAGGGCGAGGGCGAGGGACTGCTCGCCGGGGGTATACACGTTTTGCAGGTACATAAACGACGAGCGGCCGGATTCGTTGACCAGGGCCAAAAACTCATCGAACTTACCCGTTTCCAAGGCCCGTGCCTGTTTTGGCACACGTTCGTTTTCCGCGTAGAAGTGCATGGCGCGCAGCAGCGCCCTGCCCGGCAGTTTGGCCCGCAGCGAGGGCAAGGCCGCGTAAAAATCCGCGCTTTGCGCCTCGCGCAGGTATTCCTTGCCCAGCGCCTTGGCGCAGAGCCGCATTTCCTCGGCAATTTGGGCGTATTCGCCCGTGAGCTCCGCGTGGCTGCCGAGCGGGCCGACAATATATATCGCGTGGCCATACGAGCCGAAGTCGCACGCTATGGGGCGGGCGGCGGCGAGGCCGTGGGCGAAGTCAATCTCCAGCAGGCCGCCCTCGGCGCTTGCGGTCTGGTCCATAAGCCCGGACGGCTTGCCGAAGAACACGTTTTCAGCGTACCTGCCCGCGGGGGCGATGTCCGAGCCTTTCAGCGCGCCCGTGCCGTATAGGTGGTCGAGCGCCACGCTCACGAGCACTTCAAACGCCGCCGAGGAGGAAAGCCCGGAGCCTTCCGGCACAAGCGAGTGCGTCACGGCGTCGAAGCCGCCCACGGGCAGCCCCGCCCCCGCGAAATACGCCGCCACGCCCCTCACCAACGCCGTGGAGGCGTTAATCTCCCCGCGTTTAGGCTGCAAGTCGCCGAGCATGACCATGTTTTCCTCGTAACCCTCGCTGCGCACGCGTATGACGGGCAGGGGCGACTGCGCCGCCACGGCGAGGGTGTCTAAGTTCACCGCGCCCGCGAGGGCGAGACCCCTGTTGTGGTCGGTGTGGTTGCCGCCGATTTCCGTGCGGCCGGGGGCGGAGAAGATATGCAGGTGCTCCCTGTCGCCGTATGCCCCGGTGAAGCGTTCGAGCAGCTTTTTGCAGCGCGCCACGGCCTCGCCCGTCTTAGCGCCGTATAAAGCGCCGAGCTGCCCGTCGAGCGCCCCCATGTTCAGTTTCTTTTTCAGCGCGGCGGCGTTCACGGCGTGTCACTCCCTTCTCGCCATGCGGCTCCCGTCTGCCCGCAAGAGGCGGCGGGGCTTGCCGCGCGGCTATATGGTGCTTTGTTTCATAAAGAGGTTGTCGAACACTATCTCCTCCCAGCCGCCGTCTGTGGCCGCAAACCTGTATTCGTCCTCCGTCTCGCCGTATTGCGAGGCCATGACAAGGGAGTTTCTGCGGATTACCGTGGGCACCTCCGTGCTTTTGCCGTTGTCTATCAAGGCGACTTTCAGCCCGTTGAGGTAGAGCGACATCATATCTAAGGTGCGGAACGCGAAGCTCTTGCGGTGTACGATAACCCTGCACGGCGCGGAGAGGAACTCGTCCGGTTGGGCTTGCAGGGGGTAGGACTCGAACTTTGTTTGGCACCTGTTGCATTTGATGTTCAGCAGCTCCGGCCTGCCCGTGACGGCGCTGCCCGAGCTCGCAATCGCGTCGCCGACGAACCCCAGCGTCATCCATGTACCCCAGGAGCGCCCCGTCGCGCCTTTTGTGCCGAGTACCTTGAAGTTGAATATATCGCCGCAACGCGGGCAGGGCAGCTTCGCAAGGCTCGGCGCTTGCGTATACTGCGGGTACTGCGTTTGCGGCGGGTACTGCGGCTGCGGGTATTGCTGTTGCGGATATTGCTGTTGCGGGTACTGCGGCTGCGGGTATTGCGGTTGCGGGTACTGCTGTTGAGGCGGCGGCGGAGGGGCTTGCGGCTGCGGCGGGGCCCCGGCCTTCGCACTCGCGCCGCAAGCGCTGCAAAACCTCGCGTCTTCCCTCATTTGGTTACCGCATATTCCGCAAAACATATCCGTTTCCTCCCGTTACTTTTCCACGAGGTTGAACATATATATGCTCGCCTCGCGGGCGTAGGTGCCCTTGGGGTCTACGGTAATCACCCCGCCCGTGGACTTGCCGCTCATAAACTTACTGTTTATGCAGAAATTCAGCCCGTCGCGGGCGAAGTCGAAGGCCTCGCCAATATCCACAGCCCCCGCGTCGGCGGTGTCGCTCACGTCCATGCCCGCCGCGCGGCAGGCGTTGCGGAATATAACGGCCGCGCCCTCGCGCGTGAACGTGCGGTCGGGTCGGAACTCCCAACCCTGCGGGGTTTCGGTGCCGGAGATGATGTCGAGCAGGTTTGCCGCGAGGATATTCGGGTCTTTCGTGTCTGTGAACTTGTCGTAATCCCTCACCAATCCCTTTTCCGCGAGGATTGTGTCTATATCCTTGCCCGTGTAATACTCCAAGAAACGCACGGCAAGGCGGCAGAACTCCCCTCTCGTAACGTCTTTTTTGTATTCGCCCAGCATATCCTCAGGCACAAAGCCTTTTTCGTAGGCTTCCTGCAGGGCTTCGCGGGCAAACGGGGTGGCGCTGTCGAGGTTGGGCATAACGGGCGGGGGAGATGGCGACGGTGAAGGCGAGGGGGAAGGCGAGGGGGAGGGCGACGGGGCGGCGGTGTTTACCACGGCTTTCACGCACACGTTGTAGCCGCCCGACCCCGCGCCCACGTCCGTCCACGAAGAATAGCCGCGCGAGCGCAGATAGCTTTGCCCGGCGGAGGCTGTGGCGCGCGAGGAGAGCGCCTCCGTGTAGGCGGCCTCGATGGGCGCTTTGGCTCCGCTGCCGTAAATCCTCACGGCCACGGCGTATTTTTTGGAGCTCACGTCGAGCGGCGGCACGTCTATCGTGTAATAACCGGGGTAGACCGGAGTGAACGAATAGACCGCCGGGGCGTTCATGGCGGAGGAAAGCAGCGCCGTATCCGCGCTACCGCCCGCCGCGGCGTAGACCTCATGGAGTTTGCCGGGTTCTTCCACATAGACGACGACCTGCGTGAGCGCGGCGTGGCCTGCCGGGCCGGAAAACACGTTGCCGTAATCAATCCCGGTGTTTGAGGAGCCGGAGTACCATGTGTAGCCCGTGGCGCCGAGGGGGTCGTAATCATACACCGCGCCCTCGGGCGAAGGCTCATAGCCGGTCACGGCGGCCACTTGCTCGGTGGGGGTATAATAAGACAGCCAAAAGTAACCGTTTTCTCCCCAATACGCGCCCCAGGAGTTCTTCACAAGCCACGCGCCGAGGCCGGGGGCGGAGGGAACCGCGAGCGTATCGTCCCAGCCCACGATGAGCACACCGTGGTTCACCGCGGACACGGAGGTGTAATACATAGCGGAGACGTATAGCGCTTCGTTGTTGTAATAAGCCGCCGTAACCGCGCCGTAGTCTTTTATGGCGTTTTTTATGCGGTCGCGGTATATTTTGTCGCTGCCCGCGTTAGCGGCCGAGTCGGGTATATAGACAACGCCCGTGACCCTGCCCGTTGGCGCTATCGCGGCGGTCTGCCTCGCGGGGCGCGAGGCGAAAGTGTTGGCATAGGGGTCGTCGGCGGCGAGCACGGGGCCTTGCATTTGCCCGCGCATGAAATAGGCGGCGGCCATGGATGTGCTGCCCCCGGCGTATGGGGCGCGGTCGAAGCCGAAGCTGTTGTCGCCGTAGGAGCTGAGCGCGTGGCGCATATGGTTTTCGGAAAAGAGCAGCTGCGAGCCGGAGGTATATTTATTGTACGACTCCAAGGCCCCCACCGCCCCAAACGCCCAGCACACGCCAAGGTCGGCTTGGTCTTTCACGGGCGTGAGCGTCATGTAGTCGTCGCGCGGGTCGTATTTCGCGGCCGTGGGCACGGGCACGCCGTATATTTCCGGCGTATATTCCTGCTTGTAGCTCAAGGGGGGCGGTATAACGCCGCCGCGCGCGCCCCGCGCCCAATAGTCCGCAAGCGCGGGGTTGGGCGCTATGGCAACAACGGGCTGCGGCGCTTCCCGCGCCAAGGCGTAAGGCCAAAGGGAGGCAAACCCGGCGGCGGCGGTAAGAGCAAGCGCGAGCGCGAGCGCGAGGGCGAGCGTCCGGCGGCGGGGAATGAACATATCACTCATCTCCTTGTAATTTGCTGCGGGAATTACGGAAAACACTCACTCCGCGTTTTGCCCGGGCGGGGCGTGTTCTCTTCGCGTGGTTTGAGCGCCGGGGCAGGAGCATATTATCACAAACGGGGACAAACGTCAATCGGCGGCGCGTCTTATATGGGGCGGCGCATGAGGTGGAGTATGCCGCGCGAGGAGGGGTGCTCGCCTATCTTCTCAAAGCCGTGCCGGGCGTAGAAGGCCACGGCGCGGGCGTTTTGCGGCCACACGCGCAGGCGCAGGCCCGTTTTGCCGCAAGCGCGGAAATAACTCACGGCCTCGCCGAGCAACTGCACGCCCAGGCCCTTGCCCGTGTACTGCTCGTCCAAGGCAATCAGCGCTATATGGCCGTCGGTAAACGGCGGCTCGTCGGCCGTGAGCAGCAGCAGACCCGCGCGTTTCTTTGCCGCCATGACAAACTGCGCGCAGCGCGGGTTTTCGGCGATTAGGGCGCGTATGCGCCGCAGGGCTTCGGCCTGCCCGAAACCGCCCCCGTCGCCGTATACGCGCTCCCACGCGTCCCTTTGGCGGCGCACGGCCACGCGGATAGCCCTCTCGCCGGCGACGGGCTTATACCAAAGCTCCGGGTCGCGCAGGGCGTTTCCTTCTTTCCACCAACGCTGCTTGGAAAAGGTGGAAAGCTCCCCCAGAAAACCGCTCTCGCCCAAAGCCTCCACAACGGCGTCGCCGTCGCGAACGCGCACGGTGGTGACGGAGGCGTTGTCGCAGTAGGGGGCGAACGAGCCGCCCGGAAGGCGCGCAAGGGCGGTGAGCAGGCAACGCAGGGCCATGCCGTGGGTCACGGCGGCCACGGACTGCCCCTTGTGGCGGGCGGCTATTTCGTGAAACACTTCCGTCATACGCGCCGTGACCGTCCGCATATCCTCCGCGCCGCTCTTGGCAAAAAGGCGGAAATCGCCGGAAAAACGGGAATAATGCAAAGGGTCTTTGAGCATAACCTCGCCCCAGGGCTTGTCTTCCCAGTCGCCCAAACTCATCTCAATGAGGCGCGCGTCCTCCGTGACGGGGGCGGAGGAGGAGAGGGAAGAAGCCGTGCGGCGCGCGCGCGCGAGCGGGGAGGTGTATATATGCGCGAGGGGCACGGGGGCGAGGCGGGCGGAGAGCCTTTCCAATTGCAGGAGGCCGCGGGCGGTGAGGGGGCTGTCGTAGCGGCCGTGGGCGCGGCGGAAGATATTGCCCTCCGCCTCGGCGTGGCGTATGAGGTATATGTCGGTCACGGCCAAAGTCTCACACCCCCCGTCAGTTCGCTCACGCGAGCCACGCCCTGCGCGCGGCAGTAGGCCTCCAATTCCTCAATGACCCTCACGGGCGCCCACAGGTCCGCGAACGCCGCCGTGCCTATCGCCACGGCGCGGGCCCCCGCGAGCATAAGTTCCGCCGCGTCGAGGCCGGAGGCCACCCCGCCCATGCCCAATATGGGCATATCCGCGGAGCGGAATACCGTATGGATACACCGCACCGCCACGGGCAGCACGGCCGGGCCGGAAAGCCCGCCGGTGTTGGAACGGAGCACAGGGCGGCGCGAGGCGGTGTCTATACGCATGGCGGAGAGGGTGTTTATGAGCGATACGCCCGCCGCGCCCGCCTGCCGCACAGCTTTTGCCACTTCGGCGAGCTTCGCCGTGTTGGGGGTGAGCTTCACGAGCACGGGGCAGCCCGCTTCGGCAACGGCGGCGGCGGTAATCTCGGCGGCCGTGTCCGGCTCCGCGCCGAAGGCCATGCCGCCTTGTTTTACATTGGGGCAGGATATGTTCAGCTCTATCAGCTCCACCTTGTCCGCGAGCGCGCCCGCCGCGCGCGCGTAGCCGGAAGCGTCCGCCCCGTATATGTTCGCGATAACGGGCAGGTCGTATTGGCGCAGATACGGCAACTCGTCGCGCAAAAAGGCGGCGACGCCGGGGTTTTGCAGCCCCACGGAATTGAGCATGCCGCAGGGGGTTTCCGCCACGCGGGGCGGGGGGTTGCCCGCGCCGCCTTCCATGTTCAACCCTTTCACGGTGAGCGCGCCGAGGCGGGCGAGGCTGTAATATTCCCCGTATTCGCGCCCGAACGCGAAAGCGCCGGAGGCCGCCACTATGGGGTTGCGGAGCCGCACGCCCGCGAGGGTCACCGTCATGTCAACCATGCCACGCCACCTGCTCGGCGGGAAACACCGGGCCGTCGGCGCAGACGCGGGAATAGCCGCCGCCGGTCACGGCGCAGGCGCACACAAGGCAAGCGCCCACTCCGCAAGCCATGCGTTCCTCCATAAGCACAAAACACGGCAAGCCCAATCGGGCACATTCCTTTGCCACTGCGGCGAGCATGGGGCGCGGGCCGCAGGCGAACACGCGCCGCAGACCGAAGGAGCCTATGCGCTCCGCGGGGAAGCGCTCGCCGATATGCACATCACAATTGGCGAAGTCCGACGCGAGTATAACCGACCGCTGCCCGCGGAAGCTCAGCAACGCCGCGCTGCTTTTGAGCGAGCGCGAGCAGTAGAGGAGCGGCGGCGCGCCCATGCCGCCGCCGAGGAGGAGGGTGGGTTCGTCGCTTTCGGGAAAACCGCGCCCGAGCGGGCCGAGTATATCCGCAAGGTCGCCTTTCTTCGCGCGGGCAAGCCTTCGCGTGCCCTCGCCGCGCACGGCGTAGACCACCCTGCCCGGTTCGCAGAGGCCGAGCGGGCGGCGCAGCGTCAGCCCCACGGCGATATGCAGGAAACGGCCGGGTTTTTGCTCCGCGCCCGCCGCGCCCATATCCAGGCGCAGGTCAAATACGCCCGGGGCTATGGGTTCGTTGGAAAGCACCGCGCAAATCATATGCAAACCGCCATCCTCAGTTCGTTGCGCATACGCAGCGCCGCCTCGCGCGCCGCTTGCGCGAAGTCGCCCGTGCCGAGCTTTTGCCAGGCGCAGATAATCTCGCGCGAAGACGCCACAATCGCGCCGCCGCCCTTGCGGTCAAACGCTTCCGCCGCGCCTTTGGCCGCCCCGCCTTGCGCCCCGTAGCCGGGCACCAAGAAAAACAGGCGCGGGTGCAGGGAGCGCAGTTCCTTGATGAAGCGCGGCTGCGTGGCCCCCGCCACGATACCCGCCGACGAGTAGCCGCATTTGCCGACAAGGCGCGCGCCGGCGCGGTCTACTTGGTCGGCGATGACGCGGTAGAGCGGCCTGTCCCCGGCGGGCAGTTCCTGCACCTCGGAGGAGCTTTTGTTGGAGGTTTTGACCAAGACGAACGCCATTTTGCCGTATTCGGCGCAGTCTTTGAGGAATTCGTCCAAGTTGTCCGAGCCGAGGTAGGGGTTTACCGTGAGCGCGTGCGCCGGGTAGGCCTCAAGCCGTTCGCCGAGTATTTCGGTCTTGCCGAGGAAGGCCTTGGAATAAAGCTCGGCCGACGAGCCGATGTCGCCGCGCTTGCCGTCGGCGATGACATACATGCCCTTGGCCCTTGCGTGGAGTATGCTGCCGCGCAGCGCGCGCGCGCCCGGCGGGCCGAGCGCCTCATAACAGGCGCATTGGAGCTTCACGGCGGGCACGATGTCGTGCGTGGCGTCTATGATGGCCTTATTGAACTTCAAGAAGGCGGAGGCCGCGGCGGCGAGGGTGGGGGCGGTAATGAGGCCGGGCGGCATATATTCGGGTCTGGGGTCGAGGCCGATTACCGAGGGGTTGCGCGTTTGGGCAATCAATCCGGCAAGAGCGTCGGCTGACATACCGCAACCCTCCCTCTGAGCATTACGCCGGTGAAGGCGCAGTTAGACGACATGGACACAAACTTTTGCGGGGTCCACGGCACGTCGGTATCCACCACAATCTCGCCTTGCGGCACGGGTATGCCGAGTATGGCCGCCGGGGTCTCGCGCATTTTGCGGAAGATGTCCGCCGCGCTCATGAGCCTTGTGTGGTAAAGCGCCGTGAGCACCGCGCCCACGGAGGTTTCCAAACCGATAAAGCCGCAAAGAGACGGGTCGGCCTCTTTTTCGGCGGCGGTGTGGGGCGCGTGGTCGGAGGCGATAACGTCTATGGTGTCGTCTTTCAGCGCCGCGCACAGGGCGGCCCTGTCCTCTTCGGAGGCAAGCGGCGGGTTCACCGCGCCGTGGGCGGAGCCGAGGAGGTAATGCGGGCAGGTTTCGGCCGTAACGTGCACCCCGCGCTTCTTGGCCGAGCGTATGACCTCCACGGTGGAGCGGAGGCTCACATGGGCTATATGCAAGCGCGAATTCGTTTCCTCCGCCAGCGTTATGTCGCGTTCGCAGATTTCGGTTTCCGGCTCGCAATGGCTGATTACGGCAAGCCCGTGGTCGGCGGCGGAAAGCAGCGCGAAACGCATGAGGTCCTCGTCTTCCACCGTTTTGCCGTCGTCGCTCACGGCCACGGCGCCGGCGCGGCGGAGCAAGCCGAAGTTGGTGAGCCGGCGGCCGAATTGGCCTATGGATATACAGGCTATGGGGTAAACGGCGCAATGGGCCTTGGCGCGGCACACGCGCTCAATCAGCTCCGGGGAATCGAGCACGGGGTCGGTGTTGGGCATACACGCCACCGCGCCGAAGCCGCCCGCGACGGCGGCGGCTGTGCCGGTGAGGATGGTCTCTTTGTGTTCCCCGCCGGGTTCGCGCAGGTGGACATGCATATCCACGAGGGGGGCGACGGCTAATATCACTCCAACACCTTCTTGTCGTATAAGTCTTTGCCCGACGTGATGATGGTGTCGCCGGGCAGGAGGTTGCGGGTGCTTTCGGGGAGGTATTCCGCGAGATAGAAGTTTTCCCTCTCTACTTCCAATATGATGCGTATGTTCTTGCGCACCACCTGATTGAGCACACGGCAGAATACATACGTAACGCCGTCTTCGTCCACCCGCACGGCGCTGCGCGGCACACGCACGCCGCTGTGGCTCGCCGTGACCAATTCCGCGTCCATGCGGCGCTTGCCTATGTAACGCGAGAGGTATCTGTTGCTCGAAACCGTGACTGCGGAAAGCCCCTCCGAGGGGGAGGAAACGGAAAGCACGCTGAAGGTGAGCAGTTCGGAGGAACGCTCGTCGGTAAAGCGCAGTTCCACGGTTTTGCCGAGGGCGCGGGCCTGCGCGTCCGGCAGAATGAAGGCGTATTGGTGCTCTAAGCCGAATACGAGCTTCGCCGTGTTGCCGGCCGGGCGGGGCGGTTTGGCGAGCATCAGCGTGAGCAGCCGGTCCGCGCTGATACCGAGGGTGGAATCAAAGGGCAGAAGTTGCTCGAAGCCGTCCGGCGAAGAGTAAAACAAGCCGGCCTCCGGCGAAACGGCCACCGTGGAGACGGGGAACACGCGGTTTTCCAGCGCCGTGATTTGCGCCCGAACGTCTTCTATGAGGGGGGTCATGTCTATATCGCGGTTGATTGTGTATTCCAAGCGGTAGAGCGAGGCCCGCAGCTCAAGCGCGCCGTCGCGCAGACCGGCCAAACGCCCGGAGTCGTATACGGAGCGGAGCGTGAGCAGACCCCGGCGCACTTCGGCTTGCAGCGCGGCGCTGCCCGTGAGCGTGGGTTGGCGGTTGGCCACGGCGGTGAGCTGCTCCAAGCGCTGCCGCAGCGCGGCAAGTTCCGCGCCGGCCGTGAGGGCCGATTCGTCGGCGTATACCACGGCCACGCGCTGGCCGCGGCTGACGCGCTCGCCGTTTGCCGCGGAGTATTCGATGGGGCCGTCCGGCATGGGTATAAGGCGTTCGTCGCGCACAAACACGCCCTGCACGGGCAGGGTGTCTTCCGGGTGGAGTAACACGGCGGTGACTGTGGTCAGAGGGTCGTAAAAGGCGCTGAATATGTGGTAGCCCATGTAGAGCGTCATAAGTACGCCAAACACCGCCGTGATGATTTTCAGAGCCCAGTAGCCTTGGTTTTTCATACGTTACCCCTGCAAGAAAATACGCCCGTTTGCCGCCGCGCAGACGGCCTCACCGTGAGTATACCACAAAGCGCGGCACGGCGCAAGGTTAGTTGTCGGTTGTCAGTTGTTAGTGGTTAGTGGTTAGGAGACGGGGGTTGCGGGGGGCTGCCCTTTGCGCTCAGCTCAACGCGGCATAATCCATAATCAGGCTTTCCCCGTCTTCTCCGGCAGACAGCCTGCCCATATATTCGCGGGCCGGGCTGAGTAACCGCTCCGCGCGGGCGTACAGCGGCGTGAGAAACACTTCCTCGTTTTTGCCGCGCGCGCACAGACCGCCGCGCGCGACGGCGAGTATGGAAAGCAATGTCTTACGCAAGGCGGCGCGGTCTATCGCGTCCGGCCAGGTTTCCCTGTTGAGCCTTTCCCGCAAGCGAGCGGGCGGCAGGCTTTGCCCGAGCGGCGGCGCGTTTTGCGCCAGCAACGCCTCCAATTCGTCGAGCGATTCGATGAGTCCGAGGTGGAAAGCCGCCGGCGCCAAGCGTTCGCGCAGAGGTTGGGAGCATACGCTACGAAACTCTATTGTGCCGCGGAATGTGAGGTCTTGGAACTTGAAGGTGCGGAAATACCGCAAGTCCTCCAACACGGGGGTTATCGCCTCCATGCGGTAGCCGCTGCCGTCGAAGTATTCGGCATCAACTTTCCGACGGGCGAAAAACTCGCGCAACGGAAGAGGCGCGAAATTGTAATATCTCTCGCCGCGTTCCGTGCAGTAAATGTCGGCACCGAGCATATATTCCAAAAGGCCGTCAACGCTATCGGGGACAGGGTCATGCGCCCCCACGTTGAGCGGGTTGAAACCCTGCATGCTGTTTGCCCACAGGTAATCCCGCGACAGCAGCAAGCCGGCTTCCGGTAAAGGAGAATTGGCAAACAGCACGGACTTATACGGCTCGATTGCGTTAAACAGCCTCAGAATCCGCAGCAGCCGACCGGGCGGCACATCCAATTGAACCTGGGAGGCCGCGACGAACATACCGAACGCCGGATACGGGGCGAACCTTTTTTGGTTTGAGTATTTTTCATAAGACGAGAGGTGGCGGAAGAGCATTCTGTATCGCCCGTTTTGTATGGGGACGCAACGGTTATACGCCCGGCGGGGGTTGATTCCCATGCCGGCGGCGATATGCCCCCTTTTTTGCAAAAAGCCCTGTATGTGGAGAATGTATTCGGACAGGCGGGCATCGGCGTGACGGAGGTCGCTTACCTTACCGAGGGAAATCTCCGCCGTGTTGTATGAGCAGTCAAACGTGAAAATATCGCCGGTGCCGATGTGCGTGAGGGAAAGGGGGTTGCCCTCGTCGTCCTCCTTGTCGGCGGCAAAGCCGAATCGCGCGGCAAACGAGCGGGTCATATCGTGCACAACCTCAAAGTCTGCGGCTTCCCGGCGCAGATTCACGATGGGTAGCTCAATTTCAATTCCGGCAAAAATCGCGCGAGGGCGCTCGGTCGGCGCGATATAGCGGAGATACAGCTGCTCTTTCACCATTTGGGTAGAGGGGCTCAATGTCCCGACCTCCCGTTACCGGGGTAATTCATATAATGCATATAAACATAGTGTGATTTAGTATAACACAGTATCCACCGCCTGTCAAGGCGCAATCACGGGCGGCGAAAAAAGAGCGCGCCCCCGGCGGAGGGCGCTCGCCGCGAAGCCGTATCCTTACGCCGTGCCGTCCGTGAGCATCGCCATGACCAATTCCACGCACTGCTCCATCTCGTCTAAGCGGCAATATTCGCGCGTGCTGTGGCCGTCGTGCATGGAGCAGGCGATAACCAAGCCCTGTATGCCGTGGAGGGCAAAGTTGTTTTGGTCGCTGCCGCCCATAGTGGAATGTATGTTGGGGGCGACGCCGATTCTTTCACAGGCCCTCACGAATCGGCGGACAACCGGCGAGTCGGGAGGCGTGGCGTATACGGTGATTTCGCAACGGTGGGACGCGGCGGCGGAAGCGCCTGCGGCCGCACATTCCTCCGTGAAAACGTCCAGCACACGCTTTAAGTGTTCCAAAGCCATATTGTGGGAAAGGCTGCGAATCTCTCCAAACACCCTGCAAAGGGCGGGCACGCTGTTGCTCGCCTCTCCCCCGGCTATCCTGCCGACGTTTACGGTAACGCCGGGTTCCGGCTCGCCCAACGGCATGCGCGATATGGCTTTGGCCGCCGCCGCTATGGCGCTCACGCCGTGCTTTGCCGCGAATCCGGCGTGAGCCGCCTTGCCGGTGACCGTAATCTCAAACGAAAGCAGAGTCGGCGCGGTGTCTGCGGCCTCGCCGATGGCACCGCTCAAATCCAGCGTATACGACTCTTTGGCCCGTATGCGCCCGTAATCGGCTATCACCGAGCCAAGGCCGTAGCTTTCCTCCGCCACGGGAAAAAGCAGCTCGACAGGGCGATGCGGCGCGCCGGTTTCGCGCAGGCGGGCAAGCGACTCCAATATTACCGTGATACCGGCGGCATCGTCCGCGCCCAGCACGGTGTCGCCGGACGACGTGATAACTCCCCGCGCGTCAATTACCGCCTTTTTGCCCCGCCCCGGCTCTATGGTGTCCATGTGCGAGGAAAGCAGCAAGGGCGGGAGCGAGAGGCTTCCGGCGAGAAAGCCGTAAAGGTTTCCGCAGTTGCCGCCGATTTGCGCCCCCGCGTCGTCTTCATATACCGAAACACCCATATCCAGCAGCCGCGCTTTCAGCGCGTCGCAAAGAGCCCGCTCTCCGAGGGAGGGGCTGTCTATGGCGGTGAGGGCGGAAAAGGTTTCCCACAGGCGGTTCATCGCCGCTTCTCCTTTGCCCGGCGGCGGCGAACGCGCCGGTTTGGCTGCGGCGCGGGGGTGGCGCGTGTGGCGAAAAGTTTGCGCGAGATAACGCGGAAAGAAAAAACGTACTCCAAGGCCTTACCCCTTTCGCGGCGCTCGCGGTTATCCGCGCTTAACTATACCACCGCCCGCGCCGCTTGTCAATCCGCGGGCCGGCGGGTGGCGGGAATGGGATTGACTTATTACCCGCGTTGTGGTATAAACCTTATGGGCGTTGCCATAACGGTAGGCGGTTAGCCGATATTCTTCCGGAGTGTTTTCACGAAGGGAGGTGAGGCTCACGACTTTTTATGAGGTTCTTTCCCTGCTTCTCATGGCTATCTCGGTTTATATAGCATGGAGGTCTTGGAAAGACGACAATAAGAAGTGACCGCCCCTCGTAGCTGATGAGTGCGGTCACTTCTGACCTAAACCAAGGCTAACCGCTTATCGGTAGCGCCCTTTGTATGCTCATTATACCGCAGGGTGAGGGGGTTGTCAAGGGGGTTAGTTGTTAGTAATTCATCTGTTACGCGGAGCGTAATGACGCGCCGCGCAGGATTATAGCCCACCCGCCCGCCCGCAGAGGAGCGGGGGCTGCCGCCCCCGCAACCCCGATGGGGTTAGTGGGTAGTAGTTAGAGGTTAGGAGGCGGGGGGAGGGGGGTTGCGGCGGGCGGTCGAGGACAACCGCCCCTACGAGTACGGGCGCGGGGGCGTAGCCCCTTGACCTTGCCCGAAAGGCGCGTTCCCCGTCCGTTGCGGGGGGCGCGAGAGGTTGCGCGGAGCAAAGCCCCGCCCCTACGGGGGACGGGGTTGCGGAGGCGCGGGGGCGCGGGGCGCGGGGCGCGGGGACCGCTATCTTGCTATAACCTCAAATCCACATGCTGTACCGTGCCGCCCGTGCCGTCTTCGCGCAAATACAGCCCCGTGGAGCGGATTACGCCGTCGGGGTTCCTGAGGTCGCCGAGGGCGTAATCGCCGGCGGCGTAACCGAGAAACACGGCGCCTATGCCAAGCTCGCCGAGGGCGAACAGACTTTGTTTGCCCTGCTCGTCCCACGCCCAAACCCGCAGCTTATCGAAAACGGGGTCGGCGGAATCTATCCAGCCGTTGCCGTCGCCGTCGTGGAGGGCAAGGTCGGCAAAACCGTTGCCGCTTCGCGGCCCAAACAGCTCGCCGCCGTTATTTATCTCGCCGTCTTCGTTCCAATCAACCGCAAGATAACCGCTGCCGGCAAGCAGGCGCGAGATTTGCCGCTCCGAGCCGGAGCAGTCGAGGTCGAAGGCGAACTTGGTTTGCGAGAGCGCGGCGGCGGGCGCGGCGAAATTGACGACCAACGGGTCGCAAAAGCTCATGTTCAGCTCAAAGCGTTCGCTGTGACGCTCGTAAAACGACGCGGACACGGATAACTCGACGTCTATGTCCACGGTAAGCCCGTCCGCCGTTTGCACCGCGCCCTTCGCGGAAAAGCTCATGCTCTGCTCGATAGCCGTCTCGGTCACGCTCTCGTATACCGCCCCGGCCGTGGCCGCGGGGGCGGCGAAACCGCCGCCGAAGAAGGCGGGGGCGAAACCGAAGGCCGCGGGGGCGGCTTTGCGGTATGTGACGCCGAGGCTCCAAAACAGCGCTTCCAGTAGCATGAACTTGAAGTCGCGGTTGATGTCGCGCAGCGTTTTGGAAAGCCCCGTTACGGGCACCCCAAGGCTACGGGCAAGCGCGTGGGCAGCCTTGCCGAAACGGGGGTTTTCCGCCCGCGCGCCCGCGTCCGGGCCGCCTTCGCCCCTTTCATACACGGCGGCCTCCCCGGTCAGCTCCGAGAGAACCTTTTCGTTTGCGGTTTCCGTGATTACGGTAACGCCGCCGAAACGGCGCGCGCCGCTTTCTGTGAGCGTTACGGAAACGTTTTTGCGGGATACGGAATCCAACGCCAACGATGTGTTTGTGATAACCATGACCTCTTCCTCCTTGAAGTGTGTTTTACGCCGCGTCATGCGCCGTCAATATGTTTATCGTGCGCGCGCCGCAAAACATTTAGCCGTGTCATCACAAAATCATCACATTTACCTCACGTATTCATCATATATCGCCGCGCCCCCGCGTTGCCGCCGTCTCGTTGACAAAATCGGTGCGGAGGATTACAATGTATGGCATGAAACCGACGGAAGGAATGACGGGCGGTGACGGACTACTCCTACGAATATGAGATAATGAAGTACAAGCTCACAAGCGATGTGCTGGGTATCGGCCTTTGGGACATGGACGTTGTGCCGCATGACCTCGTGAACCCGCGCAACAGGTTTACGTGGTCGCCGGAGTTTCGGCGCATGCTCGGCTTCGACAGCGAGGAGGAGTTCCCCGACGTGCTCGAAAGCTGGAGCGGCCGCCTGCACCCGGAAGACAAAGAGAGGACCCTTGCCGCCTTCGCGAAGCATTTGGGCGACCGCACGGGAAAGACCCCTTACGATGTGGAATACCGCCTTATGACGAAGAGCGGGGAATACCGCTGCTTCAGGGCTTTCGGCGCCACGCTGCGCGACGGCGAGGGTGTGCCGCTGAGGGCGGCGGGAGCGTTGGAGGATATAACCGAGGAAAAGAATATAGCCCGCACGCTCGCGCTTCGGAAAAAGATGCTCGACGCGCTCAATGAGATGGACGTTATCCTCATGGCGCAGCGGTCCAAAACCTTTGACGAGGTTATGGGCGGCAGCCTTATGCCGATTGCCGAGGCGGCGGAGCTCGACAGGATTGTGGTATACCGTTTCACCAATAACCACTTCGGGCAGGTATACCGTTGGGACAAAGCGGAAAAAGGCTTAGTTTCGCTCGACAGCGAACTGGTTGTGCTCCCCGATATACCCGTGCTGACGGGTTGGATTGAGCGTATGTCCGGCGGCGGGCTTATCAACGTCTGCGTGTCCGGCATGACAAGCGACGAATATGCTTTCCTGAGCGCCTTCGGCGTGAAGTCCATATTGCTGACCCCCGTGTTTTACGATAACGAGCTGTGGGGCGCGGTCTCTTTTCAGGACCATACAAGCGAGCGTGTGTTCGGCGGCGACAGCATTGATTTTCTCCATTCCGCGGCGCGCCTTTGCGCCAACGCCATTACAAGGAACGAAAAAACCAAGAGCGCGGACAAGGCCATGGAAGCCCTGCGTCATAGGGAGGAAATGACGGCCGCGCTAAACAAAACCGCCGTGATGTTTCTCTCGCACAAAGATGAGTCGTTTGAGGCAATGATGACCGACGGCGTGAAGATTATCGCCGATATGCTGGGATTGGACAGAGTATCCCTGTTCCGCAATTTTGAGATGCCCGACTGCCTGCACACCTCGCAGGTCTACCGTTGGGACAGGCAATCGGGCGGCACGACCATGCCCACGGCGGGCCTGGGCGATGTGACTTACGCCGGGTTTGCGCCGCGTTGGGAAGGGCTGCTGGCAAACAACGAGCCCATCAACAGCCCCGTGCGGCTTATGCCCGAGACCGATATGCTGCAAGCCTTCGGGGTGGTGTCGGCTTTTGTGGCGCCCATATTTATCGGCGGCGCCTTCTGGGGGTTCACGCTGTTTGAGGACAGGGTAAACGAACGCTTTTTCGAGGACGACTGCGCGGAGATAATGCACTCGGCGGCGTTCCTGTATGTCAACACCTTTTTGCGCAAGGAAATGGAAAGCAAGATAATAGACACCAACGGGAAACTTACGGACGCGTTGAGGGAAGCCATGGCCGCCAGCACGGCCAAGAGCGAGTTCTTGTCTAACATGAGCCATGAAATCCGCACGCCGATGAACGCCATTATCGGCATGACCGCCGTGGGGAAGAAGGCGGGCGACATTACGCAAAAAGACTACGCGCTGGGCAGGATTGAGGAGGCCTCGTCGCATTTGCTCGGCGTGATAAACGATGTGCTGGACATGGCGAAGATTGAGGCCAATAAGCTGGAGCTTTCGCCAATAGAGTATGAGTTTGCGAAGATGATACAGAAAGTGGTGACAGTAATTGGTTATCGCGTGGAGGAAAAACGGCATAGGCTCAACATAAGGTTGGACGACGCTATACCCGCGTATGTGATTGGCGACGACCAGCGCCTGGCGCAAGTGATGACCAATATTTTGTCCAACGCGGTGAAGTTTACCCCCGAAAACGGGGAAATTAACCTGAGCGTGTCCTTGGTTGAGGAGAACGAAGGTAATTGCAGGCTGCGCGCGGAGATTACCGACAACGGTATCGGCATATCCGCCGAGCAACAGGCGAGGCTGTTTCGCGCGTTTGGCCAGGCGGAAAGCGGCATCAGCCGTGAATACGGCGGCACAGGGCTGGGGCTTGTAATCTCAAAGCGCATTGTGGAACTCATGGGCGGCGACATATCCTTGGAGTCCAAGCCGGGAAACGGCACAAAATTCGTCTTTCACGTCAATGTGCTGCGCGGCAGGCAAAAGGACGCGGCGCTTGCCGGGAAGCAGGCCGCCAGCCCCGCGCGGCACGGTGAGTTTGCCGGCAAGAGGCTGCTTATTGCGGAGGACGTGGATATAAACCGCGAAATACTCGTCGTGCTGCTGGCGGACACGCAGCTTAGCATTGACTGTGCGGAAAACGGCGCGGAGGCTCTCAAAAAAGTAAAAACCGACCCGGACTATTACCACGCGATTCTCATGGACGTGCAGATGCCCATAATGGACGGGCTTGAAGCCACGCGGCGTATTCGCGCCCTGCCGCACCCGCGCGTGAGCGAACTGCCCATAATAGCCATGACCGCCAATGTATTCAAGAACGATATTGAGGCCTGCGCGAAGGCGGGCATGAACGACCATCTCGGAAAACCGATAGATATACTCAAAGTGACGGAAATGCTGCGGAAATACCTCGCCGCGCAAAGCGCCGGGTAACCGGCGCGCCGCCTTCGCAAAGGCAAACGGGTCCGCGCCGCCGCGTAGAAAGCAAAGGTTGACGAACGCGGGTTGTTTGTGATAATCTCTGATATAGTCTCCGTGCGCTTTGCCGCGCCGCCGGCGGAAGACGCCGACCGGTTCGGCGCGCTTATCCATGCCGAGGGGGAAACAAATTGAAGACGCTCATCCATGCCCACAGGGGCGCTTCGTGCCAACGCCCGGAAAACACCATGGAAGCCTTCGAGCTTGCCATGCGGCAACAGGCCGACTATATAGAGCTCGACGTGCAGCTGTCCGCCGACGGCGAGGTTGTGGTGGCGCACGACACCACGCTCGAGCGCGTGTCCGACGGCACGGGTCTGCTCAACGCCCGCACGCTCGCCGAGCTGAAGCGGCTCGACTTCGGAAAGTCCTGCCCCGGCTGCGGCGTTTGCCGCATACCCACGCTCCGCGAAGTCTACGACTTCGCGCGCCCCACCTCGCTCATGCTCAACGTGGAGCTGAAAACCATGGGGCTGCCCTACCCGGAGCTGCCCGGCAAGCTGCTTTCGCTCGCGGCGGAATACTCCATGCAAGAGCGTATCCTCTATTCCTCCTTCAACGACTCATCCCTCGCCTGCCTCAGGGAGGCCGACCCCGCGGTCAGCGTCGGCCTGCTCATCGAGCAGGATTTAGCCGAAAGCGATTTGGAAAACCTTTGGGGCTACATTGAAGACATGAAACTGACCGCCCTGCATCCAAACTACCTTCTCACGGACGTGCCGCGCGCCATGCGGTTTTGCCGCGCCCACGGCGTCGCGCTGAACGTATGGACGCCCGACGAAGAGCCGGCGATTGCCCGTATGCTCGGTTACGGTGTCAACGGCATCATCACCAACCGGCCCGACGTGGCCGCGGCCTGCCGCGGCGACATAACGGCCGCCGCGGGCAGCCCGGCTGACCTTAGCTGAAAAGGAGTGTGTGAGGTTGTTGCGTGCGTTTTTCGATAAAATCAAGCTCATCTGGCGCGCGTACGCCCAGGTAATCCTCGTCTTCGCGGCGTTCGCGGCCATGATTTACGCCAGTTACTACTACATCAGCCACCACGAACGCGAAAACCTCTCCAAGAACACCGAAAACGCCCTCTCGCGCACCATATCCTTCATCGAGGTCACGCTGCTGCGGGCGGAAGCCATCTTCGACAGCGCCTGCATCGCGATAGAACATATGCTGGGCGACAATATCCCGGAAGACATGGTGAGGCGGTACATGGACGGCTTTACGCACACGGACGAACATTCCTCCATTTACGGCTGCTTCCCCGTGTTCGGCGGCGTGTACATCGAAGGCGGCGACTGGGTGCCGGGGCCGGGCTATGTGCCACAGGAGCGCCCTTGGTATATCGCGGCCTTGGAGGCGCGCGGCGGCACGGCCTTCAAGGAAACATACGATGTCTACTCCGACGAGGTCGTATACACATACGCGCGGGCGCTCTATTCCCCCGAAGGCGACGTTTTGTGCGTCATCGCCATTGACGTGTACCTGGGCGCCATCAGGGCCGAGGCGGCCGGCACCCATTTTTCCGAAGGCAGCTACGGCATATTGCTCAACGCCGACTTCAACATCATCGCCCACCCCATAGACGCTTACCTCGGCCGCTCGCTCTACCTGCTCAACGACGGCGCGCTCATCGCCGCCGACCTGCTCGCGGGCAAGGACTTCGGCGAATACGACGCGCGCTCCTACAAAGACGAGCCGAGCACACTCTCGTTCAAGCGGCTCGACAACGGCTGGTTTATGGGCATCATCACCCCGCAGAGGGAATATTACGCCTCCGTGCGCAACATGGCGCGCTACCTTTCCATCCTCGGCGCGTGCCTCGCGCTGCTCCTGAGCGTGGTGTTGCTGCGCGTTTCCGCCGCCCGCGTGAAGAGCGACTTGGAAAGCCGCCAGAAGAGCCACTTTTTGGCCACGGTCAGCCATGAAATCCGCACGCCTCTCAACGCCATCATCGGCGTGGCGGAAATTGAGCTGATGAACAAATCGCTCCAAACGGGGCTGCGCGAATCCCTCCTGCGCATACACACCTCCGGCTTGTCGCTCCTGAGCATTATCAACGATTTGCTCGACCTTTCCAAAATCGAGGCGGGGAAGATGGAAATCTCCCCCGCGCGCTACGACGTGGCGAGCCTCGTGAGCGATGTGGTGCAATTCAACCTCGTGCGCTTAGACACACGGCCGTTGGAGTTCGCGCTGGAATTGGAGGAAACCATACCCTCCGCCCTCGTCGGCGACGAGCTCCGCATTAAGCAGATACTCAACAACCTCCTCTCCAACGCGTTCAAATACACCGAAAAAGGGAAAATCACCCTCAGCGCCGCCTCCGAATACGGCGAAGGCGGCAAACCTTACTTAGTGTTCGTGGTGAGCGACACGGGCCGCGGCATGACGGGCGAGCAGGTAAAGAGCCTGTTCGACGAATACTCGCGCTTTGTGCCGAACTCCGCGAGCCATATGGCGGGCATAGGCCTTGGCATGAGCATCACCAAGCGGCTCTTGGAGCTCATGGGCGGCTCGGTTTCCGTGAAAAGCGCCGCGGGGGTGGGCTCCGTGTTCACCGTGAGGATTCCGCAGGAAGACGCCGGGGCGGAGCCGCTCGGCGTTGAAGTCGCCGAAAACCTCATGCAGTTTCGCATAGACCGCCCCGCGCCGAAGCCGCCGGGCGACATACCGCGCGAATATATGCCTTACGGCAGCGTGCTGATTGTGGACGACATGGAATCAAACCTCCATGTGGCGAAAGGCTTGCTCGCGCCTTACGGCCTCACGCTCGACACGGCGGACAGCGGCCTTGAGGCATACACCAAAGTCAAGTGCGGCAAGGAGTACAGCCTCATACTCATGGACCACATGATGCCGGGCATGGACGGCGTGGAGACCTGCGCCAAGATTCGCGAGCTCGGTTACGCCGCGCCGATTGTGGCGCTCACGGCAAACGCCATGCATGGCCAAGCCGACGAGTTTATGTCAAAGGGGTTCGACGGTTTTATATCCAAGCCCATAGACGTGCGCAAATTAGACGCCGCGCTCAATAAGCTCATCCGCGACCGTCAAGACGAGGCCACCCTCGCGAAAGCCCGCGCCGCCGAAAAAGCCGCCGGCGAAAAAGCAACCGACGAATCCGCCTCCGAGGCCGAGTTTTACGCCCTCTTCGCGCGCGACGCCGAAAAAGCCGCCGCCACAATGCTGTCTTTCGCGGAGCCCGCCCGCGCGCTTTCCGACGAAGAATACGCGCTGTATACCGTGAGCGCCCACGCCGCCAAAAGCGCGCTGACAAACATCGGCAACACAGAGCTTGCGGCGGCGGCGCGGAGGCTTGAGGAAGCGGGCAGGCAGCGCATAGCGTCGGTGGTGCAGGAAGAAACGGCGGACTTCGTGGCGAGGCTACGCACGGTCGTCCTCGGGATTATTAAGAAGTACACGGCGTGATTTAGTTGTTAGTGGTTAGTGGTTAGGGGTTAGTGGACGGGGAGCGCGAGGGAAACGGTGGTTGCGGTGGTTGCGGGGGCGGGGCGCGACCCCCCGACCGTACCCGGAAGGCGTGTTCCCCGTCCGTTGCCAAGGGCGTAGGGGCGAAGCCCCGGCCTTGCTCAAAAGGCGCGTTCCCTCGTCCTCATCGGGGGTGTGGGGGCGGCAGCCCCCGCTCCACGAGGCGGGGCTGTTCGTCAGCGCGGTCAACCCCGTGACAATCCACGGTTACGGCAACAACTCGGTGCGCAAGGGCAAGACCGACAGGAAGGACGCCCTCAAAATCTCGAGATTCGGTATTGACAACCGGGCAGATTTGAGGAAATATATCCCCATGGAAGCCACGAGGCAAAACCTGAAGACCTTCAGCCGCCGGTACGACCTGTACACCAAGACCAAGACCGCGCTGAAGAACAACCTCATCTCCCTGCCGGACATGACCTTCCCGGGCATCAACGAGCTCTTCGACAGCCCGCCCCGCCCCGACGGCCACCAGAAGTGGGTGGACTTCGCCGCGGAGTTCCGGCACTGCGAGTGCATCACGCGCATGTCCCGGAAAGCGTTCACGGACCGCTACCGCAAGTGGCGCAAGAGGCACAAGTACAGTTTCTCCGAGGGGAAGGCCTTCGATGCCTACGCGTCGTCTGCGGGGCACGTCGTGTACATGCCGAGGAACGAGCACACGCGGCCGCTAATCGCCGGCGCCGCCGAGCAGCTGACCTCGGTCTCCGGAATGGC
>JAIRWH010000032.1 GCA_031253545.1 Oscillospiraceae bacterium
CCCCCTCCTCCACGCAACCCCCTCCGCCCGTCCCGCCCGCTCCCGTCCCATCGGAAAAAGACGAGCCGCCCCCCGACGAAGACCCGTTTGAGTCCATATTCAAGATATTCAACAAAAAATAGCCGCCCTCACCCCGCCCCGCCCCTTCCGGGCGGGGCTTTTGCCCCGCAACCCCCGCAACCCCCGTCTCCTAACCCCTGACAACAACCCACCGACAACTAACCACAAAACGCTAACGCTCACCCCCGTCCCGCGTCTTTCTTGACAACGCCGCCCGTATTTGGTAAGATAGCCGAAAGGGGAGGCGCGAGCGTTGAAGGTTCTTCACATTATCGGCGGCGGCGATGTCGGCGGGGCCAAGACCCACGTCATCTCCCTGCTTGCCGGTCTCACGGGCAGAATCGATGTCAGCCTGTTGAGCTTCCGCGAGGGCGGCTTCGCGGAATCCGCCCGCGAGGCCGGCATCAACGTCACCGTCACAGACGGCAACATACTCTCCGACTTCAAGACCGCGAAAGCCCTCGCGGCGCGTTGCGACATCCTCCATTGCCACGGTGCCAGAGCCAACATGGTCGGCGCGTTGCTCAAGCGTTCGCTGCGTATCCCCGTTGTCACCACAGTACACTCCGACTACCGCTTAGACTACCTCGGCCGTTTCTTCGCGCGCTTTTCCTACGGTGCCATCAACGCCCTCTCGCTCCGCCGCGTGGATTACCGCATCGGCGTTTCCGATGTCACCACGCAAATGCTCATCGAGCGCGGTTTCAAGCCGGAGGGGCTGTTCACCATATACAACGGCATGGACTTCACCGAAGCGCCCTCCGGCGCGTCCAAGCGCGAGCTTGCCGCCCGCCTTGGGCTCGGTTACACCGAGGGCGACATATTCGCCGGCATCGCCGCGAGGTTCGACCCCGTCAAAGACCTTTCCACATTCGTCCGCGCCGCCGCAAGGCTCAAAGACTCCTGCCCGTCCCTCCGCTTCGTCGTGGCGGGCAGCGGGCCGCAGGAGGCGAAGCTGCGCGCCTTGGCCTGTCAAACCGGCGCGCGCATAGATTTTCTGGGCTGGTTAGACGGCACAGACACATTCTTCGAGCTGCTGGACATCAACTTGCTCACCTCCCTCTCCGAGACATTCCCCTACGCGCTCACCGAAGGGGCGCGCATGCGCTGCGCCACCGTCGCCACGGCCGTGGGCGGCATCACGCTCTTCCTCGACCACGGCATCAACGGCTACCTCTTCACCCCCGGCGACGATGCCACGCTTGCCGCCCACATCAAGACGCTCGCCGAAAACCCGCGCCAAAGGGCCGACTTCGCGGAGCGCATATACAAAAAAGCCGAAAACAATTTCTCCATGCGGGTCATGCTGCAAAAACAGATAGACATTTACAATTCCATACTCCGCAGGCTGTCCCGCCCGAAAAACAAACGCGAAGGCATCATCCTCTGCGGGGCATACGGCATGGACAACGCCGGAGACGACGCCATATTGGAGGCCATACTGCTCCAAATCCGCTCTTTCGACCCCGACATCGCCGTGCGCGTATTCTCGCGCAACCCAACGGACACCAAACGCAATTACAGGGAACACACGTTCCACACCTTCAACCTCTTTTCCTTCACCAAGGCCGCCCTGAGAAGCTCCATCTACCTTTCCGGCGGCGGCAACCTCGTGCAGGACATCACCAGCACACGCTCGTTGCTGTTTTACCTTTTCACCATCTTCTGGTCGCACCTGCTCGGCTGCCGCATACTCATGTACGGTTGCGGCATAGGGCCGATTACCAAAAAACGCAACCGCAAGCTCACATACAGGGTGCTGAACAAATGCGTGGAGGCCATCACCCTGCGCGAAAACGGCTCCATGGAAGAGCTGCGGCAGCTTGGTGTCACAAAACCCACCGTCGTGCTCACCGCCGACCCCGCCCTCACCCTCACGCCCGCCGAGCCGGAGCAGGTGGAAAGCCTCATGTTGCGCCACGGATTAGCGCCCGACGGCAAATACATCGCCTTTGCCCTGAGGAACTGGCCGGACTACGAAAAGAAGGTCTCCCACATCGCCGATGCCGCGGATTACGCGTACGCGAAATACGGCCTTACGCCCGTATATATCCCCATCGAGCGCAAGCAAGACATTCGCGCCGCCCGCCTTGCCTCCAACCTCACGCGAAGCCCGCACCGCCTGTTAGACGACACGGGCACGGCGAGGGTCGCCATCGGCCTGCTTTCACACATGCAAATCGTCGTGGCCATGCGCCTCCACGCGCTTATTTTCGCGGCGGGGCAAGGCTTGCCGGTAATCGGCCTTGCCTACAACGAAAAGGTGTCGGCCTTTTTGCGCTATATCGGGCAAGAGACAGACATCCCGTTTGAATCCCTCACCGCCTCCGCCCTGGAAAGCCTCGTAGACAACGCGGTGGATGCCATACCAAACCGCGCCGCGCGCCTTGTCACCATAGAGACGCTCCGCGAGCGGGAAAGACTCAACAGCAACCTATTGGGAAAAATGCTGTCATCGGAAAGGGCTGGTTAATCGCGTGAAACAAATCATTTGCCTCTCGCACTCGCCCTGGCACGCCAATCCCTCGCGCACATACCAGTTGCTCTCGCGTTTCAAGAACGGGCGGATTATCTTCTTCGACCCTCCGCTGTCCGGCAACGGGGAGCACCACTGGCGCGACGAAGGGCAGCAAGTGGCCAAAAACGTCACGTTGCACGGCTCGCCGCCAAAGGGCAAAACGGCCGAAAGCCGCCGTTTCTTCAACAAAGCGTACCAAAAAAGGCTCGCCTCCCACGTCGCCGCCGTCATGCGCGACTACGCCTTCGACAAGCCCCTCCTCTGGCTCACGGAGCCCTACTCCGCGGACTTCGTGGGCAAAATGTCCCACGGCGCGGTCATATACGATTATCAGGAGCTTGCCTGCGCCGAAACCACGCGCAAAGATGCCCTGCGCGCCGCGTTGGCCGCCGAGCTGCTCCGGAAGGCCGATGTCGTCATAGGGCAGACCAAGAGCGCCTGCGACACCCTGAGAGCCGCAAACGAGTGCGCCGTGCTCGTCCCCAACGGCGTGGACTACGCCCTGTTTTCCCGCGCCGCGAGCGCCAACCTCGCC
>JAIRWH010000067.1 GCA_031253545.1 Oscillospiraceae bacterium
CCCGTCCACTGACAACTGACAACTGACAACTGACAACTACCACGGCGGGCGGGCGGGAGGGAATGAGGGGCGAAGCCATAAACCGGGCGGGTTCATAATTACAGATTAAGGAGGAAAAAGAGCATGGTGCGTATTTACAGCAAGGCAAGGGACGGCGAGGTGAAGCTGGCCCCGCATTTCGCGGTGCGCGAGTTCGCCTGCCCCGCAACCGACGAGGTGCTGGTGGACGAATGGCTGCCGGCGGCCTTGGAGCTGATGCGGGGCTACATCGGCGACAAGCCGCTGCGCGTTACGAGCGGCTACCGCTCCCCGGCGTATAACGCCGCCGTGAAAGGCGCGGCGCAAAACTCGCAGCATATCCTCGGCACGGCGGCGGACGTAACCTCGGCGGGTGTGCCGCCCCTCACGCTCTGCCGCGCGGCGGAAGCGGCCTTAGAGCGCTTAGACATCCCCGGCGGCATCGGCCTTTACGATTCGTTTTGCCATGTGGATATGCGCGAGCGCCGCGCGCGGTGGGAAACCACGGCGCGGACGGGCGGCGCGGAGAGGGCTTGCTCCGGGTGGAGCGCGTCGGCGCTGCCCGACACGGAGTATACCGTGCGCCCGGGCGACACGCTGAGCGCCATTGGCAAGCGCTTCGGCATAGCGTACATGGACTTAGCGCGTTACAACGGCATAGCCGACCCCAACAAGATAAGGGCGGGGCAGAAGCTCGCTGTCCCCGCGCCAAAGGCGGTGTAGGGCATGGGGCAAACGAAGGAACTGTGCGTTAAGGCGGCGGCCGCGTTTGTGGCGGCAACGGCGGCGCGGCTGCTCGGCGGCGCGGACGTGTGGCTGTATACCTTAGTCGCGTTCACTCTCGCCGATTACGTCAGCGGCACGGCGAAGGCCGCGCTCACGGGCAAACTCTCCTCACGCGGCGCGTTCGCGGGAGGGCTGCGGAAAATCCTCGTTTATGTGGTGGTGGGCCTCGCGGCGGCGCTTGACAACCTGCTGCCGGGCGGCGCGCTGCTGCGTAACCTGACCGTGGGCTACTATATCGCCGAGGAGGGGCTGAGCGTTATTGAAAACCTCGGCGCGTGCGGGGTGCGCTACCCCAAAAAGTTCGGCGCGGCGCTCGCGGCGCTCAAAAGCGACGACGAGAAGCGTTGAGCGAAACGCGGCGCGGCGTTGTGTTTCGTAACAGGGCGGCGGATACCGAAAAAAGTGTAAGGAGGGAAAGGGCGATGGCTACGGATAATTACGCGGATTACTACAACCTCAGGGGCTACGCCGACATTGAGAAGGAAGCGCGGGCCGCGGCGGGCGCGCGGGCGGAGGCGGCGGCGGAGGCGGCGCGGCAAAAGAAACGCGCCGTGAACCAAGACGCGGAGCAGCAGGCGCGGCAGGCGTATATCGCCTACCTGCGCGGCGTGAACGCCCTGCCGCAGGCCTTGGCGGCGGCGGGCCACAGCGGCGGCGTGAGCGAAACCACGCTCGCGGGCTTGGAGGCTTCGTGGCAGGAGCAGCGCGGGCAGATTGAGAAGAGCAGGCTCACGGCCTTGCAGTCCATTGACGCGGCAATCAACGAATCGCGCCTGTCCGGCGACGCGAAACTCTCGGAAGCGCTCGCCTCGTTGCGCTCGCAGGCGGCAAGCGCGTGGGCGGCGGCCTTGGAGGGCGAGCGGGAACGCGAACGCGAAGACGCGCGGCAGGCGGCGGAGGCGGAATACCGCAGGGAGCGCGACGCCGCCTCGGACGCGCGGTGGGAAAGCGAGAGCGCGGCGAAGGCCGAGCGCGACGAATACGCCCGCGAATGGGAACGGACGCTGCACGAATATCAAAAGCAGTTAGACGCCATGAAGCTCGCCTTGGAGCAGCGCGCGCTCATGCTCAAAAACGGCGCGGCCTCGCCCGGCGCGTCCGCGTCCAATTTGTCCGGCGCGCCGGGGGCGTTACGGACAAAGCTCGGATAGGTAACGCAGGGCAAGGAGCAGGGCGGGGCGGGGCGCGTAGTATTGCCCCGTGAGCATACGCAGCGACACGGCTATGTCGGCCAGCTCCGGCGGAAACGACGTTTGGTTGAGGTTCAACCCCACGCCGCAGGCGATGTATTCCTGCCTCCCGCCCTGCGCGGAACCTTCGCACAGTATGCCGCAGAGCTTGCGCGCGCCGAAAAGCAAGTCGTTGGGCGGCTTTACGGCGGGGTCTATGCCGCTCATCTCGCGCACGGCCCGCCGCATGGCCTCCCCCGCCCGCGCGGTAAAGCCCAAAAGCTCGTCCGGCAAAGCCGACGGGCGGAAGAGCAGGGCGAAATACAGCCCGCCCTTTGCCGAATGGAAGCCCCTGCCGTGCTGCCCGCGACCGGCGCGCTGGACGCGCGAAACCACACAGGTGCCCGCGGGGGCGCCTTTTTTTGCCATTTCCCTGAGGTCGTCGAGCACGGAGCCCGTGGAACGCAGACGGACAATCTCTTGCATACAGCGCCTCCGATAGGGTAAAATTGCGGCATGGACGTTCGTTTCTTGAAGGGCGTGGGTGAGAGCAGGGCGCAGCTGCTGCGGAAACTCGGCATATACACGGCCGAGGGGCTGCTGCGGCATTACCCGCGAGCCTACGAAGACCGCTCCGCGCTGTGCGCCCTCGCCGACATACGGCGCGGCGAGGCCTGCTGTTTCCGCGCCGTTGTGGGCGCGCCCGTGACGCACACGCGCGCGGCGGGCAACTTGCAGATATGCAAGACGCAGGCCTACGACGGGAGCGGCTCGGCCACGCTCACGTTTTTCAACGCGCCGTATGTGAAAAACGCGCTGAAACCCGGCTCGGAATATGTGTTTTACGGCAAGGCCGCCCATAGTTTCCTCTCGCAGCCGGAGTTTATCAACCCCGTGTTTGAGCCGGTCTCCGCCGCCGGGCGCTCCACGGGGCGCATATTGCCGCTCTACCGCCTCACGGCCGGGCTTTCGCAGGGCTTCATGCGCTCGTGCGCCTCGTGCGCGCTCGACAAGGCGCTCGGCGGCATGCGCGAGGGTATACCCGACCGCCTGCGGGGCGAGGCGGGGCTGTGCGGCCTTGCCTTCGCCCTGCGTAATATACACTTCCCGGAAAGCGAGGACGCGAGGCTTTGCGCGAAACGGCGCTTGGTGTATGAGGAGCTGCTTGTGCTGGGTTTGGCTCTGGCGCTGCTGAGGGCCTCGCGCGGAAAAACGCCCGGCAGGCGATACGCGCCCGCGCCGCTCGGCGACTTCCGCGCGAAGCTGCCGTTTGCCCTCACCCCCGGCCAAGAAGAGGCAATCGCCGCCGCGCTGGGCGACATGGCCTCCGGCGCTCTCATGCACAGGCTTGTGCAGGGCGACGTGGGGAGCGGCAAGACCGCCGTGGCCGCCGCCTGCGCCCTGTCCGTCATCCGCGCGAAGGCCCAGTGCGCCCTCATGGCTCCCACGGAAATCTTAGCCGAGCAACATTTCCGCACACTCGCCCCGCTCATGGAATCCTTGGGAGCGCGCGCGGCGCTGCTCACGGGCAGCCTTTCCGCCACGCGCAAAAAGAAGGCGCGCGAAGCGGCGGCGGCGGGGGAGATAGACCTGCTCATCGGCACGCACGCCCTGCTTTCCGCAGGGGTGCGCTTCCGCGAACCGGGGCTTGTAATCACGGACGAGCAGCACCGCTTCGGGGTGAGGCAGCAGGCGCTGCTCGGCGGGGAGGGCGGCGGCCTGCCGCCCCACAGGTTGGTCATGTCCGCCACGCCCATACCGCGCACCTTGGGGCTGACTCTTTACGGCGACATGGACGTGACGGTAATGCGCGGCCTGCCGCCGGGGCGGCGCCCGGTGAAAACGTATGTGGTCACGGAGGAATACCGCCCGCGTATACACGCCTTCATTCGGAAATTGGCCGAAAAAGGCCTGCAAACATATG
>JAIRWH010000013.1 GCA_031253545.1 Oscillospiraceae bacterium
CCCCCTCGCGCACACCGTTTCCGCGCAAACTCCGCCTCCCCCGCCCGCGCCGCCGCCACCCCCCGCGCCCGCGCAACCCGCGCCCGCTTCCCCGGAGCAACAGGAGCGTGTGCTCCACACGGTTACATCCATATTGCCGGAGGGGCACCCGCGCTTTGACACCGAAGCGCCGGAGACCGACACCGGATATATAGTCAAAAAGTCCACCCAATGCCCCTGCTGCAAAAAGAGTTTCGACGATTGGAGCGTGCTCAACTACAAATTGGCGGTGCAGTCCACAGAGGCCGATATGCGCACCATATACCGCGGCTTCGATATACTGTGGTATTCCGTGCGCGTGTGCCCGTACTGCAACGCCGCCGCCCTCACGTCGGGGTTCCCCAAGCTCTCCGGGCGCGAGACGAAGTTTATGACCTCGTGCGACTACGAGCACAAAGTGCCCCGCTTCCGCGGCTGGTCGGACCGCCGCAAGCTCGACGAAGTCCTTGAGGCCTATTACCTTGCCATTATCTTCGCCGAACATGTGTCCAAAGACTTCACCGCCGAGGCCATGCTTTGGCGGCGGCTTTACTGGATATACGGCGACCTCGGCCAAGAGGAGCAGCGCGCCAAGGCGTTGGACATGACGTTGCAAAAATATGAGGAAGTCTTCCAAAGCAGGCACATGACCGCCTCCGAGGAGCTGCAGGTCAATATTACCCTCGGCGACCTTTACGCGCTGCGCGGCGAAACGAGCAAGGCGTTCGCCCGATTCTTCGACGCCGTACATTCGCCGGAAAAGAACTCCAACACCCTCTTAGCCCGCCACGCCGAGGATATGATAGCCAAACTTCGCAGCAAAGACCCGAAAAATACCGAAAAAGCGTGACACGGCGTTGTTTTAGACATTAGCGGGAAGTTTTTGCCTCTCTCCTCCGAAAGAGGCGGGGCGGTCGCGATAATTTTCACACAGACACCGCAAAGGCGCGGTTATTCTTTTTTGCTTTCCGCGCGGGCGGCCACGAGGTAGCGCGGGCGGCGCTTGACCTCGTCGAATATGCGGGCGATGTACGCGCCGATAACGCCTAAGGCGAGCATGACAAGCGAACCCGTGATGAGGATGAGGAGGATAACCGTGGTGAACCCGCTGACGGACGAGCCGCGGAAGAACCCCACGAGCGTCTGTATGGCGAGCGCCGCCGCCCCCAGCAGGAACAGCAGGCCCACCGCCACAACAAGGTAGAGCGGCTTGCTGCTGTGCGAGAGTATGGCGCTTGCGGCGAACTTTGCCCGCATGCCGGAGGAAAAGCTGCTCTTGCCGCCCGCCCTGCCGCCCACGGAGAAATAGACCTTTTCCCTGTGGAACCCGCTCCATTGAATGAGGCCGCGAAAAAAGACGGCGCTCTCGCGAAAGCGGTTGACAGCTTCCACGGCACCGCGGTTTAACAACTTGAAGTCCGATGAGTTGGCAAGGTCCACGCCGCCGAGCAGGCGCAACAAACCGTAAAACCCCCGGGCGAAGAACGAGGAGCTTGCGGTTTCCTTGCCGCGCGCCGCCTTCACGCCCTCCACGATGTCGCAGCCCGTGAGCGCCATTTTGTCGTACATCCGGCGGATAACGGAGGGCGGGTGCTGCATATCGGCATCCATCACAAGGCACAACTCCGAGGTCACCCGCTCTATGCCGGCGAATATGGCGGCCTCCTTGCCGAAATTGCGCGAGAGCTTCACGCAGGAAATACGGGGGTATTTTTCGGCCAGGAGCAGCATTTGTTCCCATGTGGAATCGGCGGAGCCGTCGTCTACCAGCACGAGCGCGGGGTCGAGCCCGTCCGCCTTGGTTTGCCCCAGCAGCAGCTCCACGCAGGCGAACAGGCCGGGGCCTTCGTTGTACGCGGGGATGACTATGGTAAGTTCCGGCAAGCGCGACCCTCCCCTTCCGAACCGCGCCATTATACCACATCCGCGCCCGCCGCGTCAAGGAAGGAGCCTCTTTAAGCTCCATAATCCCCATGCCGCCCGGTCGCCGCCCTTCTTGCCGCAGCCGCCGAAACATGGTAAAATAAGGGTAGAGATGGATAAACGGAGGCAATGCGGCCATGTATCATTTTTACGCGCTGATAGCGCGAATGAAGTTCATTTCCCGTTGGGGGCTCATGCGCAGCACCGTGCCGGAAAACGTGGCGGAACATTCGCTCATGACGGCCGTGCTCGCCCACGCGCTCGCCGCCATCGGCCGCGATATACTGCATAAGCATATAGACCCCGCCGCCTGCGCCGAACGGGCGCTCTTCCACGACTGCGCCGAAATCTTCACAGGAGACCTGCCCACGCCCGTGAAATATTGGAGCGAGGGGCTACGCGAGGCCTACCGCGAAGCGGAGGAGCACAGCGCGTCCCGTCTTTTGGAGCTGTTGCCGCCGCAGTTGCGCGGCACGCTCTCGCGCGCCATTGACGAACGCGACGACGAGTGCGGGCGCGTTGTGCGCGCGGCGGATAAACTTGCCGCCCACATCAAGTGTTTGGAAGAGATACGCATGGGCAACTCGGAGTTTGAGCAGGCGGCGCGGCAAACGCTGGAAAAGCTCGCCGCCATGAAGTGCGAAGAGGCCGATTACTTCCGCGAACACTTCCTGCCGAGTTTCTCGTTGACTTTGGACGACCTGCGGTGATATAATGGGCGACAACACCACAATAATGAAAAGGGGAGAGCCAATGAAGTACGTGTACCTGTTCAGCGAGGGTTCGGGCAAAATGCGCGAGCTGCTCGGCGGCAAAGGAGCCAACCTCTGCGAGATGACCCTGCTCGGTCTGCCGGTGCCCCAAGGGTTCACCGTGTCTACCGAAGCCTGCGCGCGCTATTACCAAGACGGCGAGCGCATAGCCGACGACATCAGCGCCCAAGTATTTGAATATATGCAAAAGATGGAGGGCATCACCGGCAAGAAGTTCGGCGACGCGTCCAACCCCCTGCTCGTGTCGGTGCGCTCCGGCTCGCGCGCGTCCATGCCCGGTATGATGGACACCATACTCAACCTCGGTATCAACGACGTGGTGGCGGAATCAATGGCGAAGCAGACGGGCAACCCCCGCTTTGTCTACGACAGCTACCGCCGCTTTGTGCAGATGTTCTCCGACGTGGTTATGGAAATGAACAAAAAGTTCTTCGACGGCATCATCGAGGCCATGAAAGAGGAAAAAGGCGTGACGCAGGATGTGGAGCTCGACGAGGGCGACATGAAGCTCCTTGTGAAGCGTTTCAAGGAGCTTTACGCCGAAAAGATGGGCGCGCCCTTCCCCGAAGACCCGCGCGCGCAGCTCATAGAGGCCGTGAAGGCCGTGTTCCGCTCGTGGAACAACCCCCGAGCCGTGACCTACCGCCGCCTCAACGACATACCTTCCGACTGGGGCACGGCGGTGAACGTGCAGAGCATGGTCTTCGGCAACATGGGCAACGATTCCGGCACGGGCGTGGCCTTCACGCGCAACCCGTCCACGGGCGAGAACAAGCTCTACGGCGAGTTCCTCATGAATGCCCAGGGCGAGGACGTGGTGGCCGGCATACGCACCCCGCAGAGCATCGAGCAGCTCGCGCAGGTCATGCCCGATGTATATAAGCAATTTACGGACATCGCCCGGAAATTGGAAAACCATTACAAAGACATGCAAGATATGGAGTTTACCATAGAGAAAGGCAAGCTCTATATGCTCCAGACGCGCAACGGCAAGCGCACCGCCGCCGCCGCCCTCAAAGTGGCCGTGGACCTTGTGGCGGAAGGCATGTGCGACAAACGGGAGGCCGTGATGAAGGTGGAGCCGCGCCAGCTCGACACCTTGCTCCACCCGCAGTTTGAGCCGGCCGCTCTCCGCGCCGCCACCCCCGCGGCCACAGGCCTTCCCGCTTCCCCCGGAGCCGCCTGCGGCGCGGTCTGCTTCCATGCCGAAGATGCCGTGGCGAGGGCGAAGACCGGCCCCGCGCTGCTCGTGCGGCAGGAAACCAGCCCGGAAGACATCGAGGGTATGTATGCCGCGCAGGGCATACTCACCGCCCGCGGCGGCATGACCAGCCACGCCGCCGTGGTGGCTCGCGGCATGGGCACATGCTGCGTGGCCGGCTGCGGCGCAATCAACGTGGACGAAGACTCCCGCTGCCTCACCGTGGGCGGCAAAACGGTACGCGAAGGCGAGTATATGTCCATAGACGGCTCCACGGGTCATGTGTATATCGGCGAAATCCCCACGGTGGAGGCCACCCTCACGGGCGACTTCGAGAGGTTTATGACATGGGCCGACGAGCTGCGCACGCTCAATATCCGCACCAACGCCGACACGCCCGCCGATGCCGCCCGCGCCGTGACGTTCGGCGCGGAGGGCATAGGTCTCACCCGCACGGAGCATATGTTTTTCGAGCCGGACCGCATACCCGCCATGCGTGAGATGATTGTATCGTCCACCACGGAGCAGCGCCGCCGCGCGTTGGATAAATTACTGCCTATGCAGAGGGGCGACTTCGAGGGTATCTTCCGCGCCATGGGCGCGCGCCCGGTTACCATACGCCTGCTCGACCCGCCGCTCCACGAGTTCCTGCCCCAGTCCGAGATGGACATACGCGCCTTGGCGGAGGACATGGGCGTCGAACATTCCGACCTTTGGCGCAAGATAGAGGATTTGCACGAGTTTAACCCCATGATGGGTCACCGGGGCTGCCGCCTTGCCGTGACATACCCGGAAATCGCCGAAATGCAGGCGCGCGCCATTATTGAAGCCGCCGTGAACGTCACGCGCGACACGGGCGCCGCCGTGTCGCCGGAGATAATGGTGCCGCTCGTGGGCGACGAGGCGGAGTTTAGGTTTGTCAAAGACATCATCGTGGCCGCGGCGGAAGACGTGCTCGCCAAGAGCGGCGTGAAGCTGCGCTACCTTGTGGGCACCATGATTGAGTTGCCCCGCGCCGCCCTCACGGCGGACGCAATCGCCGCCGAGGCCGAGTTCTTCTCCTTCGGCACCAACGACCTCACGCAGATGACCTTCGGCTTCTCCCGCGACGACGCGGGCAAGTTCCTCTCCGCCTACTACGACCACAAAATCTTCGAGCAGGACCCGTTTGCCCGTTTCGATTCCGAGGGCACGGGCAAACTCGTGGAGCTTGCCGTGAAGTTGGGGCGGCAGACCCGCCCGGACATCAAGCTCGGTGTTTGCGGCGAACACGGCGGCGACCCGTCCTCCATAGACTTCTTCCACCGCGTCGGGCTCGCCTATGTGTCCTGCTCGCCGTTCCGCGTGCCCATAGCCCGCCTTGCCGCCGCCCAAGCCGCCGTCAGGCACGGAAAGTGAGGAAAGCGGCATGATAAAGGTCAATATCTCCGCCGTATCCGGGCAGAAAGTCTCCGCCATGCTACCGAGGGCGCTTGAAGCCCACAACGCCCTCCGTAATAAGACCGGCCGGGGCGGCGATTTCCTCGGTTGGGTGGACTTGCCCGCCAAGGCCGACGAGGCGGAGCTTGCCCGCATAAAGGCCGCCGCGCTCAAAATCAAGACCGATTCGCAGGTGTTGCTCGTGTGCGGCATAGGCGGCTCGTACCTCGGCGCGCGCGCCGTCATCGAGGCTCTGCGCGGCAGCTTCTACAACATAAAGAAGAAAGACACCCCCGACATCTTCTTTGTGGGCAACAACCTCTCCTCCGGCTACATGGCGGAAATCCTCTCGCTTGTGGAACACAAAGACTTCTCCATAAACGTAATCAGCAAATCGGGCACCACCACCGAGCCCGCCGTGGCTTTCCGCATACTGAAAAACCTCATCGAACACCGCTACGGCAAGGAAGGCGCGAAAAAGCGCGTATACGCCACCACCGACATATCCAAGGGCGCGCTCCGGCAAATGGCGGGGGCGGAAGGCTACGAGACCTTCGTTATCCCCGACGACGTGGGCGGGCGCTACTCCGTGCTCACGCCCGTGGGCTTGCTGCCCATCGCCGCCGCCGGCATAGACATAGACGCGCTGCTTGCCGGCGCGCGCGAAGGCATGGAGCTTTGCGCCGAACCGGGCGAGGGCAACCCCGCGTGGCGCTACGCCATCGCCCGCAACGTGTTGCTTTCCGAAGGCAAACGCACGGAGATTATGGCAAGCTACAACCCCTCGTTTGTGTTTTTGGCCGAATGGTACAAGCAGCTGTACGGCGAGAGCGAGGGCAAAGAAGGCAAGGGCATATTCCCCGCCGCGGTCAACTTCACCGCCGACCTCCACTCCATGGGCCAATATATCCAGGAAGGCGCGCGCGATATATTCGAGACGGTGCTGCTCGTGTCGCGGCCGGACGCCAATATCAAAGTGCCGGAAGACGCCGACGACTTAGACGGGCTGAACTTCCTCGCGGGCAAGCCGCTTGCCGACATTGAGCGCGAAGCCTTCCGGGGCACATACCTCGCCCATTCCGACGGCCATGTGCCCAACCTCGTCATCGAGATTGACAAGGCCGACGAGCGCAACCTCGGCGCGTTGCTCTATTTCTACGAATACGCCTGCGGCATCTCCGGCTACCTGCTCGGCGTGAACCCGTTCGACCAGCCCGGCGTGGAGAGCTACAAGAAGAATATGTTCGCGCTGCTCGGCAAACCCGGCTACGAGGAGCAAGGCAAAGCCTTGGCGGCAAGGCTCGACTTTTAGCGCCGACGGCGCAATACGGAAGGTAGGTTGCTATGAAAAAAATACTCGTGGTAAACGCCGGAAGCTCATCGCTGAAATACCAACTCTTCGACATGGAAAACGAGACGGTCATGGCCAAGGGGCTGTGCGAGCGCATAGGTATCGGCGGCAGGGTCATACACCACGCCGGCAACCACCCCGCCCACGAAGCCGACCGCCCAATGGCGCACCACGGCGAGGCCATACGGGTGCTCACGGAGCTGCTCACTTCGCCGCAATTCGGCTGTATCGCCGATATGTCCGAGATTGCCGCCGTCGGTCACCGTATAGTCCACGGCGGCGACCTCTTCAATAAGAGCGTGAGGATTGACCCCGGTGTCATCGCGGCCATAGAGTCCTGCGTGCCGCTCGCCCCGCTGCACAACCCCGGCCACCTCGTGGGCATACGCGCCTGCATCGCCGAGCTGGGCGAGGCTATCCCGCAAGTGGCGGTGTTCGACACGGCCTTTCACCAAACCATGCCCGAACACGCCTACATCTACGCCCTGCCGTATGAATACTACGAAAAGCACAAAGTGCGCCGTTACGGCTTCCACGGCACATCCCACGGCTATGTCTCCGCCCGCGCCGCGCAAATACTCGGCAAGCCCCTTACCGAGCTGAAAATCATCACCTGCCACATGGGCAACGGCAGTTCGCTGTGCGCTGTGGACGGCGGTAAGAGCGTGGACACCTCCATGGGTTTCACCCCGCTCGACGGCGTGCCGATGGGCACGCGCTCCGGCGCGCTCGACCCCGCCATACTCACCTACATCGCCGAGCACGAGGGGCTTACATTCGCCCAAATATCCGAAATGCTCAATAAAAAATCCGGGGTGCTGGGCATATCCGGCATATCCTCCGACTTCCGCGACCTCCACGCCGCCGACGCGAATGGCGACGCGCGGGCAAAGCTCGCGCTGCGGCACTTCGCCCACTGTGTAAAAAAGTATATCGGGGCGTTCGCCGCCGTCATGGGCGGTTGCGACGCGCTCGTGTTCACGGCGGGTATCGGGGAGAATAACAGGCTCATGCGGCTGTGGGTGTGCGAGGGGCTCGAATACATGGGCCTTGTGATAGACCCGCAGAAGAACGACACCTCCGCCGAGGCCGTTGTCTCCGCGCCCGGCAGCCGGGGCAGCATACTCGTGGTACCCACCAACGAGGAGCTCGTCATCGCGCGCGACACGCTCGCGCTGACGCGGTAACGGGCGCTCTCGCGGCGTGACCGCCGCCCGTTCGGGGGAAAGGAGACAGGCATATGCGCGGGGCGGAAAGCGGCATAACGGATTATCAGTTTAAGGCGTTTCTGTTGATGGTCTGCGCCATGTTTGACGGTTGCAAGACGGCGGAAGATTACGCCGAAAAGGTGAAGGCGCTGGAAGCAATCGCCCACGGCGAAGCGCCGGAGGGCGGAAGGGAACGAAACCGGGTGACGTTCCTGTAGCCTGCCGTAAGCCGGCGCGCGAGGGGCGCGGACGGTGGTATATACCGAGGCGATAAGCCGCGCGGCGGCGCGAGAGCGCCGTCAGTCTTCTATCGTCCAAATCTCCGTGTCGTAGGGCTTGCCGTAAAACTGCACGGCCAATACCTCCGGGCCGCAGTTGGTGGCCACGGCGCAGCCCACGGTGTGCCGCCGCACGGCTTTGCACGGCACCCTCTCAAGCAGCCGCCGCTCCAAGCGGTCAATGTCGTCTTCGGGCACAAGCCCGTACAATATGGTGAGCGTCTGCTCCTCGCTGTGCGTGATATGCTCGGCCACATAGTCCACGAGTTTGTCGGTCACGCCCTTGTCGCCGCGGATTTTATCCACCGGCTCGATAACGCCGTCGCGCACGCGCAGCAGCGGGCGTATGCCCAACGCCTCGCCCACGAAGGCGGACATGCCGGATATGCGCCCGCTCTTTTTCATGCATTTGAGCGAATAGACGCACATTATGCCGTGAGAGCGGCGCAATCCAAACTTTATATGCTCCACAATCTCCGCGAAAGACGCGCCTTTTTCGTTCAGCTCCAGGGCGCTTTGCATAACACAGCCGTATACCACGGAATAGGCGCGGGAATCTATGAGGGTAATCTTCATCGCGCCCGGGCGTTCGGAGAGGAACATCTCGCGCCCCACGTTGGCAGTTTGCAGCACGGAGCTTGCCGTGGTGCTGATGGTCATGCCCACGCCGTGGGTGTAGCCGGCCTTATAGGCTTCCTCAAAGCCTTCGCGCCATTCCTCCGGCGTGGCCATGGCGGTATTCGGCACTTCCTTGCACTCGACGAGATATTTGTAATAAGACGGTCTGTCCACGTCTATGTCCTTTTCGCACTTGCCGCCATACATCACCTCCGCCGAGTTCACTCGCACGGGTCTGCCCGCGATGTCTTCGCGCGTGAGGTCGCAGGGTGAGTCAATGAAAAACATTACCTTCTCCATATTCCGCCTTCTTTCCCAAAATCTTTGGCACGGTGCCACACAAGAGTATCACAGGCGCGGAAAAATAGCAAGGGGTTTAGTTGTCGGTTAGTAAAAGACGCGCAAAGCGCGAATACTTCCTTGAAGCGATGGACGGGCTCATCGTATGGGACGCGCGTTGCGCCCTCCCATCCCCGCCCCCGCCTCTCCGCAACCCCCGTCCACTAACCGCTAACCACTAACGCGCCGCAAGCGCAACCCCCGCCTCCCCCGTCCACTAACCACTAACCACTAACCACTAACCCCTAACCACTAACCACTGACAACTAACGCGCCGCAGGCGCGCCCGCGCTTAGCGTGAAACATCGCGCGCGAAGTTGCTATTTCGGCGGCGCTGTGGTATTCTGTATGTGTTGGAGGGAGATGGCGATGACAGAACTTGCGAAAACATACGAGCCCCAAAGCACGGAGGGGCGCATTTATGAGCTGTGGGAGCGGTCGGGCGGTTTCCGCGCCGAAGTCAATAAAAAGAAGAAGCCGTTTTCCGTGGCCATACCGCCGCCGAACGTGACGGGGCAGCTTCATCTGGGCCACGCGTTTGACAACACGCTGCAAGACATATTGGTGCGCTTTCGCCGTATGCAGGGTTACTGCGCCGTGTGGGTGCCCGGCACAGACCACGCCGGCATAGCCACGGAAGCCGTGGTGGCAAAGCGCCTGCTCGAAGAGGGTTTAAGCAGGCAGCAGCTCGGCCGCGAAGCCTTCATAGAGAAGGTGTGGGAATGGAAAGAGCAATACGGCGGGCGTATTGTCGGCCAGCTCAAGCGCATCGGCTCCTCCTGCGACTGGTCGCGCCTGAGGTTCACCATGGATACCGGATGCTCCGAAGCCGTGCGGGAAGTGTTTGTGCGCCTGTATGAAAAGGGTTTAATATACAGGGGCAGCCGCATTATCAACCGTTGCCCCGAATGTGCCACCGCCCTTTCGGACGCGGAGGTGGAATATACCGAACGCGCCGGGCACCTTTGGCATATCGCCTATCCGCTGTCCGACGGCGGCGGCAGCCTCGTGGTGGCCACCACAAGGCCGGAGACCATGCTCGGCGACGTGGCCGTGGCCGTCCACCCCGACGACGAACGCTACAAGGCCCATATAGGCAAGACCGTGCGCCTCCCGCTGCAAGGGCGCGATATACCGGTGATAGCCGACGGCTATGTGGATATGTCTTTCGGCACGGGCTGCCTGAAAATCACACCCGCCCACGACCCGAACGACTACGAGGTGGCCCTGCGCCACAACCTGCCCCGCCCGCTCGTGCTCAACGAAAAAGCCGCGGTAAACGAGCGCGGCGGCAAGTATTGCGGCATGAGCCGCGAACAGGCGCGCGAGGCCGTGCTCCGTGACTTAGAGGGCGAGGGGCTTTTGGTGAGGACCGAAGACCACACGCACAGCGTGGGCTCTTGTTACCGCTGCGGCACCACCGTGGAGCCAATGGACAGCGAGCAATGGTTTGTGAAGATGGAGCCTTTGGCCAAACCCGCCGTCAAGGCCGTGAAAGACGGGCGCGTCACGTTTGTGCCCAAACGGTTCGCGAAGGTCTACATGAACTGGATGAACGGCGTGAGAGACTGGTGCATATCGCGACAGCTCTGGTGGGGGCACCGCATACCCGCGTGGCATTGCCCCTGCGGCCATATCACCGTCGGCCGCGAAGACCCCGCCGTGTGCGGCAAGTGCGGCAACGCGGCCATAGAGCGCGACGCCGACGTATTGGACACATGGTTCTCTTCCGCCCTGTGGCCGTTTTCCGTGTTCGGCTGGCCGCAAGACACAGACGACCTGCGCTATTTCTACCCCACAAGCGTGGTGGTGCCCGGCTACGACATACTGTTTTTCTGGGTGGCGCGCATGGTCTTTTCCGGGTTGGAGCACACCGGCGACGTGCCGTTTCGCACGGTGTATCTCCACGGCCTCATCCGCGACGCGCAGGGCAAGAAGATGTCTAAGTCTGCGGGCAACGGCGTGGACCCGCTCGACGTTATCGGGCAATACGGCGCGGACGCGCTGCGCATGTACATCATCTCCGGCAACGCGGCGGGCGCGGACATACGCTTTTCGGCGGAAAAATGCGGCGCTATGCGCAACTTCGCCAACAAGCTCTGGAACGCGGCGCGCTTTGTAATCATGCGTTCCGAGCCGGAGGCGTGGTCGTTTCCGGATAAACTGGAGCTTTCGGATATGTGGATACTCACGAAGCTCAACAACCTCATACCCGAAGTGACCGAAAACATGGAAAAATACGAGCTCGGCATAGCGGCGCAAAAGCTGTACGACTTCGTGTGGAGCGACTTCTGCGATTGGTATATCGAGCTGACCAAGCCGCGCCTCCAAGCGGTGCCGAAGCAAGACAGCGGAATTGTGGCCGAGCAAATGCTCTGCCATACGCTCATGAACATATTAAAGCTCCTGCACCCGTTTATGCCGTTTATCACCGAGGAAATTTGGCAGGCGCTCCCCTGCGAGCGAGACAAAGACATACTCATGCTCGAATCGTGGCCGAAGCCGGAGGGCAGGCTGATATTCAACGCCGAGTGCCGCGCCATGGAGCAGATTATGGAGCTTATCACGGCAATCAGGGCGCAAAGGGCGGAGCTTGGCATACCCCCGTCCAAACGCTCGGCCATGTATGTGGTGTCGGACATAGACTGCGACAAGGAACAGTTGGAGCTGTATTTGCAAAAATCGGCGTTTGCCTCGGAGGTCACGGTGGTAAAAAAACCGCCGCAGGGCAAGGGGAGGCTGCTCCGCTGCGTGACCGGCAGCGCCGCCGCCTATTTGCCGGCGGAAGGCTTGGTAGATATAGAGGTCGAGCGCCAAAAGCTGCTCGTTGCCTTGGCCGGAGCCAAGGAAGAGGCGAAGGCGTTGCGGAAGAAACTTGCCAACGAGGCCTTTCTTGCCAAAGCGCCGCCGGAAATCGTGGAAAAAGAGCGCGAAAAACTCGCCGCCTCGCGCCGCCTCGCGCGAAAACTCACGGCGGGCGTGAAGGCTTACGAGGCGAGCGTTGAGTAACGCGCTCGACTATATCCGCTCCTTCCGCGCTTTCGGCTCAAAACCGGGTTTAGAACGGGTAACCGAGTTGTGCGCGCGCTTAGGCAACCCGCAACGCGGTTTGCCGTGCGTGCATGTGGCGGGCTCGGCGGGCAAGGGCAGCACCTGCGCCCTGCTCGCCGCCATGTTGCGCGCGGACGGGCGCAAGACGGGGCTGTTTACCTCCCCCGGCGTGGAGAGCTTCCATGAGCGCATACAGATTGACGGCGCGCACATCAGCGACGCCGCCCTTGAGCTCCTTACGGAGCAAATAAAGCCGCATGCGGACGCTATGCGCGAAAAGCCCACGGAGTTTGAGATAGTCACGGCGCTTGGGTTTTTGCATTTCGCGCGCGAGGGCGCGGATGTCGCCGTCATGGAAGTGGGTTTAGGCGGGCGCTACGATGCCACCAACATTATAGAATCGCCGCTGTGCGCCGTGATAACCGACATATCGCTCGACCACACGGATGTGCTCGGCGGCACCGTGGCGGAGATAGCCTACCAAAAAGCGGGCATTATCAAGCGCGGTTGCCCCGCCGTGACGGCTTGCGGCCAAGACCCCGCCGCGCTGGAAGTGCTGCTTGCCGTAAGCGGGCAGGAAGGCGCGAGGTTGACGCTCGCCCGCGAGTGCGAAGTGCTGGCTGTTTCGCCGGGCAAGACGCTGTTTACCTGCGGCTCCGAGCGCTACGCCACGGGGCTGTGCGGCGCGCACCAAGCCCGCAACGCCGCGTTGGCGCTTGCCGCCGCGGAGCAGCTCGGCATATCGCCGCGCGCGCGCCGCGAGGGGCTGCTTGCCGCAAAACTTGCCGGGCGCTTCGAGCTTGTGCGGGGAAACCCGCCGTGCGTGTTGGACGGCGCGCACAACGGCGCGAAAGTGGACGCGCTGGCGCGGACGGTGGACGAGGTGCTCGCCTGCCGCCCCGTGACGGCGATAATGGGCATGAGCGCGGACAAAGACGCGGAATATTGCGTGCCCGCCATCGCGCGGCGCGCGGCGCGCTTTATCGCCGTGCAGGCCGCCTTTTCCCGCTCCGGCGCGCTCACCCCGCAGGCTGTGGCGGCGCTGGCGCGCGGGCATTGCGCCGAGGTTATGTGCGAAAGCGATGTGCAAAGCGCCGTGCAAACGGCGGCGGCAATGTCGCGCGAGCGCGACGTGCTGCTCGTATGCGGCTCCATGTATATACTCGGCGAGGCGAAGAGGGCGCTTGCGCGGCTCTCGCGGGCTTGCAGTTGAGGGCTGTGCCGCAAAAACTCCCCGCCGCCCGATTCGCGCCGCGACGGCGGCGGGGAGTATCCGATGTTTGGGGGGCTAATCTTCCATGCGTATTTCGCCTGCGGCGATTCCGGCGAGAATGTTATTCCACTCCGCTTCCGTAAACTTGCCGCCGTCGCGGCGGTTCACGGCAACAAGCCTTGTGGGCATGAAAACCGCGCTTCCGGCATCAAAGCCGGGCTCCGTAAACTCCTCAGAGCGGGGCAAGGCACCGTTTTGTGTTTCCTCAACCGTCACTTTTATACCCATGTCGTCGGCAAACTTGACATCCGACGGGAACATGAAATCTCCAACACCCGGCGTTTTGTCGGCGCTATTGCCGTTTGTCGTGTCGCCGCCGTCGGCGGCGAACGCCGTCAACGCCCCGGCCGTTAAGGTAACCACAAGCACGGTAGCCGACAGGATTCCCATAAATGATGGTTTTTTTGTTTTCATAATCGCGCAAATCCTTTCTTCAATCGCGTTTTTCGCGAAGTTATTGCATAGGGGAGAAAAGCCGCTTTTCTTTTCCTCCAACCCGATGAGCGCCAGGGCGTAAGCGGGTTTTGCCGTTTCACCGAACGCCCGCACCACCGCCTCGTCGCACGCAAGTTCTATGTCGCGGTTCGCCAAAACGTACATGACCCACACCAAGGGGTTAAACCAATGGACGCACACGGCGGCGGCAAGCAGGCACTTGAGCAAGGTGTCGAAGCGCCGGATATGCGTCATCTCATGTGTCAAGATATAGCGCAAGCAAGCCTCGTCGCGCCGGTCGGCGGTTTTGGGAAACAATATCACGGGCTTCAACGTCCCATAGGTCATAGGGGCGTTTATTCTGTCCGAATACCCGACTCGCACCGAACGCCTGAGCTTTTGCCCGCGCAACCAAGCGGCGACATAAGCGTTTTCAAGCGGCAGCGCCGCTTTATATTCCCTGCGGAAGCGTAAATGCGCGGCAAGGAAAAACAGGGCGCAAACAACCGTGCCGCCGAGCCATGCGGCTTTTGCGAAAGAGGCTTGCGCAAGGGCGGGCGGCGAGCGCGGAGAGGCGGTGTCGGCCCGGACGGGGGAAGTGTAAGTCTGCGCGGCGGATATGAGAGGGAAGACCTCCGCCGCTTTGCCGCCGACTGCCAATACGCCCAAGGGCGGCGGGAGCGAGAACGGGAGCAGCAACCGAAGCAAGACCGCGCCCCAGAGGAATACGAAGGTTCTTTTCGGCAGGCGGTACACGGCGAGCGAACGCACCGGAACAGTCGCCGCGATAAGGACGGCTCCCGAAAGGCTCATTTGGAGGATACCCACACCGCTCCACCTCATTCCAATTCGCTCACGATTTGTTTCAGGCGCTCAATTTCCTCTTTTGACAAATCGCGCCTCCCCAATATGGATGCCACCAATTGGTCGGCCGCCCCGCCCCACATTCTGTTGATGAGTTCGTTGGTTTCATGCTCGCGCGCTTCCTCGGCGGTGACAAGCGGACGGCAGACCCAGTTCGGTTCGCGCCGCTCCGCGGCCCCCTTGTCGCACAGCCTCTTAATCACGGTATACGTCGTGGTCTTGCTCCAACCTGTCTTTTCACGCAAAATCTCAGCGATTCGCTTTGCGGCTGTATCACCCTCCTCCCACAAGACTTCCATGACTTTCAGCTCCGCGTCAAACAGTTTCATGGTTGCAGCGCGCCTCCTTTGCCGGCAACGGTACTAACGCAGTAGAATCTACAACGTCATTCTAACGTAATAGAACAGCGTTGTCAAGACAGGGCGGTAACCTTTATTTGTAAACTTTTTATGAACACTTGCGGGTTGTTCCCCGGAGGAGCGCGGAAGGTTTTTCTTTACAGCTCCGCGCTGTTATGGTATAATAGCCTCAAACTGTTGAGACAACAGCGTTTTGCGGTGTTTTGCGACGACAAATCCCACGGGTGTTCGCACCGTGCTGCGCTGTGCCGGCGTTGCGCCGGCGTATCGCTCTTATCCGCGCCGGCGGGCGCAGACCGGGCAGGGCGGGGAAATTTATATTTTCAATAGGAGGAAACCAAAATGAGAACAGCAAAAATCTTAATGCTTGTACTTGCGCTTGTAATGGCGCTTATCCTCGTCGCTTGCAGTAACGGCGGCACACCAAGCGGCGGCACGTCGGGCGGCACTATAGCGACACCCACGCCATCGCCAACGCAAGGCGGAACGGCTTCCCCAAGCCAAGACCCATCACCCGACCCTACGGACGGCAACGACTCGCCAAATGACAGCGGCAGCGGTTGGTCGTCGGGAGTTTTCAACGCCGACGATGTGCGGGCGGAGGACTTCGCCTTTACCAAAAACATTTCCGGCGACACCATCACCATCACCGTCTATGACAAAAACCTGCGCGAGGATTACGCTATAACTGAGGACCGTTTGTCATATGGCTTGGATGTCAACGCAACCGAAGGCAATTATTATAATACGGTGTTTATTTTCAATGCCAGTTCGAGTCCCGACAATCCGGGGGTCTTGAAGGAAAGATACTCATTTGCCCGTGATTATGGCGAGAATGCCCTGAACATTGATTATGAGCAGCGGAAGATAACCTTTACCGTGAAATTGGATAGATTGCTGGAGCCGGGGGTTGACGAATCATGGAATGATTATGAATGGTGGTTGGAGGCTTTTTATAGCGTTGAAAGAGTTGAAGGTGAAGTGATGATTGATGTCCAAAGTAGCGGCAGGATGCAAATCCACGAAACACAATAGTATAAGCAAACTCCCGTCCGCCTCGCGGCAAAGCGGCATCCCGGATAACCCGGACTATCACACCCACGGATGGCGGCCTTTGACCGCCCTCCGCCTGCGCCGTCTACAAGTCCGGGTCTTGCGCTCTTTCGCGCGCTTCATTCAACGCGCACGCCTGTGCGCCGCCCCTTGCTCCCTTCGCGGGCGGGCTTTCCGGGCGGCGCGCATCGCTTGGCGCTTCTAAGCCTTGATGTCCTCGAATGACTCCAACACGCAGCCGCGCGTGGCCACGGCGCGCTCCACGGCCGCCCTGCATTTGCTCTTGCCGCTCGCGGACACCATCTTCACCGCCACGCTTTTGCCTTCGGGCAGAAGCGCGAGGGCGGCGTGCACGGCCGGGGGCGGGTTGCCCGCCCAAACGGGCGAGAGCAGTATCACGCGTTCGCAGGCGGAAGCGGCGGTAAACACGGGCTTTATGGGCCAAGGCTTTCCGCGCACGGCGGCCATAATGCCCGCCGTGTACGCGCGCAGCAGCCCCGGACGTTTTGTGTCCGCAATCTCCTCGCACCCGGCTTGCAGTTTCGCGGCCACATCCAAGGCAATGACCCTGGTTTTGCCGCCGTAGGAGTAGTACGTCACCTGTGTGCTCATTTCGCGTTCCCCTTTTCGTTATATATTATTTCGGAAACCAAACAACAGCGAATGTTTATTGCATATTCTCACGCGTGAGGTACTTGCGAAGCGTGTCTAAAAGCAGCGCCGAGTCTATGGGTTTGCCGATGTGGCCGTTCATACCGCTCTCAATACAGCGGTCTATGTCTTCCTTGAACACATTCGCCGTCATGGCGATAATCGGCACGCTCTCCGCCCCCAGGCATCCGCACGCCCGGAGCGCGGCGGTGGCCTCATAGCCTCCCATGACGGGCATTTGTACATCCATAAGGATAAGGTCATAATCTTCCGGGGCGCGTTTATACATCTGCACCGCCTGCAAGCCGTTTTCCGCGCAATCCGCGGAGAGCAGCGTGGGCTCGATTATCGAGAGGATTATCTCCCTGTTTATATCTATATCCTCCGCGAGCAGTATCTTCCGCCCCTTGAATATACCCTTGCTGTCGCCGCCCCGCGCCGCGCGGGCAATATCGCCGCCCTTGCCGCGCCGGGTCTCGAAGGTGAAGCTAAACGAAGAGCCCTCGCCGGGGGCGGAGGTCACGCCGATTTGCCCTCCCATCAGCTCCACGAGGGTCTTGGATATGGCAAGCCCCAGGCCTGTGCCGCCGTATTTGCGCGTTGTGCCCGCCTCCGCTTGTTGAAACGACCGAAAGAGTCGCGCCTGCTGCTCCGGGCTGATGCCGATGCCGTTGTCGCTCACCGTGACGCGCAGCACGCATTTTTCGCCCTCCTCGCTCACTAAGGCGGCCTCAAGCGCGATAGAGCCTCCGGCGGGGGTAAACTTGCAGGCGTTGCTCAATAGGTTGGTAATCACCTGCGAGAGGCGTTGGTCGTCGCCCGTGAGCACGGGCGGTATAGCCTTGTCTATGCTCACGATGAGCTTTTGGTTCATTTCGTCCATGCGCAGCCGCACAATGTCCGCCACGCGAAAGACGGTCTGCTCAAACGAAAACTCCACGTCCACCAATTCCAATTTCCCCGCCTCGATTTTCGACATATCCAAAACGTCGTTGATTATGCCGAGCAGGTGTTTGGAGGCGTTGGCGATTTGGTCGAGGGCGTAGTCCTTCCGCCCCGCGTCGTTGGTGTTTTTGCCGATTTCCGCCATGCCGATAATGGCGTTCATCGGTGTGCGCATTTCATGGCTCATATTGGAAATGAAGCTGCTCTTGGCGTTGTTGGCGGCTTGCATGGCGTCCATGAGTTGCTTGGAATGTGTGATGTCCCTGATTACGCATATGCTGCCGATATGCGCGTTGCGCCGCGTCACGGGGGTAATCTCCGCGCTCACGAAGTTCCCGCCCGCCGCAAGCGCCTCCGCAGACACCGTGTCGCGCCGCGCGAAGGCTTCCGCGAGCAGCGCGGAAAAGCCCTCGTATGTCATGTCGGAAAAAGAGCGCTCGACAAACGCGCGCAGGGGTTTGCCCGGCAAAGCGGCGCTCTGCTCGCCGAATATGCGCAGCAGGGCTTTGTTGTGCGAGATTATGTAGTGTTGCGAATCCACCAGCAAATAACCGTCGGAGATTAAGTCCACCACCCGGCGCAGGGTAATGGGCAGCGAAGCGATGAAACGGTACTTCACGAACGCCACCGCGAAGCAGACTATGCTGAAAGTGAATGCCGCCGCGCTTACGCTGAAAGGCAGGTCGCCCACGCCGAAGGAGTAGAGCATATTCGGCACCAGCGTGATGAGCACGGCGGCGAGTATCAGCAACGATTGCTTGGAAAAAAGCCCCGCGCCGCGCGCGGACGCCACGGCCATGAACACTATGCCCACGGCGATACAGCCGTAGGAATAAAACGAATGGAAGTAGTAATACCACCCGTACACGGCTTCCGAGGATTTGAGCGAAAAGTTTACGAAGAACATATGGTGCAGGCTGTCGGTGAACACCACCGCTATACTGATAACGGGTATAATGAGCAGCGCCGCGTGGCGCGGCACGGGTTTCCATTCCGGGTGCAGGAGGCATTTGCCCAAGTGCAATACCGTCACGGGCAGCAGGCATATGCCGATATAGCAAATGTTTATGAGGAACATATCGGTAACGCCCGTGAGCGCGCGTACGTCCAATTCCAGCATGGTGCCCGTATTCCAGAGCGTGGCCAAGGAAAACATGGCAAGGAATATGGAGCGTATCTGCGAGCGCCGGTATTTTCGCGCCACGAATACGAGCATGCCCACCGAAAGCGGCACGGTGAGATGTACTATCAGGTTTATCACGGTCTCCGGCATTGGCAAACCTCTCTGTCTGCGGCGATGTGTGGCCGTAACCCAGTATACCACGCCGCCGCGCCGCCGCGCAACCTTCGCCTTTCGCTCCTCGCTCCTCCCTTTCCGTCTCCCGGTTTGCGCCGCACACGGGATACCCGCGCCGCTCGCCCTTTCCGCCGCCGGTTGCGGCAGCACCCAAACCACATCGAATATGATACAATATCCCCATGAATAACATAACGGCAGAGTCCCCGGTATGCCCGAACTGCGCCGCCGCAGACGGCCAAATGAAGAATGGCCGCAACCGCTCCGGCACACAGGCAATCCTCCGCCGCCACTGCGGGAAGGCCTACACTCCTCACCCAAACGCCACGCATACGGCGAGGAACAAAGGAGCCTCGCCATCAAAAGACCTACTACTCCGGCGTATCGGGCACCGGGCGTGGGCAAGCTCTTCGGCATGAGCAAGGCGAACGTGTGCAACCGGATTAAAAAACGGAACTTGCGACGGCGGATAACTCCCCGAAAGTCTT
>JAIRWH010000052.1 GCA_031253545.1 Oscillospiraceae bacterium
AACACGGTAAGCGAACTGTGGAAAATACTCAAAGAAGCGGAGCGAAACACTCCCCACAAAGGGTATTGGCACAGTATCAGCGAGGTGTTTTTGCTTTACCGCGCGCTCTCGCTGTATACTGCCGTCGTTACCTCTCGCCATAGCAGGCCGTCCTTGCTTTCGCGGTCAAAGAGCGCGCTCATTTCGGCTATGTGCGCGGCGTAATCGGGGTCGGCGGGCAGGGGGTCGTGCGAGTGCGAACTCATATATTGCAGCCAACTTTCCCGTGTGAAGGATATCGGGTTGGGGAACTCCCTCACGACGGGATTCCCAAAAAACGCCCTCGTTGACTCCGCGCTGTGCGCAACGCTGCCGCCGCCCGGCGTGTTGTTGTATACGGCAATCACTAAAGCGCCGCTTTTGCCGATTCTGCGGCACTCGGCGCGAAAAGCCCCCGGGTCGAACCAATGTAAGGCCTGGGCGCAGACTATGACATCAACGCTGCCGCCGGGAATAGCCGTAGCCTCGGCCGTACCCTCGGTAATCTTCACGTTTGGAAAGCGCGCCGCCGCGGCGGCAAGCTGCCGGCGCATATCCGCGTTCGGCTCCGCCGCGAATATCTCATACCCATACTCTGCGAGCGGCACCGTCAGTTTTCCCGTGCCCGCGCCAATATCCGCGAACACCGCGCTCTGCGGGGCAAGCGACGTTATATACTCCACCGCCTCGCGCGGATAGCCTGGGCGCGCTTGGGCGTAGACCCGCGCCTTACCCGTAAAAAGCTCCGTGTTCACCTGTCTGAGCGCCTCCCTTTTCCGCGCGCGGCTTGTTATTACGGCGGTTTGTCAAAATGGTACATCGCTTTGCCCGGGATGTCAAGGTTGCCGGCTTGCGGACGGAGCAGATGCCACCGCCCGGCGGCAGGCCGCCCTGCCGCGCGGCGCGGAATACGGCAATAAAGCGTCTTGACAGCGCCTCCCCGCGTTTGGTAAAATGATGAAAACTGAACAAAAAAACGGAGGTGCCGGTTTTGGGTACTCGAATGAGGACGAGAGCGGCCTCGTTGGGGCTTGCTTTCCTTGTGCTCGCGGCGGCGGGCTCTGTGGTAATAAACAAAAGCGCCGCTTCGCCGGAAGGCGCGGCGGAACTTGCCGAACAAATCAACGCCATTACCGGCCTTACGGCGGAAATCCTCGCCCACGACCCCTCCGCCGTGGTGGTCACCGGCTCTGCCGGCTACACCAACAACACCCTGCGCTTAGACATACCCTCCGGCGTGACATTGCGTTTCCGGGCGGTGTACGCCGGGCAGGCGAACCCGCTTGTGGACATCACCGGCGGCGGCGCTTTGGAGGTGGGGAGCGGCGCGTGGATATGGAACAGCGGCTCCGGCATTGCCCTGCGCGCGGCCTGCCCCTCCGTGACCATCAGGGACTACGGTGTGGTGGAGGCCACGAGCGGCTCGGCGATTGTGGGTTCCGGCGTCTATACCTCGGTTTCCGTGCAAAACGGCGGCTCCGCGTTCAACGAAGCGCCGAGCAACCTCAACCCCGTTATCAACATAACCGACCCCGGCAACACGGGCGCGAACGTATACGTTTCCTCCGGCGGCAGCGTTTTCGCCCTCAGCGACTCCGGCTACGGCTACGGCATACAGACCTACGGCTCCGTGGTAATCGGCGGCGGCGCGGTGACAACCTACAGCGTATACGGCCGCGCCGTCAACTTAGTGGGCATGTATTCCTCCGCGTTTGTCAGCGGCGGCGAGGTGAGCGCGTCCGGCTCGCGCGGCGTGGCTATCAGCACGGCCACCACCGCCCCGGAGACGGTGAGCTACACCTCCGTGAACGTTACGGGCGGCTATGTTTATGCCACCACGGGCATGGCGATACACACCACGGGCTCAGGCTCCACCGTGTCCGTCACGGGCGGGTGCGTGTTCGCATACGGCTCCGCCGTGCGCGGCAACAACAACGTAATCTACACCGAACGCAATGCGGGCGGCTTTTCCGAGGCCTCCGCCCCCGGCGTGGCCGTCGCCTGGAACGACAGGGCATACGAATACGAGGCGGCGACAAACGACGATATATCCGCCTCCCCGCCTTCCGCCTCCGCCGCGTGGGCGCTGAGCGCCTACGGCGACCACGGCATTGCCTACGATTCCGGCGGCAGCTCCGGCTTTATATCCCTGCCCGTGCAGGTGGTGCTGTACGCGGCTTCCGTCAGCCCCGTGTCCGCGCGCTTTGCCGACGCGTTTGAGGGCTACGGGGCGCAGGCTTTGCGTCAGTTTACCGTGACCAACAGGGGCACGCGCCCGCTCTCCGGCCTCGCGGCCGCGCTTGAAGACGGCGCGTGCTTTGAGCTTATCGGCGACGTCTCCGCGCTTACCGTGAGCGCGAGGCCCGTGACGGGTCTGCCCGCCGGCACATATACCGACAGGCTTGTCATCACGGGCGACCGGGGAATCGAGCTTTACGCCGACCTGCGTTTCACCGTGAATCCCGTGTATACCGTCACCGTGACGCACAACGCCGGGGGCGCGGTGCTGTATCAAGACAGCCCCGTTACGGGCGCGCTCAAAATCAACGGCGGCGACAGGTGCGGCTTGGTTATCGCCCCCGACTCCGGCTATATCATCTCCGATGTGAAGATAGACGGCGCGAGCATTGGCGCTCTCAGCGCGCACCGCTTCCTCAACGTGGCGGAAAACCACACCGTGGAAGTGACCTTCGCCCTTGAGCCGCCAAGCCAATACGGCGTTACGGCGAGCGCGGGCCCCGGCGGCTCCATCTCCCCCGCGGGCACATTCACCACCTCGGCGGGCGAGAGCCTCACGTTTACCGTTACGCCCGACCCCGGCTATGTGATAAGGGACGTATTGGTTGACGGCGAGTGGATAGGGCCCGCAGCAAGCTATACATTTAGTAACATTCAGGATATACATTCGATATACGCCACGTTTACCGTGGGCGAGTTCACAATTACCGCCTCGGCGGGCGCGGGCGGGAGCATTTCCCCCGCGGGCAACGTGAGGGTGCTCCGCAGGGCGGCGGCCTCGTTTACCGTCACGCCCGCCCCCGGATACGCCGTGAGCGATGTGTTCGCGGACGGCGTGAGCGTGGGCGCGGCGACGGGTTATAGCTTTTCCGACGTTACGGAAAACCACACCATACGCGCCGAGTTTGAGCGCGTGGAATACATTATTACCTCCGCGGCCGGGCCGGGCGGCAGAATCTTCCCGGAAGGGGAAACGCGGGTGTATTACGGCGAATACCGCGAGTTCTTCATAGCGCCGGAGCCGGGTTACCGCGTGGCGGACGTGCTGCTTGACGGCGTGAGCGTGGGCGCGGTGAATGTCTATACCCTCGGCCCCGTCACGGGCGACCGCGCGCTGCGCGCTTTGTTTGTCGCGGAAGACGCGCCGAGCGAAAGCCCCCCGTCTTCGCCCTCGCCCTCGCAGCCGAGCGAAAGCCCCCCGCCTTCGCCCTCGCCCTCGCGGGAACCGGGCGAGAGTTTGCCGCCCTCGCAGCCGAGCGAACCACCCCCGCCCTCGCAGCCGCCTTCCGAGCAGCCGCCGTCTGCGCAAACGCCCTCCGAACCCGCGCCTCCGCCGTCGCCCTCCGAGCAGCCGCCGTCTTCGCAGCCGCCGGGTCAGTCCCCGTCTCCGCCGCAAGAAACGCCGCGCGAACCCGACACCGCGCCGGGCACAGGCGCGCGCGCCGACCTTGCCGTGCCCGCCGCGTTCCTGTTGCTCACATGGTTCGGCCTCTATATAATGCCGGAAGGCAAGCGCGCAAAAAGTAAACATCCGTCCTCCGGCTAAACCTTGCCGCCGCCGCGCACCACCGTCCCTGTACCCCCGCCTGCCGACACAACTAACCGCCAAAACCCGCCGCCTGCTCCGAAGCAAGCAGGCGGCGAGCCTTATGTGTGCCGCCGGGCGGGCGCTACACGCTGATGTCTATGTGGAGCACCATGTCTTCGCCTATGAGGCGGATATAGGTGCACATCTTCTCTTTTGTGGTCACGTCGCGGTATTCGCCCGTGAGGAAATAGCTCATGCCGGAGCTGAACACATCAACCGCTTCCCGGTAGTAGCCGCGCCACGCCCAACTCTTGCCCCGGTAGTCCGCCGGGCGTATCGCGCCGCCCTCTTTGTCTAAGTTATACGAGAGTTGGCGGCCGCCCCTGTCGCAGATGTACACGCGCCTAACCCGGTCGGGCAGGCTCAGGCACAGGCGCGAGAAATATTCGTTCATGTCGTGGGTGAACGGGTCGAACGGCTCGGCGCGGGTAAACTCGGCGACCTTGGCGTCCCAATAGTTGCGGTATTCGTTGAGGCGCTCGGCCTTTTCCTGCAAAGCCTCCGCAGAGCGGGCGAGGGAGTCTGCAAACACACCGCAGGGCGCGAGGGCGCTTTGCGTGTGCGGGCCGGGCATGGCGAGCAGGTAGCCTTGGAAAAGCCGCCCTTTCGACGCCACGCATATATCGAGCTGCGGCTTGGTTTCTATGCCCTCGTAGAGGATTTCCACGCCCACCTTGTCGGCGTAGGCGGTGATAAGGCGCAGGTATTCGCGGTAGAAGTGGGAATGTTCGCTGCGGTGGATAAAGTCCATGTCTATCTTCACGATGTCGGGCGCGAGGGCGCTGAGCCTGTCTATCTGGCTGGCGTCCTTGCCGTAGTCGTCTATGGCGATACGGCAGCCGATGTCTTTGTAAAAGGCTATGACCTTTATGTAGTCGGCGCTGTCTCCGAAAAACTCGTCTTCCGTGATTTCGATGACCAATTTGGTGAAGTCCACGCCGTATTCGCGGGCAAACTGCACGGTGGGCATTTCCTCCGGCTTATCGGCAAAGCGCGTGAGCCACGCGAGGCGCACGTTGACGAACAGGTAGCTGCCGCCGCCGTCTTCGGCGTAGCGGCGGATGGCCTTGCGGCGGATGATGCGGTCGCACATGAGCGCGTCTTCGCCGGAGGTTTCCTTGCCCGTGAAGAACTTGCCCATGGAGCTGACGGAGCCGTTTTCCTCTTTGTAGCGCCCAAGCACCTCGTGGGCGTATATGCGGCCTGTGTCCGCGGAGTATATGGGTTGGAAATGCGGGATGAGGTTTTCTAAAATGTAGTCCAATGTACTGAGCCTCCCTGAGTTATCTGCCGATACACGTTGCTAATGTTACCACAAACACCGCCGATATGTCAACGAAAACCCGCGCGAAGGACGCGGGCTTGCCGCGGCGCGTCGCCGCCGTGGACTCTTTTCCTCCCGCGCAAAAATACCTCTTGCTTTTCGCGGAATATGGCGTATAATAATGTTTGAGAGCAGAACAGCGGCAGCCCGCGGGTGTTCACACCACCCCCGGACCTATGCAGGATGTTCCAGCAACCCACACAACAGCGCATTACAATAGCTGCGCCAATCCCATTATAAGCCGCTTTCCCCGCGCGCGGCAAGGGATGTTGTGGTTGCACT
>JAIRWH010000076.1 GCA_031253545.1 Oscillospiraceae bacterium
TACCCGTCGCCTATTCAATCTACCTTGTGACGCGAACGCGCCTTGCGCCGACCGGCGGGGCGGTACGACCTGCACAAAACGAACGCTGCGAACGGGAGGGTGGCTGACTGACTTGACAACGGACGCGAAGTCCCGGGGGTGTAACCGTCAGACCAATCGCCCCCCATTCTAACAGTTTGGGCGCCGGGATGGAAGAAGGCGCGGCTGGCTGCCGCGCCTCAACCGTAAATATATCGTAGTAGGGGGGTTAGCGGTTAGGAGGCGAGGACGGACGGGGGGAGCGTTAGTGGTTAGTGGTTAGGGGTTAGTGGACGGGGAAGGGGGTGCGGTGGCAAACGGAAAACCGCCCCCCCAAAAAAACCGCCTAAACATTTCACCGCGCTCAATCGTATTATAAGCAGGGGGGGAATGGCGCATGGCAAAGCCGTTGTTGCGCGCGAACAACGAAATAGAGCGGCTCTACCGCACGCATTTTGCCGCGGTATACCGTGTCTGCTTTGCCTATATGGGCGCGGCCGCCGATGCCGAAGACGCTGCGGCCGACACATTCGTGAAGCTCATCCGCTCCGCTCCCGCCTTTGACGGCGAGGAGCACGAAAAGGCGTGGCTCATCCGCACGGCATCAAACGTCTGCAAAGACGCGCTCCGCCATTGGTGGCGCCGCCGCGAGGACTTAGACGACCACGCCGACACCCCCGCGCCGGAGCGCGACGAGGCGCACGCGCGGGTATTGGACGCGGTGCGCCTGCTTCCCGACAGATATAAAACCCCCGTAATCCTCTACTACTACCACGGCCACGGCACCAAGGAAATCGCGCACATATTGAAACTGCCCGAAGGCACGGTGCGCCACAGGCTGTATGCGGCGAGGAAACTGCTCAAAACCAAATTGGAGGGTGAATTGCAATGAAAGACGAAAGGATTATCCGGGCGCTCGACAGTATGCTGCCCCGCGAAGACAGGCAAGAGGCCATATTGGCCCGCGCGAAGGCCGCCGCCGCGGCTCCCGAAGCCGCCCGCCCCCGCGCCAAAACGAACCTTGTGAGGCTTTGGCCGGTCGGCGCGCTTACCTGCGTCGCCGTCGGGGTCGCGGTGTTTATCGTCCCCCGCCTTGCCCCCGCCCCCGCGCCCGGCGATGTGCCCGGCGTTTCCGCGGAATACCCGCCCGCCGGCGCGCCCACGGCCCCCGACTCCGCGCCGCGTCCGTGGACAGCGGTGCTCACCGGCGAGGACGACAATCATCCCATATGGGAAGAAACCCCCGAAGGCTTGCCCATACACATCTCCGAGGCGCTGGTGAAGGCTATGGACGGCGCGCTGCCGGGCGAGGCGCTCAAGGTGGCGGTATATCTGCCGGGCGCTCAGGATTACCTGCGTGATTACCTGTGGGAGCGGGACTACTTCGAGATAGACTGGTTTGCGATGTATGAATACTGGGCGTCGGGCGTGTGGAAAGACGGCGCGGGACCCCCCGCCGAGGGCGAGGCCGCGCTTTGGGAGGCCGACCCCGAGGGCTATATCGAGGCGCTGCCCGGGCGGTTAGACGAGTATGAGCGGCAGGCAAAAGACGACGCCGACAAGGCTTTCCGCGCCGATGTTATCGCCCGTATGCGGGAAGCGGTCGGGGCGTTTATGGTGACGGACGACGGATATTACGCCCCGTATACGTTCGTGGCGGTGCTGTGGCCGGAGGAAATCAAGCTGCTCGCCGAGGAGGGCTGCTTCCTGCGCCTTTGGTCCCCGCCGAACTTCGACGATTTGCCGGCTTTCAACGACGAATATACGGAGGATTAGGGCGCCCGCCCGCGAAGCGGTGAAACATAACGGGGAAACCTTCCGCCCCCTCCCCCGAAAGGGGGGAGGGGGTTTCTCGGCGTATCCGCCCCGCCCCATTTGCGGAGCGGGGCGTGTTTTGTCAGCCGCCCGTTTCCCATTCGCGGCAAAGAGCCTCTATTTGCGCGGTCATCTTGCGCAATTCGCGGTTAGGCGCGCCGGCTCTGCGCGCGGCAAGCGCGGCGAGCTTTTCCAAGGCCGCGCGCAGGGTGTCTGCGGCGGGCTTTTTGGGCGCGCGCGGGGCGGAGGGGGCGGAACCCGCCGCCGTCAACTTGTCCGCCGTAATATCCCACACGCCGCCGCGCCCGGGCACAAACACGCTTCGCCCCTGCTCGCTTGCCAAGAGCGCGGCAAAACTATCGCAAACATGCGATTCGCCGTGCACGACGAAGAAACGGCAAAGGCCTTTATTGAAGCCGCCCGCCCACGCAAGGAGCTGCGCCTTGTCCGCGTGGCCGGAAATGCCCTGCAACTTCACGATTTCCGCGTTCACGTCCACCGTTTCGCCGAAGAGCTTGAGGCGCTTTGCCCCTTCAAGCAGGGCGCGCCCCGTGGTGCCGTAGGCCTGGTAGCCGGTAAAGACCACGGCGCACTCGCGCCGCCAGAGGTTGTGCTTCAGGTGGTGGCGTATGCGCCCCGCGTCGCACATACCGGAGGCGGAGATAATAACGGCGTTCTCGCCGGAGGTGTTGATGGCCTTGGAGTCCTCGCTCGTGAGCGAAAGGCGCAGCCCCTCGAAGCCGATGGGATTAACCCCGCGCCGCGTCAGCTCCGCCGCCTCGCTGTCGTAGCATGTGTGCTCATGGCGCAAAAACACGGTGGTGGCCTCGTTGGCAAGCGGGCTGTCTAAATACACGGGGAAGCCGCCGAGCTTGCCGAGCAGGCCGCGCTCCTTTACCTGCCGCAGGAAGTAGAGGATTTCCTGCGTGCGCCCCACGGCAAACGCGGGAATCACCACATTGCCGCCCCGCTCCAAGGCGCGCCCGATAACCCGCGCAAGCTCCGAGGCGTAATCGGCGGGCGTTTCGTGCAGCCTGTCGCCGTAGGTGGCCTCCATTATTACACAATCCGCCTCGTCAATCACGGCGGGGTCGCGCAGCAGCGGCTGGTTCGCGTTGCCTATGTCGCCGGAAAAGCAGAGGCTATATTCGCGCCCGCCCTCTTCCGCCCATACCCGCACACACGCCGAGCCGAGCAGGTGACCCATGTCGCAAAAGCGGACGCTCAGCCCCGGCGCGAGCGGCAATGTGTCGCCGTAGGCGCAGGGCACAAAATGCTCCATCACGGCCTGCGCGTCCTCCACGGTAAAGAGGGGCTCCGTTTCCTTCTCCCCGGCGCGACGGGCCTTGCGGTTGCGCCACATGGCCTCCTGCTCCTGAATATGCGCGGAGTCTTTGAGCATTATGGAGCAAAGGTCGGCCGTGGCGGCCGTGGCGTAGACCTTGCCGCGAAAGCCCTGTTTTTTCAGCAGGGGCAGCATGCCCGCGTGGTCTATATGCGCGTGGGTGAGCAGCACATAATCCGCCTGCGCGGCGGCTACGGGCAACGGCGGCAGCCCCGCGTCGCCGTCGGGCCCCTGGCGCATACCGCAGTCTATGAGCGCGGTCACGCCGCAAGCGCGCAGGCAGTGGCAGCTTCCCGTAACCTCGCGGGCCGCCCCCAAAAAGCGCAGTTCCAACACGCACACCCCTTTTCAGCCGAAACCCGGTGTCGCCCGCCTTATGGGCTTACCACACAAGACAAGCCTGTCTTTTTGCCTTTCCTGGCCGTGGATTCCACAATTATTCTCGTTTTGCCCGGAAGCAGGGCGGTGATTTGCAGAGCGCCGTCCTTCACCTCCGCGCGGGCTATGGCGGGGTCTTCGGAATACGCCCACACGCCCTTTTCGGTGGTGCCGGCGGGGTTATACGTGATGTCCGCGGACGCGGTCTCGCCCGGCGCAAGGCGGAAACTTCGCTCGGAAAGCCGCAGTCGCACAAGCGGCACGATAACCTCCACCGTCACGCTCGCGAAAACCGCCGTGGAGTCGTAGGGCGCGCCGCGCGCCGTGACCACGACTTTGCCGGGCCTGTGCGCCGTGAGCTTGCCCTTGGCGTTTACCGTGACCACGGGGTTGACGGAGGTGTGCATGGCGTCGCTGCCCGCGTCGCGCACATAGTAGCGCACGTTCCTGTCGCAGAGTTTGCCTCCGACCCCCGCGGCGCGGAGCTGGAGGGTCTTTCCGGCGCGCAGCTGCACAAGGCCGCTTTTGCGCATGGTAACCTCCGGGGGTCTATACAGCACGCGCACGGTAAGGCGCGCCTTCCTGCCGCCGTTGTAATTCTCCGCCGTAACGCGCGTTGTGCCCGGAGATAAGGCCGTGAGCGTCACGGAGGCGCGGCGGTAATCCGTGCCCTGCTCCAAGGCCACAATGCCGCTGTTGCGCAAGCTCCACTCAAAGCCGAGCAAGGTGGCCGCGTTGCCGTCGGCGCGTTCGGCCGTGAGCGTGGCGGTGGAGGGGGGGTGCGCGCCGCCTTCGTCTATCCACAGCACGAGTTTGCCGCCGGACAAAAACGGCGAGGCGATATTCAGCTTCAAGCCGGGTTTCACGGCCTCTATATGGAAGCTCTGCCGCCATGTGGCAACGCCGTCGGGGTCTTCCTGCCGCGCTTTCAGCAATACGCCGCCTTCCTGCGCGGCGCGGACACGGATGGCATCGCCGTTGAGCTCGGCCTCGAAATAGGGCGAAAGGCTGGAGATGTCCCAGAGGATAGGCTGCCCCTCGGCCGCGCCGCTCACGCGCGGGGTGAAGCGCGAGCCGATTTTCACCGCCTTGCTCGGAGCGCGCGACACGGTAACGACGCAGCGCGACTCAAAACCGCCGCGCGCGCGGGCGGTAACGGTGGCCACGCCTTCGCCTGTCGCGCGCATTATGCCGGACAGCGGCTCCACGGAAACCACGGAGCTGTCGGAGCTTATGTAGGTAACGTCGCGGTATGTGGCGTTGGCGGGTTTTACCGCGCTTTGGAGCGTAAAGTCCGTGCCGACGGGCATGGTCACGCTCCTGCGCGAAAGGCTCACGCCCGTGAGCGGCACTTCTTGTATGGTCACTTTGCGCGGCGCGCTTTTGGTAAAGCCGTCGTCCGCCTGCGCGTACACGTAGCACACGCCCGGCAACAGGGCGGTGAGGTTGCCGCCGTCGTCTATCTCCGCTATATACGGCGGGGCGGGCGCGGTATAATATTCGTCCCGCGCTATGTGCCATGTGACCCCGGAGGGCGCGTCCGCCGGGATGACCTTCGCCGTGAACCTGTGGGTCTGCCCCGTGGAGAGAAACAGCTCGGAAGGCTCCGCGATGATTTCCTCCACGCCGCCCGGCAACGGCGCGGACGGGGAGGGCGAGGGCGATATATGCGGCGCGGCGAGGGCTTTCACGCACACGGCCGCCCTTTGGGTCACATAGGCGTCTTGCCAGTCCGCGCCGTCGGGCGAAAGGTAGCCGCGCCCGGAGGCGTGGGAGCCGAGGGAGGCGCTTTGCAACGGGCAGGGGGTAACGCCGCGCGGGGTTTCGGCCTTGACTATGACGGCGAACACCGCGCCCTTTTCCCCGGCGAAGAAAGGCTCGGCAAGCTCCACCGTGTGGTAGCCGGGGTGGTTTGCGAGATATGTGCGCGCGCCGCCCTCCAACCGCGCGGGCGAACCCGCCGCCGCGTCGGACAGGCGGGCGGGCACATTGCCGCCCTCTATGTGGGCGATATAGATTTCCGCCACGGTGTCGGGGCCGGGCGCGAAGAACGTGACGGCCTGTATGGATTCGCCGCCCGCGGCGACCTCAAACACGGAGGCGTAGTAGGCGCTGTTTTGGCCGAAGCCCGTAAGGTGGCTCATGCCGAAGAAGTCGTGCTCGTAGGTTTTGTCGTAAAGGCGGTAATCCACGCCGTCCACGGCGTAGGCTTGGGTAAACGCGGCGGCCTCATACGGCAGGTAATATGTGCCGCCCGCGCCGTTGTTTGCCGCGCCGTCGGCCACGAGGAAGGCGGATTCGGCATCGTTCCGGTCGAGCAGCGCCATGTGGCGGCCCTCGGAGTTGACCGCCGCCACCGCGCCGTAACGGTCCACGGCGCTTTTGAGCGAGGCTGCGGAGGTATCCTCCAAGTAGAGCACGGCGCGCGCGCGCATGGTTTGGTAAAGCCCCGCCGAGAGCACGGGCCCGCACATCACGCCGCGCGTGAGGTATGCCGCCACCATCGTGCGGTCGCCCGGCTCGTTGTAGCCCCTTGGGAAACCGTATATGTTGCCGCCGTCGGAAGACAAGGCGGAGCGTATGTGGCTTTCGGAAAAACTCACCGTGCGCCCCGTGGAAAGCCGCGCCGCTTCCTCAAGCACCACGCGGGCGGCGTAAGCCCACGCCGTGTCCGGCGGCGAAGGGGATGGCGAAGGCGAAGGGGACGGGGAAAGGGAAAGGGAAGGCTCGGGGTCGTCTTCGGCGGCGGCGAGCGGGCAGTACGACAGGCACAAGACAAGCGCGAGCGCCGCGCAAAGGGCGCGCCCAAACACTCGCCGCGCCTTGACATATCCGCGCAAACCGCTCACCTCCTTTTTTCGCCGCGTTAACCGTCGAGCATCTTTGCCGTGAGCCATACGTTCCACGCCCTCGCGCCCCGGGCCGCCGCGAGCGACAGCAGCACCACGGCGCAAGCGGCAAGCTCCAACGGCGCGAAAAACGTGACCGTGTAACCGAGACCGAGGAGCAACGGGAGCATGGCGAAAGCGTATATCATGCCCAGCAGCGAATTGAAGTTTTGTTTCATAGCCTCCGTGTCGCTGCTCCAGCGCGTCTTGGGCGCGGCGCAGTCGGGCACGGCGGAGATTTCCGTGGCGGCGAAGGAGATGCCCAGGCCCGTGAAGGCGGAAAGGGCGATTATGCCCTTGTCTAAGGGCATTAGCAACATGGCGGCGAAGGAAAGCAGCACGCCGCCCACGCCGATGCTGTGGAAGCAGAGCATGCGCCCGCGCAGCTGCTCCGCGGGTGTGAGCGGCAGGGCGCGTATCTGGTCCAGACCCCTGCCCTCGCGGGAGAATACGGTGGACGCGGCGGGGTTTATGCTCGCCACGAAGCCGAGCACAGCGGAGAGCGTCATCCAGAGCATGGGCTCGGGTACGCCGTATTGGGCAAGCTGCTCGAACACCACGGCATACGACGAGCCGCCGACCGCAGAGACGGCTATCATGACGGGAAACACCACCACGCCTGTGAGGCTGTTCAGCGCGAACACGGGCGAGCGCAGCAGGCTTTTCCATTCTTTGACGAACACGGCCTTTGTGACGCTCCGTTTCGCCGCGGGAAGGAAAACGGCGGCGGCGGCGCGGCGCTTTGCCGCCTCCGCGTGAGCCAAGGCGGCCTTGTAGTAGCCCGCGCGCGACACGGCCAAAGCGCACAACAGCGCCGCTACCGTGACCGCCACATACAGCGCCGCCGCGCCGAGCGCGCCGAGCCCGCCGTCGAATACCGCCCTTGTGAGCCAGAGCAGCGGGGGAAACGCGCCCAACGAGGAGGTGATAAACCCCTTGTTGCCATTGAGGAGTTCCAAGAGCGCGTCGCCCAAAAAGAGCCTGCTCAAAGACGCGGAAAACCACATCTGCCCCGCCACGAGCGCCGCCACAGCCAACATGCCGGCCGCCGCGCCCACCAACCCGCGCCGCCTCATGCGCCCGAACACGGCCGTGAGCGGCAGGGCCACAAGCGCCGCGAACGCCAAGGGCAGCACGGGCAGCAGCAGCGCGGCAAAGGCGAGCCTCGGCCAAAACGAGCCCGGCACACCCACATAATGGGCGTATGTGCCGGCGGCGGGGGCGAGCAAAAAGAGCGAAAAGCCCAGCTCCGCCAAGTAGCATATGGTGAACTTGGAGGCGAACACGTTGCCCTGCCGCAAAGGAAACGCGGCGAACACCTCCGTGTCTTTGGCGAAAAACACTATGCTCAAAAGCGTGACTGTGCCGAGCACAAGGCACATGGCCATGACCAAAAACAGCGCGTAGCCGAACAGCGCGTTGGCTAAGGTCAGCCCCCCGGCTTGCAGCGCCATGTCGTCGAGCGTCTTGGCCGCCGTAAACAGCGGGCCGAGCATGAAGACCTCCAAGAACGAGACCGCCACGACCATGTAAACCACGGCAAGCCCCACGGCAAACGTGTGCAGGGGGCGCGGCTTGCCCGCGGAGCCGGAGCGCACGCGCAGCTTTATTTGGAGCAGCAAAAGGAGGAAATATTCCCTGCCCGCGCTCATAGCCGCGCTCCCTCCGTCTGCTTGTCCGCCACGGAGAAGAACACCTGCTCCAAGGTGGCGTCGGCGGCGGCGTTCGCCCGCAGTTCCTCCAATGTGCCCACGGCGGCGAGCTTGCCGCCGAGGATAATGCCGATTCTGTGGCAGAGCCTTTCGGCCACGTCGAGCACATGGGTGGAGAAGAACACGCTGTGGCCGCTGCGGCAATGCTCCCGCATGGCCTCTTTGAGCAAAAGCGCGCTCGCGGGGTCTAAGCCCGTCATGGGTTCGTCTAATATCCAAAGCGGCGGGTTATGTAGCAGCGCCCCGGCGAGCATGATTTTTTGCCTCATGCCGTGCGAGTAGCTCTTTATGCTGTCGCGCGCGGCGCTTTGCAGGTCAAACAGGCGCAGGTACTTTTCCATGCCCTCTTTGCGCTCCGGGCCGTCCACGCCGTATACGTCCGCGATGAAGCCGAGGTACTCTATGCCCGTGAGCTTGTCGAAAGCGTCGTGCGTGTCCGGCACATAGCCCAAGTTGCGCTTGGCGCGCACGGGCTCGGCGGACATATCCACGCCGGCGATACGCACGGAGCCGGTATCCGGGCGCAACACCCCCGCTATCATCTTTATGGTGGTGGTCTTGCCCGCCCCGTTAGGGCCTATGAAGCCGAATATCTCGCCGTCTTTCACCTCTAAGTCTAAGCCGTCCACGGCGCGTGTCCGCCCCCCGGCGTAAGTCTTTGTAAGCCCCTTGATTTCGACCATGCCCCCGCCCCCTTCGCCGCAATGTGTTTTCGCCCATTTATTTTATCACGCGCAACGCCGTGAGGGCAAGACTTTTCCCACGTTTCCACAGACTTATGCACGGAATTATGTATTCCGCGCCCCGGAAAAGCGCCCCGCGCGGCCTTTCCCGCGTCCGTTTTTACCCCCGCCCCCTCCGGCGAAGGGGTGATATTCGCGGTTTTGGGCGGCAAAGTTCCGCCCGCAGATTTTGCGCCGCGCCGCAAAAATCGGCTCCGCCGCAACAACCGCCTCCCATCGTTCGATACCTTGACGCGTGCCCTTCGCCGTGAGATAATGCGCTTATACGGCAAGCGCGCCGATTTCCGTACACGGCGGAGGTAATACATTGGGCTTTATCGAATCCTTCGGGCAGCGGCTCGCCTCAATACGCAAACCCGCCGCTTACACCGGCGGCGAATACGGCGCGGTTATGAAAGACCTCGCCGATGTCAGGCTGTCGGTGGCGTTCTGTTTCCCCGATACCTACGACATAGGCATGTCCCACTTGGGGCTGCAAATCCTATACGGCCTCATAAACTCCCTGCCGCACGTGTGGTGCGAAAGGGCGTTCGCGCCGCGCCCGGACATGGAGGAACTGCTCAGGCAAAGCGACACCCCCCTGCCTTCATTGGAAAGCGGCCGCGCTCTGCGCGACTTCGACGTTATCGCGTTCACGTTGCAATATGAGCTGTGTTACACCAACGTGCTGAATATGCTCGACCTCGGCGGAGTGCCCATACACGCCCGCGCGCGGTCGGGTTTGTCGCCGCTCGTCATAGCGGGCGGTCCCTGCGCCCTGAACCCGGAGCCGCTCACCGACTTCATAGACGCTTTCGTCGTAGGCGACGGCGAAGAGGTCACGCTCGAACTCATGGGGCTGCTGCTCGAAGCAAAAGCGCAAGGCTCCGATAAACAAACCCTGTTGCGGTCCCTCTCCCGCGTCGAAGGCATCTACGTGCCCGCGTCCGTCGGCGACGGCGGCCCCGCGCCCGTGCGCAGGCGCGTTGTTGCCGACCTCGACACCGCCTATTTTCCGACGCGCCCGGTTGTGCCAAACACGGAGGTCGTCCACGAAAGGGTCATGTTGGAGCTGTTTCGCGGTTGCCGCCGAGGTTGCCGCTTTTGTCAGGCGGGTTGGGCAAACCGCCCCGTCCGCGCCGCAAGCCCCGCCACATTGCTCACCCGGGCCAAAGCTGCCTGCGAGCATACCGGCTACGATGAAATCGCCCTCACCAGCCTTTCCTCAAGCGATTACCCGCACATCTCACGCCTGTGCGCCGAACTGCTCGAATACACCGTTCCGAGGCGCGTCAACCTTTCGCTCCCGTCGTTGCGGGCAGACAGCTTCTCGTCGGAGCTGTCGGAGCAAACGCTGAAAGTGCGCAAATCCGGGCTCACATTTGCCCCGGAGGCGGGCACGCAACGCCTGCGCGACGTCATCAACAAAAACCTCACCGAAGACGAGCTGCTCTCCGCCTGCCAAGCGGCGTTCGCCGGAGGCCACGGCGGCGTGAAGCTCTACTTCATGCTCGGCTTGCCCACGGAAACCGACGAAGACGTATCGGCCATAGCCGCCCTCGCCCGCAAAGTAATCTCCCGCCACCGCTCCGCAAAAGGCGGCAAAGCCGCCCCGCCGCGCGTGTCGCTCTCCGTCTCCTGCTTTGTGCCCAAGCCGCACACGCCGTTTCAATGGGCGGAGATGATACACCCCGCCGAAATGGCGCGCCGCGCGGAGCTGCTTAGGGCGCAATGCCCCCGCGCCGTCACGCTCCGTTGGCACGACCCGCTCACAAGCTACTGGGAGGCCGTATTGGCAAGAGGCGGCGGGGAAACGGGCAAAGCCCTTGAGGCGGCGTGGCGCGCGGGGGCGCGCCTTGACGCTTGGAGCGAACACTTCAAGCCGCGGCTTTGGCAAGAGGCTTTCGCCTCGCAGGGCATAGACCCGTCCGATTACGCTCTGCGCGCTCGCTCCGCAGACGAGGCGCTCCCGTGGGCGCACATACGCGCGGGTGTCCGCGCCCGCCACCTTTGGCAAGAATACCAACGCGCGCTTGCGGGCGTCACCACGCCCGACTGCGCCGAGGCCTGCTCCGGCTGCGGCGCGTGCGAGGGCGGAGGCAAAGGCCATGAAAGCTGACATGAGGCTGCGTTTTTCCAAGACGGGCCGGGCTCGCTTCATGTCCCATTTAGAGCTGCTGGAAGCCTTCCGCCGCTGCTTTTACCGCTGCGCCCTGCCGTTGCGCTTTTCCCAAGGCTTCAACCCCCACCCGCTCCTCTCCGCCGCGTTCCCGCTGTCCGTGGGCTACGCGGGCTTAGACGAAATCCTCGACTTCGGTGTGGAACAATACGCGGAACCTTCCGCGCTGCCGGGTCTGCTCACTTCGCGCCTGCCGGAAGGCATCGCGGTCCACAGGGCGTATATTCCCGATACCCCCACCTCCTCCGCCCGTTGGGGCGTATACGAGATATTTGTCGCCACAACCCTGCCGCCGCAAGACTTTCTTGCTCTTTTCGGTTCACCGCTGCTCATCGAGACGCGCTCGAAAAAAACCGCGCGGCAAATAAACGCCTTACCCCTTGTCCGCGCCTATGACTGCGAGAGCGCCGAAGGCGGGTTGCTCTGCCGCTTGGAGCTGTCAGTCCGCGAGCCGGCGCTCAACCCAATGTACATCATGCGCGCGCTCGACTCGCGAGCGGTTTGCGCCGTCACGCGCCGGGGCTTTCTGCGCGAAGACGGCCGCCCCTGCTAACCCAGCGGCGTGATTACGTCGCCGAATATCTTTCTCACATGGGCAAACGCGTCTTTACACATCTGCCACTCGGAGTTCCTCGTAAACACGTCGGGCATCTGCTCGGCGGCGATATAGTCGCCCGCGGGCAGCATATAATACCCAAGCCCGTTGGGCGAATCTTGTTTTTTGTATTTCAGCGTAAACGTGGGGCGGTATCCCGCCGACACAAACTCCGCCGCCCCGCCTTCTTCCATGCACAGCTCAATATCCACCAACACGGCAAACTCCGTCTTGGGTATGGGCGGGTTGAGCAGATACTGGTCGGCAAAGAAATTACCCAGCGAATAAAACACCAAGGCTTGCCCGCCGTCTTTGCCCGGTAGCCACTCCACGGGTTGCACACAATGCGAATGGTTGCCCAAGATAATATCCGCGC
>JAIRWH010000018.1 GCA_031253545.1 Oscillospiraceae bacterium
ATACTTGACAATTTCACGGAATTTTGCCTCTGAAATTTTTGAACGGACAGCATACTTGTTTTCCATTGATATATCCACCCTTTTCAGGGTATCATCTTGCCCTCATCTAGTCAAGCCCCATAGTAATAACCACTGTACCTGGAACCACTCCCGGACCATCCCACACGGGGGATTTTCATGTTTTCGGAATGACCCTTTCTTGGGGTACGATTTCACCGACTGACACGAATAGAACCGTGGCGGGAGCAAAATCAACGATTAGAACAAATGAATATATTAACGAACCTGATGTTGTATCTGAGCCAAAGAACTTTACGGCTTATGTGCATGGAACAATGAAAGACCACAGAAGAGGGGCGACAATACAAAGTGAAATTGATAGATTGGCAAAGAATACTGTCGCTTACATAATATATGCCAATAACAACAATTATACGGTTACCGTAGTACCTAGTTACACCGAGTTTGCCTGTCAAAGTCAAGCCCGAATACTAAAGCGGTTTCATTGTTGCCGGGGTTAATATCTGAAATCGGTATCGCGGCATAACGCTCACCGCCTTTCTTGCGGCCGTACTTCTTGTATGCGTACCGCCAGCCCGGAAAAAGGAACGCTTTCTTTTACAAGAGACCCGTTGACCGCGTACTGAAGCACGGCGGTCTGCGTCGTTTCTTCTTCATCTCCTATTACCACGGTGAATTGCGCGTTTTTCCTGTCGGCATATCGGAATTTTTGCTTAATGCTCATGTCTTCCAACAGCACGTCAATCGCGAAACCGCCCTCGCGGAGCTTGCCCGCCAACTCCATGGCGGCGGCTGAATTGTTTTCGGCAATCGGAACAACGACGGCGTCGGCAGACGTTTTTTGGGCGCAGTCAATTACGCCTATTTCCCGCAGTTTTGAGAATAGGCGCGTAAGCCCTATCGAAATGCCCACGCCGGGCAGCTTTTGGTCTGTGTAGAGTGAGGCGAGGTTATCGAAACGCCCGCCGGAACATATGGAACCCAGCTCCGGATAATCGTTGAATCGCGTTTCATAAACCGTGCCGGTGTAGTAGTCAAGCCCGCGCGCGATTGACAAGTCAATCATAAAGCATGACCGGTCAACACCGTTTTCGGTCATGATTTTTGTTACTGTTTCAAGTTCGCGAACGCCCTCGTCAAACAACGCGTCTTTTATTCCGAGATGGCGCAGGGCGGACACAACCTCGGAAACACAGCCCTTAATTGAAATGAAGGAAAGCGTTTTGTCGGCGAGCTCTCGCTCCAGGCCGATTTCCATCAACGCCGATATAAAGCCATCTTGGCCGTCGAATTTCTCGACCTTATCGATGGTTCTCAGGATGTCGGCCGCCTTATCCGTCATACCGAAGGAACGCAACAGGCCGTTGAGTACTTTTCGGTTGTTGATGCGGATGGTAAAAGCCCCGAAGTTCAGCTTTTTGAAAAGCCGATAAATGATGCCCGGAATCTCGGCATCATACTTGACGCTGAGGACATTTTTGCCGATAACGTCAATATCACATTGATAAAACTCGCGAAAGCGTCCTTTTTGCGGGCGCTCTCCCCGGTAAACCTTTGCAATGTGGTAACGCCGGAAAGGGAATGAGAGGTCGTTGAAATGGTCGGCTACGTAGCGCGCCAACGGAACGGTTAAGTCGAACCTCAAAGCCGTGGACGTGAGGTCTTCCTTGCCCTTGTTGACGAAATATATTTGTTTTTCCGTTTCTCCGCCGGCTTTCGCAAACAACGCTTCGCTTCGCTCGATGACAGGCGTGTCGAGCGGAACAAAACCAAAACTGCGATAGGTCTCCTCTATGACGGATTTGATGCGGTCAAATTCGAGCTGCTCCTCCGGAAGTAACTCCATAAACCCCGGCAACACCGATGTGATTATCGCTTTCGCGCTCATAACATTATTTTCCTCCGCAATCCAAAAAGTGGGCCGTCCGACCCGCCGCCTCCCGAGTCACAGTCGGGCGCTTTAGCCAACCAAGCTATGGATACCATGTGGGGAGGAATACGGGAATCGAACCCGCGACCTTCGGGACCACAATCCGACGCTCTAACCAACTGAGCTAATTCCTCCATAACCGCCTTGAACAATTTGCCAATCCGCTTTCCGCGCAACCCCCAACCCCGGTGCCGCCTCGCGCGCTCCGTCCGCCATATTGCGACTTAGCGGCAATCTCGCGCTTGCGACGGTTGATACGCTTGATTTTGCTCCCCGATGCCGACCGATTGACCTCAACGTGACCCGCAACGTATTATACACTCGCCGTTCGAGGCTGTCAATACCTCTTCGCGGCTTCCGGGAGGCTGTCGCTTCCTTTAATAATCGGAGGAAGAGTACAAAAGGGGTTTTCGGAAAGAGGGCGATAATACCGCCCTCTTCATCCGTCAGGCGGCGATGGGGAAGAGGTTGCTGCATACAAAGGATAATACCGATTGAAAACCAATCCGCGAAAAGAGGAGCCCCTGCGTGAAGTATGCGCCGAGGCGGAACTTGCCGCCCGTTACGGCGACGACGGCTCCCTGCCAATGACGCTGCTTTCGGGTGGGCATCGGCGTTGTCCTCATGGCCGTTGTGGTCATATTGCTCCCTCATGTTTCGCGTATGCCCAAATCATTGTCTATTATGCTGCCTTGTATAACCGCCCCGCCGCCGTGGCGCTCGCGGATAGCGTCAAGCGTTTTCTCCAAGCGCTCGGCGCGTTCCGCCTGCCGCCTGCCGTCTTCATCGAAGAAGGAGAGTTGGCCGCCTTCCGCTTCGCTTGCGGGCACAAGCCCCTCCCCCGTGACGGTGAGCGTGCGTATGGGTTTGCCGCTTTGCCAGTGTCTGCCGATTAGTCCCAGCGCGGCGGCGGTGATGTCCGAGGACAGGTGCGTGGGAAAAGGCAGGGTTTGCCGGCGCGATATGGTGCCGAGGTTTACGTCCTTGATTGCCACCTGCACCACGCGGCACTTCACGCCGTGTTTGCGCAAGCGGCTCGCCACGCTGCCGGCGAGGTAACTCACGGCAGTCCTTATGTCGCCCTCGCTCTTTAAGTCCCGCTTGAAGGTGAAGCCGTTACCCACGCTCTTTACGTTTTCACCGCCGCCGATTGCGGCCACGGGGGAACCGTCCGACCCGTTGGCGTGGGCGTACAGAGTCTCGCCGTGCTTGCCGAAGCGCTTGACAAGCAGCGCGCGCTCCAATGCCGCTATGTGGCCTATTGTGGTAACGCCCATTTTGGCAAGCGCCTGAGCCGTCTTCTTGCCCACGAATAACAAATCGCCCGCGGGGAGGGGGAACACAAGCTCGCGCCAGTTTTCGCGGGTAATCGCCGTCACGGCGTCGGGTTTTTTCATATCGCTGCCGAGCTTGGCGAAGGTTTTGTTCCACGATACGCCTATGCTGATTGTAATGCCGCATTCGCGCTTGACGCGCTGCCGTATGTCGTGGGCGCATCGCATAACGTCCTCGCCGAACGGGCGCAGGCAGCCGGTAACGTCCAAGAACGACTCGTCTATGCCGAAACGCTCCACAAGGGGCGTGTATTGCTCATATATGGCGTTGACCTTTTCGCAATATTCGCCGTAAAGCCCGTGGCGCGGCGGCACAAGCACAAGGGACGGGCATTTGCGCTTGGCTTGCCATACCGTCTCGGCGGTCTGTACGCCGTGCTTTTTGGCAAGCTCGTTTTTGGCGAGTATTATCCCGTGGCGCGCCTCGGGGTCGCCCGCCACGGCCATGGGCACAAGTTTGAGCCGCGGGGCGAAGACTTCCTCCACGCTCGCGTAGAAACTGTTGCAGTCGCAATGGAGTATGTGGCGGTCATGTGGCACGGGCTTCACCTCCCGGCTGCGCGGCTGCGAGGTAATTATACCACCTGTCGGCGCGCCGGGCAATGCGGCGAAAGCCGCTACGGAAAGCACGGGAAAAAGGGATAAAAGCATACCTTCTTCCCATGTTATACAATGACCCCGAAAGGAGTTGCTCGCCACGCGCGCCTACGGCAATGTACGGGTATCCGTCTTGGGCTTCCGATAATCCGCGTGTTTGCCGCGCCGACGAGGCAATGCCCCCCTTGACCGGCGGGCTCGGAGGGTGGTATACTGATAACATGGGCATAAATGGGCGGGGCGGTGCGGACACACCCCCGGAGGAGGTGCGGCGAAGTGGAAGGCGCGGTGGAAACGGCGCGCGCGGGCGATGTGCTCCGCGAGCGTATGGCGGATATGCTTAAAAGCTGCCCGATATGCTGCCTGATGTTTGACGCCGCGGGCCGCATACTCGCCATAAACGACGAAGCGGCGGAGATATTCGGAGAAAGCGTTGTAAACACGCACATGGTGGACTTTGTGAGTGCCCATTCCACCGAATATCAACCCGACGGCCGCGAATCGGACGAAAAGGCGGCGCTGATATTCGAGAAAATCTTCGGCAGCGACTCCTTCGATTTGTCGTTTGAATGGCTGCACACCGGGCGGTTTGGTGTGATTATGCCCATGGAAGTACACATAAAAAAGGCGCGCTACAGCGACGGGGACGTGTGCTTCGCTTACTATTACAACCTGCACAATGTGGAAACCATGCGCGAGGACGTGCGCCGCATGAACGATATGCTCGGCGCGCGCCTTTTGCGCGAGGAACTGATTACCGGCATAACCAAGGCCTTCCTTGCGGAAAACGTCGGTACCGAGGCCATCGGCGGCGCGCTGGAGCGGCTCGGCACATTTTTGCAGGCGCAGGACGCCGCCGTTATCCCGCTCGGCAACGAGGAAGACACCGAGGAATACCTTTGGAACGACGGCAGCGGCAGGGCGCGGGGAGCGCGGGGGTTGCGGGGCTTAATCGGCGAGAACTATGTGGCGACGCGCGACGGGCGCGACGATACGCGCGTATACCGCCGGGGGGACTCGTCGTTTATATGGTCGCCCGTGCATTTCGAGGGCAGGCTTTGGGGTGTGCTGAGCGTGGCTCGGCATGGCGGCGGGCGCGAATGGAGCGAAGACGACATACGGCTGACGGCGCAAGTGGCGGACGCGGTGGCGGGCGCGGTGGAACGCGAGCTGTACAGCCGCCAGCGTATGCAGGCCTTAAAGCAAGCCATCGAGGCAAGCCACGCCAAGAGCAACTTCCTTTCCAATATGTCGCACGAGATGCGCACGCCCATCAACGCCATCATCGGCATGGCCTCCATCGGCAAGGCATCCGACAGCGCCGAGCGCAAGGACTACGCCCTCGCGAAGATTGAGGAAGCGTCGGCGCATTTGCTCGGCGTGATAAACGATGTGCTTGATATTGCCAAAATCGAGGCCAACAAATTGGAATTGACGGCGGAGAGCTTTTCGCTGAGGCAGACGCTGAAAAAGTGCATTGACGTGGTGAGTTTTCGCCTCAACGAAAAGCGGCAGGAGTTTTGTTTCAACTACGACGTGCGCCTGCCCGCCGTGTTGGTGGGCGACAGCCAGCGGCTCGCGCAGGTGGTGATAAACTTGCTGTCCAACGCCGTGAAGTTTACGCCGGAAGAAGGCGCGGTGTGTATGAACGCCATGCTCGGCGACGAGAGCGGCGGTATGGCCACCGTGATATTGGAGGTTACGGACAGCGGGGTGGGGATACAGCCCGACCGGCTGCCGCTGCTGTTTAAGGCGTTTGAGCAAGCGGACAGCGGCATCTCCCGCAAGTATGGCGGCACAGGGCTTGGGCTTACCATTTCCAAGCGGATTATAGACCTTATGGACGGCGATATTGCCGTGGAGTCGGAGCCGGGAAAGGGCTCGAAGTTTATCGTCACGTTTAAGGCCGCCGTGGGGGACGCGCCCGACGACGCGGGGCTCGACCCGTCTGTGGACTGGGAGAAGCTGCGGATAATGGTTACGGACGATTCCCCCACAATACTGCGGTTTTTCTCCGTGCTGTTTTCGCATATAGGCTGCGTGTGCGACACGGTCTCCGACGGCGAGAGCGCGCTGGAGCTGATGAAGCGGAGCGAACCCTATGACTTCTGCTTCATAGACCGCCTGCTGCCCGGCATAGACGGCATAGAGCTGCTGCGGCAAATCAACGAGCGCTGCCCCGAAAAAAGAGGGTTTGCCGTGCTCATATCCGCCACAAACTTGCAGCAATTTCGCGAAGAGGCGCTAAACGCCGGGGCGAGCGGTTTTTTGCAAAAGCCCATATATTCCTCGGACGTTATTTCCTGTATGTGCGAATGTATAGGGGTGGACGGCATCAAGCGGCACGGCGGGCAGCAGCTTGTGCCGGGGGAGTTTTGCGGCAGGCGCATTTTGCTTGCCGAAGACATCGAGATAAACAGGGAAATCCTCTGCTCGCTGCTGGAAAGCTCCGGCGCGGAGATAGACTGCGCCGCAAACGGCATAGAGGCGCTGAGTATGCTCGAGCGCAACCCCGACAAATACGACCTCGTGTTTATGGACGTGCAGATGCCGGAGATGGACGGTTTGGAAACCACGCGGCGCATACGCCGCAACCCCCGCCACAGCGACTTGCCGATTGTGGCGATGACCGCCAACGTGTTCAAAGACGACGTGGACAGGTGTATACAGGCGGGCATGGACGACCACACGGGCAAACCTCTCAACATAGACGACGTGGTGCGCCTCATACGCGCCCACAACAAAAACCGGCGCGGATACGCGCAGGGCTGACGCGCGACGGCGCGAGCCGGAGCGCGCAAAAAACCGAAAAGCATTGCGCGCCGCTTTCTTGACATGAGCAAAACCTTGTGATACAATACGCTCATCACATACTAGGGAGGTATGTCCATGCGTGTGATGTTCGTATGCTGTTCGGGCATGTCCACAAGCCTGCTTGTGAAAAAAGTCAATCGCGTGGCGCAGGAGCAGGGTTCGCAAATGGAGCTGTTTGCCATGAGCGAGTCGGAGGCGCGCAAGGACTTGTCCGCGGCCGACATTCTCCTGCTCGGACCGCAAGTGAGATATTTGGAGCCCGGTTTCAGGCGGGCTTTGGAAGGTTCGTCCACAAAGCTCGGCGTGGTGGATATGTTGGCATACGGCCGTATGGACGGCGAGAAGGTGTATAACCAGATTTTGGAGTTGGCCGCGCAGTGACGCCGCGCGCGTTTGGGGCGCGCGTTAATCGGCGGGAAGCAACCGGGTTCGCGGCGTATGACTGTTCGGCGGCGCGTACCCGGAGTTAATACGAAAAGTAGTGAGCGCTGTGAACTACACGAAGTTTTCCACGAGAATAACAAACGGCGCCATGGCTGTGGCGGGAGGCATCTCGTCGCAGAGGCACATCGCCGCCGTGAGAGACGGGTTGAAAGTGCTCATGCCCCTTCTCGTTGCGGTGAGCGTGTTTGATTTGCTCGATAAGTTCCCGGCGGGCACTTTCGCCGACGGCTCCGCGCGCTATCTCGGCGATTTGTTTGTCGCTTCGGGTTGGCTCATGTGGTTGCCCTACATTAACAAAATCCTCTTCTACGGCGTATACGGGGTTGTGGCGGCTCTTGCCGTGCTGCCCGTGGCGCACAGCCTCGCGAAAAGCTACGACGATGTGGACAGCGCCCTCGCCTCCGCCACCGCCCTGGCGGTGTATCTGTGCATGTTGCCGTCCGACATCCGCGAGGCGCTCTTGCGAGCCGAGTACACCGCGCCGGAAGGCGTATTCTCCGCCGTGTTGGTGGCGTTGGTTGCGGGGGAAATCTTCTCGCGTCTTTCCAAAACGGGAAAAGCTATCCGCACGCCGTCTTTTATCCCTCCGGCGGCCGTCTCCTCGTTTGTATCGCTCGCGCCCGTGTTTGCCACATTATTCGTTATGATAGGCGCGAGCGAACTGTTTAAGGCGGTGGCAAACCGTAACGCGCTGGAGTTGGTGAATATCCTGTTTGCCAATGTGCTTGTGGGCATCGGCGGCTCGTTTGCCTTCGGCTTGATTATCGTGTTGCTCACCAACCTCTGCTGGGCGTTCGGTGTCCACGGCATGCACGTGTTTGAGTTCCTCCTGCTCCCCTTCGTGCCCGCGATAATGCTCTACAACCACAACGCCATACTCACCGGCAACGGGCAGTCGTATATTTTCAACAAGCTGTTCCTCGACACGTTTGTGCATTTGGGCGGTTCGGGCGTGTGCTTCAGCCTTGCGCTCGCCCTCGTTGTGGCCGGCCGCTCCAAACGCTTGCGCAAGCTCGGCGCGGAGTCGCTCTCTCCCACGGCGCTGAATATCAGCGAAACGCTCATCTTCGGCTTGCCCATTGTATTTAACCCCGTGTTTGCCATACCGTTTGTCCTCGCGCCGTTAGTGTGCTTCTTGGTGTCCTACATCGCCACGGCTTCCGGCTTTATGCCGCCGGTCGCCTATTTGGTGCCTTGGACCACCCCGCCCGTGCTCTCCGGCTTTTTGGCCACGGGTTGGGCATGGCAGGGCGCCGCGGTGCAGCTTGCCTGTATCGGTCTTGCCACCCTTGTGTATATACCGTTTGTGTTTTTGTCGAGCGCTTTGGAGAGGAAAAAGTCGAAGTGAACCCGCCGCCGGTTATTCTCAAAGCGATATAAAATTGCGTGCAGAAAGGTTGTGAGGCACCGCGTATGGACAGGGCGGATATGGAGCTGCTCATCATGGAGATGATTGTGGACGCGGGGAGCGCGAGGAGCTACGCCATGCAGGCCATCGCCTCCGCGAAAGACGGCAGTCTCAATGAAGCGCTCAACTATTTGGAGGAGGCCAACGGCGAGCTGGCGAAGGCTCACCTCACGCAAACCGACCTCATACACAAGGTAGCCGGCGGGGAGACCGTGGAGGTGGACCTCTTCATGGTGCACGCGCAAAACCATCTGATGACGGCAATGCTCGCCAGGGATATGGCCTATGAGTTCGTGGATTTATACAGGAAACGCGGGGAGAGCGCGGGCGCATGAAGGTAATCTTCAACGCGGACGACTTCGGTTATTCCAAGGGCGTGAACCTCGGTGTGCTCGAATCCTACAAACACGGGCTTGTGCGCTCGACTTCCCTCATGGCCACAAAACCCGCCTTCGACCACGCCGTGCTCGTGGCCTCCGAGCACCCCGGCTTGGGCATAGGCGCGCACCTTTCGCTCACATCCGGCGTGAAGGCGGGCACCGCCCGCTACAAAACCCTCACGAAAGGCGACGGCAGTTTCTTCGAGCCGCGGCGCTTTGAATCTTTGGCGCGCGGCGGGGAACTGAGCTTAGACGAAGCGCGGGAAGAGCTGGAGGCCCAGCTTTGCAAAATGGAAGCCGCCGGCATAAAGGCGGACCATTTGGACACACACCACCACATACATTGTCTGCCCGGTATGCAGGAGCTCTTCATGGAGCTTGCCGCGAAGCGCAAGCTGCCTATCCGCCAATACGGGTTTTCGCGGGCGTACTGCGCCGAGCGGGGCCTTGCCACCACGGACGCGTTTGAGGGCGGCTTCTACGGCGAGGGCGCCACGGTGTGGAACCTCAAGCGGCTGCTCGAATCGCGCGAAGGCGCGGGCACGTTGGAGGTCATGTGCCACCCGGCGTACATGGACCGCGCGCTGTATATGGGCAGCGCCTACAACGTGGAGCGCGCGCTGGAAATGGACATCCTAACGTGCGAAGAGATGAGAGGCTATTTTGCCGAGCGCGGCCACGAGCTTTGTTCTTTCGGCGATGTGGCGGTTTCTTCCGTATGACCGCGCTCAAAGCGACCGACTACAAAAACCTCAGCATGAGGGCGGCCATTGTAATCGCCGCGCAAATACTCGCCAATCCGCGCTGTGTGCTCGGTTTTGCCACGGGCGGCACGCCCGAGGGCATATACGCCGAGTTGGTGTCTATGTACAAAGACGGGCTGCTCGATTTTTCCCGCGTGACCACCTTCAACCTCGACGAATACTACCCCATTGACCCCGCGCACGGGCAAAGCTACCACCGCTATATGCGCGAGAAACTGTTTGACCATGTGAACATTAACCCCGGCAATACCTTCATCCCCAACGGGCTTGCCGCAGACCCGGAGAGCGAATGCCGCGAATATGAAGCCAAGCTCAAAGGCGCGGGCGGCATTGACCTTCAATTGCTCGGCATAGGCCGTAACGGCCATATCGGTTTCAACGAACCGCATTGTGTGTTTTCCGGTTTCACGGGCGTGGTGACGCTCACGGAAGACACCAGGGCGGCGAACGCGAGGTTTTTCAGCGATGCCGGGCAGGTGCCCGCGCAAGCCATCACCATGGGTGTGGAACAGATAATGCGCAGCCGCGCCATACTGCTTTGCGCCCACGGAAAATCCAAGCAAAGCGCGTTGGAAAAACTGTTCACAGGGCCGATTGACCCGCGCTTGCCGGCTTCCGCCCTCCGTTTCCATAACAATGCGCTTGTGATATATTGCGACTGACAGTTTGCGAAAGGATGTAGAACAATGTTATCGGAACAAATCGCCGTAGCCAATCCGTCCGGTCTGCACATGCGCCCCGCGAGCCTGCTCATGAAAGCCGCCATGGCCTATAAGTCCTCCGTGCTCATTGAGGCGCGCGGAAAGACCTATAACGCCAAGAGCTTAGTTACCATACTCAGCGCGGCGGTGAAGCACGGCGAAACCATCGGCATTATCGCGGAGGGCGAAGACGAGGCGGAGTGCATGGCGGCTGTGCTGGAAGTGCTGACGCACACGCCGGGTGAACACGATGCGTAAGTTTCAGGGCATCGGCGTGTCCGCCGGCATAGGCATCGGCCGCGTGTACGCGCTCAACGACCGCCGGGGCGCGGGCGAGGGACGCGACACGGCCGGGACTTATGACCCCGCCACAGAAAGCAAGCGCCTGTATAAAGCGGTAAATATCCTGTCCAATTACCTCGGTGAAATGGCGAAGTCCGCCGGCGACGAACGCGCGGAAATCTTGGAAGGCTATATGTTGTTGGCGAAAGACTCGGTGATATTAGACGAGGTCAAGGATATGCTCGCGACGGAATGTTGCAGCTGCGAGACGGCGGTGGAGGCGGTCTATGAGCGATATGCCGAGATATTGCGCCTTTCCGACGACGAAATCATCTCCGGCAGGGCGGACGATTTGCGCGATGTGAAGAACAATTACCTCAGTGTGCTCGGCGGGAAGAAGCTCTTCGACGCCGGCACCCTCCCCGACGGATGTATCCTCATGGGGTGGGAACTCTCGGCGTCTTTGGTGGCGGGGCTCAACCAAAGCAAATGCAAGGGGCTCATCAGCGCGTTTGGCGGCGCGACGTCGCACATGACCATTATTGCGCGTTCGCTCGGCATACCGGCCGTGGTGGGCGTGGACATCCGTTCGCTTGAAGACGGCGTGCAGGTGATTATCAACGGCGACATCGGGGATGTGATTGCCGAACCGGCGGGCGATATGCTCAGCGAACACTCCACGTTGCTGGAAAACCTGAAAAAGGAGAGGGAGAACTTCGAACAGTACAGGGGGCTTGTGTCCGCCACAAGCGACGGGCGCGTGGTGGAGCTTTTGGCGAATATCGGGTTTGAGACGGATATTGCGCGCGCGGCGGCATCCGACGCCGAGGGCGTTGGGCTCTTCCGCACGGAGTTTTTGTTTGTAAACCGCGACGTTATCCCTTCAGAGGAGGAGCAGTTCCTCATTTACGCCAAGGCGGCCAAGGCGTTTCCGGGAAAGCAGGTGATTATCCGCACGCTTGACGCCGGCGGCGATAAAGATATACCCATACTGGGTATATACAAAGAGGATAACCCTTACCTCGGCTGGCGCGCCATACGCTACTGCCTCGACCGCGAAGACTTGTTCCGTTCGCAGCTGCGGGCCATTGTGCGCGCGTCGGCGTTTGGCAAGGTCAAAATCATGTTGCCCATGGTCTCGGAAATGTCGGAACTTATCCGCGCGAAGGACTTAGTGGAGAATGTCAAGGCGCAGCTCGCGCAGCAAGGGGAGAGGTTTGACCGCGATATACCCGTGGGCATGATGGTGGAGACACCCGCCGCGGCGCTGCTCGCCGACGCCTTTGCCCGGGAGGCCGCCTTCTTTTCCATAGGCACCAACGACCTCACGCAGTACACCTTAGCCGTGGACAGGGGCAACAAGAAGGTGGCGCGCCTGTATTCCGGCTCCTCGCCCGCCGTGCTGCGGCTTGTGTATGACACAATCTGCGCGGCGAAAAGGCACAATATACCCTGCGGGCTGTGCGGCGAAACGGGCGCCGACCCCGCGCTGGCCAAGTTTTACATAGCCTGCGGCATAAACGAGCTGAGTATGACTTCCACGGAGATATTGCGTGTGCGCCGCACCGTGAGGGAGATGAACTACACAAGCGCAAAGGCGCTTGTGGAAAAGGCCATGCCTTCCCTCTGCTCGGCCGGCGATGTGGCGGCCCTGCTGGCGGCGCTGTGACGCGATGAAGTTTTCCAACGGTTACTGGCTGACGCGCCCCGGCGTTACGGTCTACCCCTGCGCGCAAACGCGCGATACGCGCGTGGGCGCGCGCGGCGTTACGCTGCACATAGCCCCCATGAGGGTTTCGCACAAAGGGCAGACGCTGGGCGGCCCGCTCTTTGAGCTGACCTTTTCCTCGTGCCTTGAAGGCTCGTTGCAAGTTACCCTGCGGCATTACATCGGCGGCGCGGAGGTTTTTCCGCGCGGTTTCGCCCTCTGCGGCGGGGAACGCGCCATAGGTTGCGAAGACAAGGGAGAGGAGGTTATTATCACCTCCGGCTCTCTTTCCGCCGTGGTGCGTAAAGACGCGTTTTGCGTGGAATATTACCATAACGGCCGTTTCCTCACCGCTTCCGACCCGAAACAGCTCGCCTACCTCACCGCGCCCGACGGGCCGTATTGCCGCGAGCGCCTGCGCGTGAGCGTGGGCGAAGACATATACGGCTTTGGCGAGCGCTTTACGCCGTTTGTGAAAAACGGGCAGGTTGTGGATATTTGGAACGAAGACGGCGGCACGGCATCCGAACAGGCGTATAAAAACGTGCCGTTTTGCGTTTCTTCCTCCGGTTACGGCGTATTTGTAAACCACACCGAAGCGGTGAGTTTTGAGGTCTGTTCCGAGGCCGTGTCCAAACTCTCGTTTTCCGTGCGCGGCGAAGAGCTGCGGTACATGATAATCGGCGGGGAGGATATGCGGGAGGTTATCTCGCGCTACACCGACATCACGGGCAAGCCCGCGCTGCCGCCGGCGTGGTCGTTTGGGCTGTGGCTCTCCACCTCGTTTACCACCGATTACGACGAAGGCACGGTGAACACCTTTACGGACGGCATGGCTTCGCGGGGTATCCCGCTGAGCGTGTTTCACTTCGACTGCTTTTGGATGAAGGAATACCGCTGGTGCGACTTTACATGGGACGCGGACATATTCCCCGACCCGCCCGGCATGCTCTCGCGCCTGAAACAAAAAGGGCTGAGAATCTGCGTGTGGATAAACCCGTATATCGGGCAGCGCTCGCCGCTGTTTGCGCAGGCCGCGCAACATGGCTACCTATTGAAAACAAAAGACGGCAATGTGTGGCAATGCGATGCCTGGCAACCGGGCATGGGCATTGTGGACTTCACCAACCCGGACGCCGCGCTTTGGTATCAATCGCACCTGCGGCGGCTGATGGGCGAGGGCGTGGACTGCTTCAAGACCGACTTCGGCGAGCGTATACCCACCGACTGCGCCTACCATAGCGGCGCTTGCCCGGAGAGGATGCACAATTACTACGCGTACCTGTATAACAAGGCGGTCTTTGACGTTGTGAAGGCCGAACGCGGCGAGGGCGAGGCGGTGGTGTTTGCCCGCAGCGCCACTGCGGGCTGCCAACGCTTTCCCGTGCATTGGGGCGGCGACTGCGAGGCCACCTACGAATCCATGGCCGAGACGCTGCGGGGCGGGCTGAGTTTGGCATTGGCGGGCTTCGGCTTTTGGAGCCACGATATAGGCGGTTTTGAGCAGACCGCCGCGCCCGACCTTTACAAGCGTTGGGTGGCTTTCGGGCTTTTCTCCACCCATTCGCGCCTGCACGGCAACTCCTCATACCGTGTGCCGTGGCTGTTTGACGAGGAAGCCTCGGAGGTCTTGAAGTTTTTCGCCGTGTGGAAATGCCGCCTAATGCCGTATATTTACTCTCAGGCGGCGCTCTCGCGCCGCACGGGTCTGCCCGTAATGCGCCCCATGGTCTTGGAGTTTGGCTCCGACCCCGTGTGCCGCCGACTCGACAGGCAGTATATGCTGGGCGAGAGCATATTGGTGGCGCCCATATTCAACCCGCAGGGCATGGCGGAATATTACTTGCCGGAAGGCGTGTGGACGCACCTGTTTACCGGCGAGGGCAGGCAGGGCGGGCGGTATTACCGCGAGCGGCACGATTATTTCAGCCTGCCCGTGTATGTGAGGGAAAACAGTTTGGTTGCCGCGGGGCGGGGCGATACCGCCGCGTATGATTACCACGTGAACCCCGTAATCACGGCCTACGAGGCGCGCGACGCTGCCGCCGCGCTCACCGATTCGAGCGGGCGCGAACGCTTTACCGTGAGAGCCGCGCGCGTGGGCGCGGCGTTGAAAGTTACCGCTCGCGGCGAGCACGGCGGCTTCACCGTGCGCCTTGCCCGCGCGCCGGGCGGGGAGCTTGTCTTCGCGCCGGGGCAGACGGAAGCGGAGCTGCCGCTGTGACGGACGAAGCAATCCGCGCGCTTATCGCGTCTATGACGCGCGAAGAAAAACTCGGCCTGCTCCCCACCCGCCAAGCCGCCGTAGAGCACCTCGGCATCGGCGAATACCACATAGGCGGCGAAGGGGCGCACGGGGTGGTGGACCGCGACGGCAACACCGCCGAGGCCACCACGGTATATCCCATACCGTTTGGCCTCGCCTGCGCTTGGGATAAGGAGTTAATGCGCCTCATCGGCAACGCCATAGCCGACGAGGCGAGGGCGATGTATGAGCTATCCGGGAAAAAGGGCTGGCTGACGCTCTGGTTTCCCACCATTGACCCGGAGCGCGATATGCGCTGGGGGCGCACGGAGGAGGCCTACGGCGAAGACCCGCTGCTCGCGGGGCATCTCGCGGCCGCCCTCATACGCGGCGCGCACGGCGACGACCCGTATTACATAAAGCTCTCGCCCGCGCCCAAGCACTTTTACGCCAACAACAACGAGCGCGACAGGTCGTTTTCCGATTCGGTAATGCCCGAACGCGACAAGCGCGAATATTACCTGCGCGCCTTCCGTTACGCCTTTACCGAGGGCAAGGCGCTTTCGCTGATGACCGCGTATAACAAAATCAACGGGGTGCCCGCCACGGTGAACCCCGAACTGCTCACGGTTGTGAAGGGCGAGTGGGGCTGCGAGGGCTTCTTCGTGTGCGACGGCGGGGCGTTTGGGCAAGTGGCAAACGAGCACCGCCACACCCCCTCCCACGCGCACACCATGGCCGCCGCGCTTGCCGCAGGCATGGACTGCTTTACCGACAAAGCGGAGACGGTGATTGAGGCGGCGCGGCAGGCGCTTGATATGGGGCTTATAACGGAGGAAAGCATAGACCGCGCGCTCTTCAATATACTGCGGGTGCGCGCGCGCTTAGGGCATTTTGACGCGCGTTGCCCGTATAAGGGCGACAAGGCGCGGCTTTGCCACCCCGAACACGCCGCCCTTTCGCTGCGGGCCGCCGAGGAGTCTATTGTCCTTTTGCAAAACAACGGTCTGCTGCCGCTCAAAAATCCGGATAATATTGCCGTTATCGGCGAGCTTGCGGGGCTGCACTACCCGGACTGGTATTCGGGGTCGCCGCCTTACTATGTGACAATACTTGCCGGTGCGCGCGAGCGCTTCGGCGAGGCCAACGTGCGTTACGCGAATATGCGCTCCAAGGTGGCGCTGCGCCTCGGCGGCGGCTGGGTGCGTGTGGACGGCCGGGGCGATGTGCGTACGGACGGCACGGGCGAGAACAGGGCGGAGTTTTGGGAGATAGACTGGGGCTACGGGGCGAAGAGCTACCAAAACGCCGCCACGGGCCTTTATTTGCGCGTGGACTTCGAGGGCGTTTGCTCCTGCCTTTCCGAAAGGGTGGGCGGCTGGTTTGTGTATGAGCTGTTTTGGGAGGATAACGGGCAGCTGCTCGCGCTCAACAAAGCGCCGCTGTATCTCGACGAAAACGGGCGGATAATGTCGGCCGTGCCGCTCTCGCAAGACCAGCGCACACCGCAGGAGGGCAGGAAAGCCGACGCGCCGAGCCTGACCTTGGAAAAAGAAACGCTTTTTTGCGGCAGGGAACACGCCTTGGAGTTAGCGCGCGGCAGCGACACCACGCTGCTTGTGATGGGCAACCACCCGCTCATTTGCGGCAGGGAATGTTACGACAGGCCGGGCATAACCTTCCCGCCTTCCCACGCCGACCTGCCCGCCGCCTTTCTGCGCGCGTGCCCGCGGCTTGCGCTCGTGCTCGCGGCAGGCTACCCTTTCGCTTTGGAGCGCGGATATGAAGACATTCCCGCCATAATATTTGCCCCTCCGGGGGCGCAGGGCGCGGGCACGGCGGCGGCAAGGGCCCTGGCGGGCGATTATTCGCCGGCGGGCAGGCTGCCCATGACATGGTTGCCCCCGGACGCGGCGCTGCCGGATATAATGGATTACCGCATAATAGACGCGGGGCGCACCTATATGTATTACAGGGGCAAGGCGCAGTTTCCGTTTGGCCACGGGCTGAGTTACTCCTCGTTTGATTATTCGGGCTTGATAATAGACGGCGAAGAGGTCTCGTTTACGCTGAAAAACATCGGTAAAACGCGAAGCGACGAAACGCCGCAGCTGTATTTTGCCGCTTTGCGCTCCGCCGTGCCGCGCCCGCGATTGCAGCTTGCCGACTTTACGCGCCTCACGCTCGACCCCGGGCGCTCCGCGCGCGTGACGCTGCGCTTGCCCGCGAGCGAGCTTGCCTATTACAACGAGGGCGAGGGCGTTTTTACGGCGGAGGCGGGCGAATATAAGGTTATGGTGGGCGCTTCGTGCGAGGATATACGGCTCTCGGCGCTGATTACGGTAAAGGAGGGCGAATAATGCGAGAACTGCCGCTCAACGGCCAATGGCGCGCGCGGCGCGCCGATAGCTCCGCGTGGCTGCCCGCGCAGGTGCCCGGCTCCGTATACGCGGCTCTGCTTGCCGCCGGGGAGATGGAAGACCCGTATTGGCGGCACAACGAAGACGCCGCCTTGGCGCTCATGGCGCGCGACTGCGAATATGAGCGCGGGTTTGCGCTGACGGCGGACATGCTTGCCGCAGAGAACCTTACGCTGCGCTGCGAGGGGCTTGACACAATCTGCGATATATATATCAACGGGCAGCGCGTGGGCGGCGCCCGCAATATGCACAGGCTTTGGGAATACGATATTAAGCCCTTTGCCACCGAAGGCGAAAACACGCTGCTGATACGTTTCCGCTCACCCACGGCGTATATTGCCGAACAATACGCCCTTTGCCCCGTGGAAGGCTCGCCCGACGCTATGCGCGGGTTTCCGCATATACGCAAGGCGCACTGCATGTTTGGCTGGGACTGGGGGCCGCACCTGCCGGATATGGGTGTCTGGCGTGGCATATCCGTGGCGGCTTACAACACCCCGCCGCTCACGGACGTGTATATCACGCAGGTTCACTCCGGCGGGCGCGTGACGTTGCGTTTCCGGGCGGCGGGCGAGGGGTTGAGGGCCGCCGTGACGGCTCCCGACGGCGCGGTGTATGAAGGTTGGCCGGAGGTGGAACTCCCCTGCCCGCAGCTTTGGTGGCCCAACGGCTATGGCGCGCAGCCGCTGTATGACGTGGCTGTCACGCGAGAAGGCTCCGCTCCCTGGAAACGCCGAATCGGCCTGCGCGCGCTTACCATAGCGCGCGAAAAAGACGACCGGGGCGAGGGTTTTTGTTTCCGTTGCAACGGCACGGATATATTCGCCATGGGCGCGGACTATATACCCGAAGACTGCGTATTGCCGCGCGCGAGTTATGAGCGCACAAGGCGATTGCTCCGAGACTGCGCCGATGTGAACATGAACTGCGTGCGCGTGTGGGGCGGCGGGCACTACCCGCCCGATTATTTCTACGACATCTGCGACGAGCTGGGGCTGATTGTGTGGCAAGACTTTATGTTTGCCTGCTCCATGTACGAGCTTACGCCCGACTTTGAGGAAAACATACGCGCCGAACTCGCGGACAATATCCGCCGCCTGCGCCACCACGCCTGCCTGGGGCTTTGGTGCGGCAACAACGAGATGGAGACGGCTGTGCTCGACAAGTGGTATCGCCACACCCCGGCGCAGTATTCGGCGTATATCCGCATGTATGAGCATATCTTCCCCGAAGTGCTGCGCGAACTCGACCCCGCCACATTCTATTGGCCTTCCTCGCCTTCGAGCGGCGGGGGTTTCGACGCGCCGAACGACCCGGACAGAGGCGACGCGCATTGTTGGAGCGTGTGGCACGGCAATAAGCCGTTTACCTCATACCGCTCCGCGCGCTTCCGCTTTTGCTCGGAGTTTGGCTTTCAGTCTTTCCCTTGCCTGAAAACCGTGGAGGCTTTCACGGAACCGGGCGACCGCAATATCTTCTCGCGCGTTATGGAGCGCCATCAGCGCAACGAGGGGGCGAACGCCAAGATACTGACGTATCTCGGCGAGCGTTACCTTTACCCGCGCGACTTCGGCACTCTGCTTTACGCCTCGCAGCTTTTGCAGGCGGAAGCGGTGAGGTGCGGCGCGGAGCATTGGCGGCGGCACAGGGGGCATTGCATGGGCGCGCTCTACTGGCAGCTAAACGACTGTTGGCCCGTGGCCTCGTGGTCGTCTATTGACTACTTCGGGCGTTGGAAAGCCCTTCACTACTTCGCCAAGCGTTTCTTCGCCCCCGTGCTGCTCTCCTGCGAAGACGAAGGCCTTACAATGCGCCTTGCCGTGACCAACGAAACAATGCGCCCGTTTGCCGGCACGGCGACATGGGCTTTGCGCGAGCGCGGCGGGCGGCCGCTCCGCGCGGGCGGGCAGACCGTGACCGTGCCGCCGCTCTCTTCGCTCTGGCTTGAACCGGTTGACCTGCGCGGCGCGGATATATACAGCCAATACTTTTCCTATTCGTGCGGCGTATCCGAGGGCGTTGTGTTGCTCTGCCCGCCCAAACATTTCGACTTTGCCGACCCATGCCTGAGCGTGCGGGAGGAGGGCGACACGCTCACCGTGAGCGCGAAGGCGTTTGCCATGGCGGTGGAAATTGACCAAACGCGGGGGGATATGCGGCTTTCGGATAATTACTTCGACCTGCACGGCGGCGAAAAGACCGTGGGCATACTGCGCGGCGGCCTTTCGCCGGGCGAGGGCGGCGACATCACGTTAAGGAGCGTGTACGACATTAGATAAAGGGGGGAGATACGCTATGCAATACGGCTATTTTGACGAGCAAAACAGGGAATATGTGATTACCGACCCCGCCACGCCGCAAGCCTGGGCCAATTACCTCGGTTCGCCCGAATACGGCGCGATTATCTCCAACAACGCCGGCGGCTACAGCTTCGTGAAGTCGGGCGCGAGCGGGCGCATTACGCGCTACCGCTTCAATTCCGTGACCACCGACCAGCCGGGCAGGTATATATACCTGCGCGACATGGAAAGCGGCGATTATTGGTCGGCCTCGTGGATGCCCGTGGGCAAGCCCGCGGAGCGGTACAAATGCGTCTGCCGCCACGGCACGGCCTACACCGTAATCAGCTCCGAATATTCGGGCATCGCCGCCGAGACGCTCTATTACGTTCCGCTCCGCCGTTCGCACGAGGTGTGGCGCGCCGAGATTACCAACAAAGGCGATAAGCCGCGCTCTCTCGCCGTGACCGGCTATGTGGAGTTTACCAACGAGCCGTATTACGAGCAGGACCAGGTCAATTTGCAGTACACGCTGTTTATCTCGCGCACATACTTCATGGGCGACCGCATAATGCAACGCTACAACGATAACTTCAAGGACCCCGCCAAGGAGCGTTTCTTCGGGCTGGCGGGGGCGGACGTGGCCGCCTATTGCGGCAGCAGGGAGAGCTTCGTGGGGCCGTATCGCGGCTACCACAACCCCATAGGGGCGGAGCGCGGTTTACGCGGAGACTTAAACTACAACTCCAATTCCTGCGGTGCCTTGCAGAGCGAGTTTACCTTAGCGCCCGGCGAAACGGTGACGCTGACGTATCTGCTCGGCCAAAAACCCGACAAAGACGCCGCGAACCTGCTTGCCGAATATAGGCTGCCGGGCCGCGCGGACGAGGAGTGGGCGGAGCTGAAAGCCTATTGGCACGCCAAGCTCGACAATCTGCAAGTCCGCACGCCCGACGAAAAGTTTAACAACATGGTGAACGTGTGGAACGCCTACCAATGCTTCATAACCTTCATATGGTCGCGCGCGGCCTCGTTTCAGTATTGCGGCCTGCGCAACGGCTACGGCTACCGCGATACCGTGCAGGATATACAGGGCATAATACACCTCGCGCCGGATATGGCGAGGGCGCAGATAGAGTTTATGCTTTCGGCGCAGGTATCCTGCGGGGCGGGGCTGCCGCTTGTGAAGTACACCCACAAGGCGGGGTACGAGGACACGCCCGACGACGCTTCATACGTCAAAGACACGGGGCATCCGAGCTACCGGGCCGACGACGCGCTCTGGCTGTTTCCCACGGTGAAGAAGTATATAGACGAGACGGGTGAGCTTGCTTTTCTCGACTATGAAATCCCCTTCGCGGATAAACCCGAAAAGGCGCCTGTGTATGAGCACCTCAAGCGCGCCGTGGCTTTTTCCATGAATAACCTCGGCGGCCACGGCATGCCCGCCGGGCTGCACGCCGACTGGAACGACTGCCTGCGCTTGGGTAAAATGGGCGAATCCACCTTTGTGCTGTTTCAGCTCTACTACGCCGCGCGTGTGCTCAAAGACTACGCGCGCCGCCGGGGCGACGGAGCGTATGCCGATTACTTAGACACCCTCGCGGCGGACATCGGCGACAAGGCAAACACCCTTTGTCGCGACGGCGACCGCTGGATAAGGGGTTTCCGCGAAGACGGCGGCGTTATCGGCAAGCGCGGCGACGCCGAAGCGTCTATGTGGCTCAACCCGCAGTCCTGGGGCGTCATCTCCGGCGTGTCTTCCGCCGAATACGGCAAGGTTACCATGGACACGGCCTACAGGGAGCTGAACACGCCCCACGGCCTTATGCTCATGTACCCCGCCTACGAAAAGTACGCGTTTCCCGGCGCGCTCGCGGTGTGCTTCAATAAAGGCGCGAAGGAAAACGCGGGCATATTCTCGCAGTCGCAAGGCTGGGCCATACTCGCGGAAGCGCTGCTCGGGCGCGGCGACAGAGCCTACGAATATTGGCGCGAGACCAGCCCGGCGTATATGAACGAAAAGGCCGAGCAGCGCGTAATCGAGCCGTACGCGCACGGGCAGTTTACCGAGGGCAAAGACAGCCCGTTTGCCGGGCGCTCCCATGTGCATTGGCTCACGGGCACGGCTTCCACGGTGATGGTGGCCTCCGTGGAGGGCATACTCGGTTTGCGCCCCACGCCCGAAGGCATTGTGATAGACCCGTCCGCGCCGGGTTGCTGGAAAGAATGGAGCATGGTGAAGAAACTGCGCGGCAAGACGCTGCGTATAACGGTACTCAACCCCCACGGCGCGCAAAGCGGCGTGGGGAGCGTGACGCTCAACGGCAAGCTGCTGCCGGGCAATCTGATTGCGGACGCGGATATGGCAAGCGAAAACGATATAGTGGTTGAAATGCGATAGGGGGGCGTGTGTGACTATGGAGGGAGTAAGCGCGAGACCCGTGCAGATAGCGTGGATTGTGCGGGACATAGAGCGGACCAAGCGCGCCTTCGCGGCGTTTCTCGGCGTGAGCGAGCCCGACACCGTGGGCAGCGGCGAATACGCCGTGACGCGGACGACGTATATGGGCAAGCCCGCCCCCGACGCGGACTGCCGCATGGCGTTTTTCCACATGGGCGACGGGCTGACCCTGGAGCTGATACAGCCGGGCGGCGGGGCGAGCGTGTGGAAAGACCACTTAGACACGCGCGGCGAGGGGCTGCACCATATAGGTTTCGCCGTGAAGGGCACAGACGGGGTTATCGCCTCGGCGGAAGGCCTCGGCATGAGGCTTGCCCAGCGCGGCAAATACGGCGACGGCGGCGGGGAATATGCCTACTTAGACGCCACAGACACCCTCAAATGCTTTATTGAGACGCTGGAGAGCTATTAGGCGTTACCCCGGAAATTGACGGCAACAACCTATCGGTGCCTCCCCTTTCGGGGAGGCGGACATCTTTCCGTTCGGATGGATATGTGCTGTTGCTCGGGTATGCGTGCCGCTTTGCCGGATACGTAAAAAACACCCGTTATAAATAACCTTTGTAAACTGTCTGCATATCTATCCTCCTCTGTGTGGATAATCATCGGCGGATTGACGGGATAACATCAAGGCGCCGTGTCGGTATACACGCCGGATTCATAGGGTTTCAGCTCCGCGCGCGAGGCCTCTTCACCCGTTTCCGCGTTGTACAGGGGGAAGCGCAGCTCCACGGAGATACCTTCGCGCGTGAAGTTTTGGAAAAACCAGTACTCCCGCCCGCCTTCGGCTTTGCGGCGCGTCAGCTCCACGCCGCAGGGCACAGCCGGGACTATGGGCGGACGAAGGTTCAGCGTGTCGGCAAGGCGGGCATAAAACGCTTTCAGGAAACGCGCTTCGGGCTTTGCCGCGATGTAGTACGCCGTGCCTTTGCCGTGGCCGCAGCGCGTGAGGGCGGGTCTGCCGGCGTAGAAGTCCTGCCCGTATACGGCGAGCGGCTCCGCGCCCTCGGTTGCGACAAGCTCGCACAGCTCCGAAAGGCGGTAGCTTTCGCCTTCATAAGTAAAGCTGTTACGCTGGCTGTCATACAAAGAGTCAATCTCCTCGGCGCGCACGCCGAAGACTTCCGCCATGCCTTCACCCGGGCGGGGGCCGAGGTAACACAGGTCGTTTTCGTTCACCACGCCGCTCCAATAAGTGCCCACCAACGTGCCGCCGCCGCGCGTGAAGGCCGCGAGTTTTCGCGCGAAGCCGGCGCGGTACATATAGAGCATGGGAGCGATAACCAAATCGTAGCCGGAGATGTCCCCGCTCATGTCGCGCACGTCGGTGTTTATGCCCATTTCCCAAAACGGGCGGTGGTGCTCGGCGAGGGTTTCCAAATAATGTATGCCCATATTGCGCGGGCCTTGCGCCCCCTCCAAAGCCCAGCGGTTTTCCCAGTCGTAGACAAGGGCGACGCGCGCGGGCACGCGCGAGCCCGTGACGGCGGACAGACCTTGCAGCCGCGCGCCGAGCCGCGCCACGTCGGTAAACACGCGGTGGTCGCTCCTGCCGCAGTGGTCCACCACCGCGCCGTGGAACTTTTCGCACGAGCCGCGGCTCTTGCGCCATTGGAAATACTGCACGGAATCCGAGCCGTGGGCGAGCGCCTGCATAGAGGAGAGCATATGCATACCCGGGCGTTTGGGTCTGCTTGTGGGCTTCCAGTTGGTCATGCTGGGGGTGCTTTCCATGAGCAAAAACGGCTTTCCGTCCCCCACGCCGCGCATGAGGTCGTGGGTGAGGGCGGTGAAGGCGGGCACGGCAAGCTCGTCCGGGTTTTCGTCGTGCCAGGTAGGGTAATTGTCCCACGACACAATGTCTAAGAGCGGGGCAAACTTGAAATAATCAAGCCCGTTATAAAAACCCATGAGGTTGGCGGTCACGGGGAGGGCGGAGCCGCCCTCGCGCAGCGCGGCGACCTCGGCCTTCATAAAATCCGCCGTTTGGCGCGTAACAAACCGTTTCCAGTCAAGGCAATGGCCGTTTATACACATCTCACCGTGGGGCATGGGCGGGTGGATATGCTCCCATTCGGTGAAGGTGTGGCTCCAAAAATGACTCCACCATTCGTGGTTGAGCCGCTCCAACGTGCCGTATTTTTCCCGCAGCCACGCCCTAAACGCTTCGGCGCAGAGCGGGCAGTAGCACTCCCCGCCGTATTCGTTGGAGATATGCCACAGTATGACGCCCGGGTGGGAGCCAAACTCGCCCGCGAGCGCGGCGTTGATTTTCGCGGTTTTCTCGCGGTAGACGGGCGAGGTGTAACAATGGTTGTGCCGCCCCCCGCTCATATCGCGCCTGCCGTTTTTATCCACCCTGCGAACCTCTTCGTATTTCTCGCTCATCCAGTTCGGCTTCGCGGCCGTGGGGGTGGCGAGTATGGTATATACGCCTCGCCCGCGCAACTTATCTACAATCTCGCGCATCCACGCGAAGTCGTATTGCCCTTCGCGAGGTTCCAAACGCGCCCACGCGAAGATACCGAGCGACACGCAGTTTACGCCGGCCTTCTCCATCAGCTCCAAGTCCGCTTCCAAAACATCGGGGTAATCTAACCATTGGTCGGGGTTGTAGTCCGCTCCGTGGAGCATGGCGGCGTGACTGAATACCGGCATTGCGCGCGACCTCCTTTTTGCCGCCCGCGGCGTTCGCGGCGGCGTTTATTCGCTCCGCAGGGCGGCCACGGGGTCTTTTCGTGAGGCTATGCCGGCGGGGAGCAACCCCGCCGTGAGCGTGAGCGCCATGCTTCCGGCAATGAGCGCCGCCGCGAAGGCGGGCGGCAGGCTCGCTATGCCGCCCAGACCCGTGAAACTGCGGATAACGGCGTTTATGGGCAAAGACAGAAGATATGTGGCGACAACGCCGAGCGCGCCCGCGGCAAAGCCGATAATCAATGTCTCGGCGTTGAACAGGCGGGCGATGTCGCGCTTGCGCGCGCCCACGCTGCGGAGTATGCCTATCTCCTTGGTGCGTTCTAACACCGACACATAGGTCACGATGCCTATCATAATGCTCGACACGAGCAGCGAGATGGCGGCAAAGCCCACGAGTACGGCGGACACGGTGTTGAGCAATGTGGCGGTCATGTTGGTGATGGTCTCCGAGAGGTCGGTGAAGTATATCTGCTCGGCTTGGGGCTTGCCGCTGTTGTAGGCCGCGAGGTATTCTTTCAGCGCGTCTTTGGCGGTGAAGTCGGCGGGGTAGATACTCACCGCCGTGGGGGTTGTGTCCGCGCCGAGGCGCAGCAGGGCGGAGCGGCGGGCGTTATCATCGCGGAACGGCGCGCCCGTGAGCACATTACCCTCGCTTTCCGCCTGCGCGAGCGCCACGGCGGAAAGGGCGGCTTCACGCCGCACTTTGTCGGTGAGGGCGGAGGTATATACCAAGCCCGGCGAGAAAAACGCGCCCGCGGCGTTTTCTTTTATGCGCAGCACACCCGTCACGGTGAGCGGAAAGCCTTTTTCATAGAGCGCGGGGTATTCGGAGGCGTTTGCCGCCACATACACGCCGCCCTGCTCGGTGTAATACTCGTCGTTAGACAACACCCTGAGGAAAGACGCGCCCACGAAGTAATCCACCGAATAATCGCCATCTTCGCCATACAGCCCCAAGGCGTTGAGGAAAGAGGCGTTAAGGCGGTTATATTCGTCCACCACGAGCGCGATTTCGCCCTCGCGCTCCGGCAGGCGCGAACCTTCGCCGAGCAGGTCGTAGAGCGAGAGTATAAACGCGGCGTTGTCGGGCATTTCCTGCCATATGCCGCCGATGCCGAGGCTTGCCGTCACGCCGTTCATGCCGTCCGAGCCGCCGGTGCCGGGGTTGAACGCCGTGACGCTCTCGCCCGCGCCGGAGAGCATATTGAAGGCCACGCCGCGAGTGTACATGACCGTGTTTACCGCGCCGGGCAGGGCTTGCCCCACGGCGTTTAAGTAGGCGAGAAATTCGTCGGTCAATATGTTGCGGTGGGTTATCTGCCCCTGCCTGCGGTCGTAGCGGTGCAGCTGCCCGCCGCTCGGATACGGCTCGTAGCCGTTTGTAATACCCAGCACGTTTTCCGCCGCCTGAGCCTCGCGCCCGCCGCCGAAAAAGCCGTTTTGCTCCACCACCGTTTCGTTGGTGCCGATTGTGAGCGGGAAACCGCTCAGCGCGCCGAGCTGCATTTCGCTCATATACGCCGAAAGCCCGGAAGACAGCGCGAGCACAAGCGCCACGCCGATGATGCCTATGCTGCCGGCGACGGCGGTAATCACGGAGCGCCCTTTCTTTGTGAGCAGGTTCCGCAACGAAAGCATGGCCGCCGCGCGCATGGACATGGCCGAACCTCGGCGGCGCGCGGCGGGTGCGGGGGCGGGGGTGTCGCCGTCGGGCGGGTTGCCGTCGGAGACAATCTGACCGTCGGTCATGCGGATAATCCTGTCGGCGTAACGCTCGGCAAGCGGCGTGTTGTGCGTGACCATGACGACAAGGCGTGTGGCGGACACTTCTTTGAGAATCTCCATTACCTGCGTGCCCGTGGCCGTGTCGAGCGCGCCCGTGGGCTCGTCGCAGAGCAGTATGTCCGGCTCTCCGGCAAGCGCCCGCGCTATGGCCACGCGTTGCGCCTGCCCGCCGGACAGGCGCGAGGGAAGTTTATCGGCTATGTCGGCAAGCCCCACGGATTCCAAGGCCGCCCTTGCCCGCCGCCGCCTTTCCGCGCGCGGCACACCCGAAAGGGTGAGGGATATTTCCACGTTTTGCAACGCGGTTTGGTGGGCGATGAGGTTGTAATTCTGGAATACAAATCCCACGGAGCGGTTGCGGTAGGAGTCCCAATCCGCGTCGGTGTATTTCGCCGTGGAAACGCCGCGTATGGTAAGGTCGCCGGCGGTGTAGCGGTCTAAGCCGCCCATTATGTTCAGCAGGGTGGTCTTGCCGCAGCCGGACGAACCGAGCACAGCCGCAAACCCGCTGCCGCCGAATGTGAGCGACACGCCGCGCAGCGCGCGGACGCGCCCCGTGCCCGTATATGTCTTTTCGATACGCGTCAGTCGCAGACAAGACAAAGCCGGCCCTCCGATGTTTAGTTGTTAGTTGTCAGTTGTTAGTTGTTAGGAGACGGGGGAGACGGGGAGACGGGGGAGACGGGGGAGACGGGGGGTTACGGCGGGCGGTAGCCCTCGCTCATCAGCCGATTCGCTACACCCCCCAAATGAGGAAGAGGGCCGCCACCGCCAGGGCGGCGAACGCGGCGAGGACAAACAGCTCCGTGACCTCGCGGGTAAACTTGCGTACCGAGTGCCAAGACACGAGGGCACCGAGCAGGTTGACGGGCAGATTGCCCACGACAATCAGGCGCGAGGCGGCGGCAACGGCGGCCCTGCGCGCCTCTCCCGCGCCGCCCGGCCTAATTGAGAGCAGCTTGCCGAGGTTAGCGTACGCCTCGCCGCGCTCGGCCATGAGCAAAAAGGAAAACAGCACAAAGAGCCACGATGTGACGCATATAACCTTCATGGTTTGCACCGCTTTCGGCGGGCGCGACGACGTATACGGCGAGGCGGAGCCGTCTATGAACATATCGCCGTCAAACCGCAAACTCGTCACGAAGTCGTCGTCTTCGGAGCCGTTCACAAAGTAATCGGTCTTCTTCGGCATAACCGCCCCTCCTTCGCCCGGGAATATTCACGAGTTTATTCTAACATGGGCGCGGTTATTCTGTCAACCGCTCGCGAGGGGGTGTCCAGTCCTCCTTGTTGACCTGCCTGGCGCGAGCGATGCTGAGCATTTTGTCCGGCACGTTGTCCGTGATGGTGGAGCCGGCGGCCGTGTATGCGCCCGAACCCACCGCCACGGGGGCGATGAGGTTGGTGTTGCAGCCGATGAAGGCCCCGTCGCCGATGACGGCGCGGTGCTTGTGCTTGCCGTCGTAGTTGACTGTCACGGCACCGCAGCCGAAGTTTACGCCACGGCCTATGTCGCCGTCGCCGACATAGGCTAAGTGGGATATGGCCGTGCCGCTGCCCACGGTGGAGTTTTTGATTTCCACGAAATCGCCCACCTTCACGGAGTCGCCGATACGCGTACCGGGGCGCAGATAGGCAAACGGCCCGACGGAGCAACCCTCGCCGATTGTAACGTCTGCGCGGATTACCGTGCCCGGGTAGATTACCGTGCCCGCGCCGATTTGTGTGTCCGGGTGGATATATGTGCCGTCTATGTCAATAATATCCACGCCGCGCTCCATGAAAAGCAAGTTGATGTGCCTTTGCGCGGCTTTGCGGGCGGCGGCCAATGACTCGCAGCTGTCTACGGTGAGGTCGCGCACGGGCGCTTGCGAGTCGGCAAGCCAAGCGGCATAGGGCTTGAAGAGGATTTCCGCTTTGTCAAACGCGCTTTGGCGCGAAGGCGTTTCGCTCATTGCGTTCACTCCCGTGTGTTTTTTCGTTATTTCCTGTGTATGTCGGTCAGCGCCTCCGTCAGGGCGGAGATGGCTTTGTCGCGGTCGTAGGTATGCGAGGTAAACCAGTCTTCGAGCAGGCGCAGGCCGTCGGGGCGTCCGGTGAAAACGGCGGCGGGGCGTCCGGGGGTGTGCTCCGGCAACGAGAAATACGCGCCCACGGCACTTTTCAGGTATATTTGTATGGGAAAATCGGCGGGTTCCGGCCAGACTAAGTGGAAATTAGCGTATCGGCGCATGAGGTCCGTGACCACGCGCAGCACGGAGGCCGTGTCGCCGCCCTCCAAAACGAGGTCCCGCTCAATCGCAAGCTCCCCGCCGCCGACGGTGAGCGAACCCGCGGAAAGTGAGCGCAGCAGGTTTCGCGGCAGGATTTCCACCCAGAGGTGGTAGGCCACGCACCGCTCAAAGAGTTCGCGCCGAGCCGCGTTGTACTCCAACACGGCGCGTTTGTCGCTCACGCCCGCGCGCTCCAAGGCGCGCAGCAGGACTTCATGCGGCACGAACATGGGGCTGAGGGTGTTCTTCATGATGTAATACGCGCCCTCGCGTTCTTCGGTTTGCAATCTGCGTTCGCAGTACACGGAGCGGGTGTCGCAACTGAAGAGTACGGGCTCGCCTTCTTTCAGGCGGCTGTGGAACACGGCGTCAAAGAGGGATGTATCCATGACCCCGCGAAAGAGCAGGGTCATCTCTTCGGCTTGCCCCACATCGTAGCCGAGCACGGCGGCGTATCCACGCGCCACGATGAGCATATCGGCGGGCGATTCGGCGACGGCGTATACGCGGCAGGAGGAATAGGCAAACAGAGGCAGCGCGAGCCAAGTGTCTAAACTTTCGGAAAGGTATTCCTTGCCCACGGCGATGTGTACCCTGTGACCGCGCTGCAAGAGCGAGGCGAGCGAACGTCCCCAGAGGCTCTCGAAGGTGGGGTCGTCTTTTATCCAACGCATGGAGCGGTTGATGAGGATAAAGATGTCTTGCGGGCGGGCGGAGCTTTGCACGGCGTGGAGGAAACCGAACACGGCCTGGCGCTTGCCCTTCTCGCCCAGAAACACGGAGTGTTCGGCGGGTTGACCCGTCTGCACATACGGCCATACGTTTACCGGGCCCGTGTCCGGCGGGGGCGGACTGCCGAGCAGCCGCGCCATTGTGCCCACCAATTCCGAGGCGTTGCCCATGCCGCGCGCCGTGTCGGCGGCGGGGGCGGGAGGCGTATCCGCGCGGGTTTTGTCGGTATTTTTGAGGAGTACGATGTCGTCTGATTGCAGCCATACGGTAATGGCTTGCGCCAAGTCGCCGTCGGAAAGGCCGGAAAAGCCCACCGTGCGCGTGAGCAGCTCGCGGTCCGCGGGGAGAAGCTCCACGCCCGCCATATACGCGCCTATGCTCCCGGCCGCGTGGCCGCGCTTTGTGGGCAGCCGTTCGCCGCTGCGCCAGCGCGACACGAGGGAGGGGTCCACACCCGTGCCGCGCGAGAGCGACGCGCCGGACATACGGGTAATTTGCATGAGCAGGTTCAGTTTATCGCAAAACCGCAAAGAGCTCACCTCGGTTATCTCTGTATACGGATTATATCACAGTTGCGGCACGAGCGCCATAAGTTTGTGAAGGGAGCGCGCAAACGGCCTTGCCCGCCGTATGCCGCTTCGGTAACCATAACCGGGGTTTTCCGGCTTCCGCCCCCCCGAAGGGGGATGAAGCCCCCGGCACGGCCGGCTTGCAATTTGCCGCGTAACAATAATAACGCGGTGTGGGCGCTCCCATTATGAAAAGACGGCTTGAAATACGCGCCGCGTGAATGTATAATACTGCCGTTGGCCGCTATTTGCCGGAAAGGATGCGATGCGCGTATGAAATTGGGTATTGTGGGGTTGCCTAACTGCGGCAAGACCACTCTGTTTAACGCGCTCACCGGTTCGCAGGCGCAGACCTCGGCCTACCCGTATACCACGGTGGAAACCAACCTTGCCGCCGTCACCGTGCCGGATTCGCGCCTGTCGGCCCTTGCCGCAATGCACAACCCCAAGAAGATAACCCATGCCACGGCGGAGTTTTGCGACCTTGCGGGTCTCGCGCCGGGAGCGGCGCGGGGCGAGGGCTTGGGCAACCGCTTCCTCGCCGGCATACGCGAGGTGGATGCCGTGCTGCACGTATTGCGTTGTTTCGGCGAGGACGGCGATATACTGCGCGATAAGGAAACCGTGGATATAGAGCTGTGCGTGGCGGATGTGGAGACGTTGGATAAACGCATTGCGAGAGCCGAAAAAGCCGCCAAGGGCGATAAGTCATATCTGCGCGAGGCCGAGCTGCTCGGCAGCCTCAGGGCGCGCTTAGACTCCGGGCTCGCGGCGCGCGGCTTTCCCGCCGCGCCGGAAGACACCGCCCTGCTCGCCTCCTGCCAATTACTCACGGCCAAACCCGTGCTCTACTGCGTGAATTTCTCGGAGGAACTGTATAGGCGGCGGCGCGAATATAAGCCGCTGCAAGCGTTGGAGCAAGCGGCCGCCGCCGAGGGCGCGGCGGTGTTTCCCATCTGCGCGGCCACGGAATGGGAAATCTCACGCATGGCGCCGGAAGACCGCGCTCTGTTTTTGGAGGACATCGGCGAAACCGAGTGCGCCGGGGACAGGCTCATACGGCTTTGTTACGAGCTCATGGGGCTAATATCGTTTCTCACGGCGGGGCCGCCGGAGGTACGCGCCTGGACAATCCGGAAAGGCGCAAAAGCGCCCGACGCGGCGGGCAAAATACACAACGACATACGGCGGGGCTTCATACGCGCCGAAGTGACGGCTTTCGGCGACCTCATGGCCTGCGGTTCCCCCGCCGCCGCGAAGGAAAAGGGGCTCACGCGAGTGGAAGGCAGGGAATACGTCATGCGCGACGGCGACGTGGTGCTGTTTCGCTTCAACGTATGAAAGGCGGGCGCATACAGCTGCTTGACGCGCTGCGCGGCCTGTCCATCCTCCTGGTCATCGCCTACCACGCGGGTTACAACCTTGCGGCGGGCGGCTACATGCCCGCGGAGGTGCTGTATAACCCGTTGCTGAATGTGCTGCAACCGCTGTTTGCGGGTGTGTTTATCCTGCTTGCGGGCATATCCGGCCGCTTTTCCCGCTCCAACCTGCGGCGCGGAGCGGTCACAGCCGGCTGCGCCGCGCTTGTGTCGGCGGCGGCGTGGCTTATGGGCACCCCGATTTGGTTTGGCATACTGCACCTGTTGGCCGTTTGTATGCTGCTGTATTGGTTGGCGCAAAAAATCAACGCCGCGCTGCCGCTGACGCTGGCGGCGGCCTTTCTGCTCACCCTCTTCTCCGTGACCCGCTGGCCCGTGCTGGAATCGGCCGATTATTTCCCCATCGTGCCTTGGGGATTTTTGTTCATGCTCGGCACATGGCTCGGCGGACCGATAAAAGACGGCAAACTGCCGCGATGGTTTTACAACGCCAAAGTACCGCTCTTTCCCGTAATCGGGCGGTATACCTTGATTATCTACATGCTGCACCAACCCGCGCTGCATATAATTATGCTCATCTTACCGCTGCCCGCGGCAACCGGCGGTTAGCGACCCGCCGCGCCCGCGCTCCGCGCGGGCGCGTCACTCGATACTGTGGAGTATATCGCCCACCCAAAGCTCGGCGCTGATGTAGGCGGTGTGCAACCTTTCGCCAAGCGCCGCGTCGTTGGCCACAAGCGAGGTGAGCGCGCGCTTGTTGCCCGCGATGTAGGCCGTGGCAAGGCCGTAAAGGTAGCCTATGTCGTCGTGGTAGTTGAGGTAACGCTCCACCTCAGGCGGCGCGTGCATATCCTGCAACGCTTCCTTGAGGGGTTCGCCGAGCATAACGTCGCTCACGGAGGCAAGGCCGGTGAAAAACGCGAGCCAGCGGTTCTTTCTCTGCGCGGCGGCGAGGTTTTCCATGAAGCGCGCGCGCACTAAGGAACTGCGCGCGATTTCGGGGGTGCGCTTCTCCGTGACCGCCGTGGTGAGAATAGCCGTGCTCCAACTTGTGAGGTTTTTGATGCCGATACGCACAATGGCGTCTTTGAGCGTGTTGACCTTGCTCACGGAGCCGAAGAAGGCGGAGTTGGCCATCTTGATGAGCGAGAGCGTGAGGAACACGTCGCGCTGCACAATCTGCGCGATTTGCTCGAAGTTGTCGGTGGATTCGTGCTGCCAACGGGTAACCTCCGCGAGCACGGCGAGTTTATTGGCCTGTATGGGGCCGAGTTTGGCTTTTGGGGTGCCCTCCGAAAAGATATGGCGCAAATAAAACTCGCCGAGGAAGTAATCGTAGCCGCCCGCGCGGGTGAGGTCGTAATCGTCGCGAGTATTGACCCCCAGGGCAATTTTCGGCACATTGAGCCCGCAAATAGTGTTGGTCACGGAGCGGATTTGTTTTATATGCGGGTTACGCATGTTGTATGCCACGGCATCGCAACGTTGGAGCACTTCTTTGAGGTTGGCGCGAGCCTCCAAGTCTAAGCCGATGGTCTGCAAACCCGCGTCGTGTATGGCCTGCGCGCGTTCGGCGGTGGTGGTGTGGTTGATGCTGATACCCGTGTAGCCTTCCGGTATGCAGTGCTGCGTGAAAGCCCATTTTTTCATCGGTATGACCTTGTCTACTCGGCGCAGCGCGGCGTCTTCCTCTTCCGCGCCGAAGCCCGCCGTGACGGGAATGTACTGGTCCACCGCGCCGTTGCGGTCAAACAGCGGCAATATTCTGAGTAACTTTATCGTAGAGCCCACCCCTTTTCGCCGAACTTTCCTCTAATATATCATACCGGCGCAACAAACGTCAAGTGCGTTATTATGGTAACTTAGCGGGTTTTGTAAAACAGCGGGCGCGCCCGCGGCGCGTTTAGTGGTTAGCGGTTAGTTGTTAGTAGACGGGGGGGTGCGGGGGCGCGGGGGCGCAGCCCCTTGACCTTGCCCGAAAGGCGCGTACCCCGTCCCCGGCGGGGGGGTGTGCGGGGG
>JAIRWH010000055.1 GCA_031253545.1 Oscillospiraceae bacterium
GGGGGTTTGCCTTTGCGCTCACCGCGCGGCAATGGCGGGCGGATGTCGCCCCGGACTGCGTCGCGGTAGACCCGCCGCGCGCGGGGCCTTCCCCCCGCCGCCGTGCGCGTAATCTCGGAACTTTCCCCCAAAAGGCTCGTGTATATCTCCTGCGACCCGGCCACGCGCGCGACATACGTCTTCTGTAAGGCCACAAGGCGCGGAGGCTGTGCGCTGCGGATATCTTCCCGCGCACGGCAAACGTGGAGTGTTGCTGCGAACTGCGGCGGGAGTGAGGGGGACGGCAGCAAAAATTGCGAGCAAGAAATTTGACAGATAGCGTCGGATTATGGTATACTTGTCATGGATTTTGACCGTAGGTAGACAGACGTAAAACGGTTGCAAATGCCACGGCATTTTAGAGAAAGGAATAGACGTTTCTATATGTGTGGGCAAAGACAGCGCTTTAAGTCGAAATAAAAAAGTGGAGGAGAATACAACATGGACATCGAGGGCGGAATTAAGCAATACCATGACGACAAAGACATCATCCGCACGAGAGAGCTATTCGCACAACTCATACAGCCCGATCAATATGCAGGTGAACTCTACTCGATGAACTATGAATCTGCTCGGCTTCTCATCCATGACCATGAGAGACAAAAAGTCGGCGGCATACCGAGCCTTTGTTTTTTGATTGCTACACGTGTAAATCCGAAAAATAGCAGCTTAGATTATAAAGATGAAGACAGCTCTGTCATGTTGCTGCGAGTGTTAGATTCTGCGGCGTTGCCAAATAGTGCGGAGGCAGAACGGATAAGGGTTGAAACAGCTCAAAGAGTCAGCGGAGAGATAGAACAAAACTGGGATAGCGATGGGGTCATGGATGCTAAAACAAGGGTTTATTTAGGCTATGCTGCCGTTGAATGTCGAATTATTGGCACATTCTTTTTGGACAAAGATAATTCCGATGATCAATTAGGATTGAGGTTCGGCTGCGATATTTCTAATTATTACCCTAACCGAGGCTTGAAAGTTTACAAACCAACCGGCAGCGCATTAAAAGCTATTGTGAACTATATTGACCCTGCAAACCTACGCGATCATGAGGAAAAATACGGCAGAACAAAGGCGGTAAAAATCGGCAATATTCGCTATGCGTCTACCAATAGAAAATACCAAGACGTAGACGATGTGCCGGTTTGTATTCATCCCATTGACTTGCTTTCCCAAAAGACAGCGTTGTTTGGCATGACGCGCACAGGGAAATCTAATACCACAAAGATTATTGCAAAATCGGTTTTTGAGTTAAGAAAAGAAAGCGAAAGCAATACCCCGTTGCGGATTGGGCAAATCATTTTTGATCCCAATGGCGAATATGCCAATGAAAATGCACAAGACAGCGATGGAAGCGGCAACCCAAACGCGCTTAAGAATATATGGCGGCTGTTGCCCGGTAGCCTTAAACCAAGCGAAGTTGTTACATACGGCATAACGAGGCATCAAAACGATCCCGACAGGTTACTAATGTTATTAAATTTCTATGAAAATGAAAACTTGCAAATTGGGAAAGATATTATTGACAGCATTCTTTCAGATGATGTCACAACTTACACGAAGAATTTCTGCCAAGTGAGTTTTGACCAACCCGATGTCGGCGACCGAAGCGCATCGACGAGATATAATAGGCGAGTTTTAGCGTATCGCACCGTACTTGCAAAAGCTGGATTTGAAGCGCCTACACACCTTATCCCAAACACTCACAAGTTGTTTGGTCAAGATTTACTCCGCGCTATGCAAGACAGTCAAAGTGACAGTTCTTATGAATACCAATCGGCGGCACAGATATTTGGAACATTAAATCCCAGTTGGAATCAATTGGCCACTGCTTTTGAGGCGCTGGATAAGTTTATCAGAGATAGTAAAAGCGGTTATAAAGCATTTGAAACAGCATATGTTAATCGACCGGGCGGTTCGGGAGACAACTGGGCGGATGAAGATCTTAAAAAAATAATCGGTGTTTTCCAATATCCAAACGGAACAAGAAAAATAGGAAAGGTTGCAGAGCAACACAGCGCTGATACCGCAAATGATTATGCTGAAGATATTTATAACCATTTAGCCCGGGGGAAATTGGTTATAATTGACCAATCAAGTGGTGAGCCGGAGCTGAATAAATCTTCCGCAAAACGAATAATGACAAAAATATTCAGAGAAAATCAGCGTAAATTCATTCAAAGTGAAACAATTTTCCCTGAAATCTTGATTTATGTTGAAGAGGCTCATAATATTTTGCCCGCAGGCAGCGATCTTGATTTAACAGATATTTGGGTGCGTACTGCGAAAGAAGGCGCAAAATATCGTCTGGGATTGGTTTACGCTACGCAAGAAGTCAGCAGCATACAAAAGAATATTCTTAGGAATACTGCTAATTGGTTCATCAGTCATTTGAATAATACCGATGAAACAAAAGAATTGTGCAAATATTACGACTTTGCCGATTTTGAGCCGTCAATTCGCAGGGCGCAGGACAAGGGATTCCTCCGCGTAAAAACAATGAGCAATTTCTTCGTTGTTCCGGTTCAGGTAGATAAATTTGTTATTAACGATTGAGGGCGGTGATGTTTGTGCCATTTGAAAATGAATTCGCCGCATATGAACCTTTGCGCAGAATACTGGATAATAAAAAAGTCGAAGAACTGCAAAAGCAAATGCTTACAAGAGCGCGGACGTACAGCATGTCTGATATCCAATTACAACAATTAGATGCTTCGGCTTTTGACAAATCGGATTTTCTGCCGGAATTGATACTGGCTATTGACGGCGGGTATCAGTGCGTCCCTGTAAAAAACGGATTTCCCGGTGCAGAAATTGGCTATATAACGGTGGCTTCGGTTCTCTTGCTCATGAAAGAAATACGAGCATTATCAAACAAAAAGTTTATTGACCCAAAAAAATTTCGCGAGACCGAAAAGGCTACGGCATTTGATTCCGTGTTCCCGGGATGTAACGTTATTAGATTTGGCGAAAAGAGTCCCCTCACCTCTTTGAGGCGCACATTGTTTGAGCAACTTAAGAACGCTTTTGTTTTTTCGGATTTTGAGTCGTTGTTGGATACATATGAGTCATTGTTAAAATATCGCATTGATGAAGGTATTGAAAATGCCCCCGCTAATCCGCTTGAAGAACTGACAGATGACCCCAACAAAAAAATGCAGATAGAGTTAGGCCGATACTATTGCAAAGATACAAAGCAGCCACTATATTCTACGGATGCATTAAGAATACATGAACTACTTAATCCCAGGGGAACTAGCGGAGAAATGTATGGTCAACTTTCGTATGTTATAGAAAGATTGTGCCTTGTTCATCTATTACGTGCATTTGAAAAGAAGAATTGGCTTCAAACGCTTCGAAATGTCGCATTTGTGCTTGACGGCCCTTTAGCTATTTACAGCGTTTCCGCATGGATTGTCAAACCGATAATCAGGGAGATTAGCCGCATTAATGAGCTCCAAAAAAAGATAACAGGCAAGGACTTAATAATTCTCGGGCTTGAAAAGAGCGGTCGTTTTGTCGAGCATTTCAATGATATTGATACTTCTCCTGCGGGGTCTGATGATGTAATTCCAAACAATACCGCCCTACTGTTAGACGACTTATATATTAAAAAGAATATTGTTTTTTCCAACAGCCCAAAAATGTATGGAGAAATTACATACTTCGGGAGGAAATTCTTTTTCAAAACAAAAAACGGTTATCGGCTTGTGCCTCATCTTGCCTTTTATAACGCTGAGCAAAAGAATATAAAAACCGCCAATGTCGAGCAGTTTCCGCGCTTGGGTGACGTTTGCGCTCTATTGAACGATTTAGTCTCCAATAGATATCCTAATTCCATCAACCCATTGATTTCCGCGCACGCCGAAGCGGCGATACCGCTATCATTGGGGAGGCGAATATTCGATGATATTGCACGAGAGATTGCCGAAAGAGGAGCAACCACATGAGTAAGCCGGTTTTCAAGGCGAGAAAGATTCCGAATGGGTTTTCATGTGTGGAGAGCCGCTGGGCAAGATTGGGACCATATTATGCGATGTTTCCAATAGATTTTGCTTTTGATGTTATTTCACATTATTCCGGTGAAGGAGATTTTGTGCTTGACCCATTTGCCGGGAGAGGTTCCGGCAACTTCGTTGCGGCAACATTGGGAAGAAGAACTCTCGGCATAGAAATCAATCCCGTGGCTTGGTTGTATGGTGCTACTAAACTATCACCGGCTCCGAAAAATGACGTGATAAACAGACTGAATGACATTGTTACGAGCTCAACAAAATATAAAGAAGAGCAAAACTCTGCGAATCTATTCTTTAGTATGTGCTTCTCGGGCGCGGTTCTTCGTTTTTTGTTGGCGGCTCGAAATGAACTAAAATGGAAAACAGATAAAACCGATTCGACGCTTATGGCGATAATTCTCCATTATTTGCACGGAAAAAGGATGAGCAGTCTATCCAATCAGATGCCAATGGCTAAGTCTACAAGCACTCAATACTCAATCAAGTGGTGGAAAAACAAATCATATGAAAATCCGCCGGAAATTGATGTTCTCGCTTTTTTGCAGAAAAGGATTGAATGGAGATATGGGAAAGAAACTATCGATTTTAGCGACAGAGGTCGCGTTGTATTGGATGATAGTACAAAAGCATTAAATGACATTTATATCAATAAAATTGATTTGCTCTTCACGTCTCCGCCGTATTATGCTATAACAAATTACTTTTCGGACCAATGGCTACGCTTGTGGTTGCTCGGAGGAGCGGAAAGACCGATTGCACTTCGTGAGGAACACAAGAATAGGTTTAACTCAATGGAAGCATATGAGAATCTTCTTGATATTATATTTGGGAAATGTGCAAATATGCTTTCGCCTAAAGGTGCCGTGTATGTAAGGACAGATTATCGCAAATTTACACTCGAGACAACAAAGAAAGTGCTGAAAAAACATTTTCCGAGTCATCAAATGTCTGAGAGTGTCAATTTGTGTCGCACTAAGTCTCAGACAGAGTTTCTGAATAATAGTAAAAACAAAGTCCGCGAAGTAGACTTGGTACTTACAACTTGAGCGTCTCGTTCTCTCTTTGGGCTGCTTCAACACCACGCTAAAGCCATAAACCCATACGACAACACGGCAACGTGGGGAGAAGAGAAATTTGAACTGATACGTTACGCCGACTCAAAAACCCTGCAAACACAAAGCTCACAGGGTTTAATTGCGCGTGGAAAGCATATTAAAGTTGGCCGATGCGGTTGCAGACTCCTTACGCCCGCCCTTATTTCCGCGCGAGCGCCCTCTTCGCGGCGGCGGCGATGTCTTCCGGGCGCAGGCGGAAGCGGCCGCGCAGGTAATCTTCCGGGCCCACTTCGCCGAACTCGTCTTGCACCCCGACCATTTCCACGGGGCAGGGCGCGGTCTTCGCGAGGTATTCGGCCACGGCGGAGCCGAGGCCGCCCGTGACGTTGTGGTTTTCGCAGGTCACGAACGCGCCCGTGCTTTTCGCGAAGGCTTCCAGCGCCTCGCCGTCTATGGGTTTCCATGTGAACATATTCAGCACGGCCGCGTCCACCCCGGTTTCGGCGAGTATGGAGGCGGCCTCCAAGGCTTCCGGCACCATTATGCCGGAGCACACCAAGGTCACGTCCGCGCCCGAGCGCAGCTCTTCGGCGCGCCCGATGGCAAACTCGCTGCCTTCCTCATACACGGCCGCGGCGTTTTTGCGCATGAGGCGGATATAGACTGTATTGTCGGCGGCGGCTATTTGCGGCAGGAGGTTTTTCAGCTGCACGGAATCGGTGGGCTCTATGAGTATGATTTCGGGTATGCCGCGCAGCACGGCCATGTCCTCAAGGGGCATATGGGTGCCGCCGTTGTAGGCGGCGCACACGCCGGGGTCTGTGCCCACGATTTTCACGGGCAGGCGCGCGTAAGCGGCGGACATGAATATTTGGTCGCAGCAGCGGCGCGAGGCGAATGTGCCGAAGGAGTGGGCGAACGGTGTGAACCCCATGGACGCGAGACCCGCCGCCACGCCCACCATGTTCGCCTCCGCCACCCCGCAGTTGATGAAGCGGTCGGGGTACGCCTTCATGAACGGCTTCATGCCCGACGAGCTCATGAGGTCGGAGTCGAGCGCCACAATACGCTTATCACGCGAGGCCATATCCATGAGGGTGTCGCAGAAGGTTTCGCGCATCATGCGCGGCTCTTTGTCAAAAGTTTTTCTCAACATACGTCAGCGCCTCCTTCATCTGCTCCGGTGTAAACTGTATGTGGTGGTTAAACTCCACGCCTTCCGCGAATGTGCAGCCGTAGCCCTTCACCGTGTTCAGCACTATCATCTGCGGCAGGTCGGTCTGCGCCTTCGCGCGGTTTACCGCGGCCACAATGCGTTCTGTGTCGTGACCGCCCACGGTTTGGGTGTGGAAGCCGAAGGCGGCGAACTTTTCCGCGAGGTCGCCCGTGTCGAGCACGTTTTTCACATAGCCGTCTAACTGCTGGCCGTTGCGGTCGCAGAATACGGTGAGGTTGCTCAGCTTTTTGTGCGCGGCGAGCATAAGCCCTTCCCACACCTGGCCTTCGTTGCATTCGCCGTCGCCTATGATGAGGTATGTGCGCGAAGGGTAGCCCATCAGCCGCTGCCCCAGCGCGATGCCCACCGCCGTGGACACGCCTTGGCCGAGCGAGCCGGTGGTCATGTCTATGCCGGGGGTCCTTTGGCGGTCGCAGTGCGAGGGGAGCGAGGTGCCGGGTTGGTTGAGCGTTTGCAGCAGGGCTTTGTCGAAGTAACCCAGCAGGGCGAGGGTGGCGTAGAGGGCGGGGCCGGCGTGGCCTTTGGACATGACGAGCCTATCGCGTTCGGGGTCTGCCGGGTTTGCCGGGTCAACGCGCATAACCTTGCCGTAGAGCGCGGCAAGCAGCTCCACCACGCTCATGGCGCCGCCCACATGGCCGAAGCCCCGCGCCTCAAACACACGCAGGGTCTCTAACCTGATGGCCTTGGCAAACGCTTTGCAGTCTGTCATACGGTAACCTCCTTATTGCGGCGTTCGATTTTCTCGCGCAGGTATTGCAGCATGCCCGAAAGCGGCACACGCTCCTGGGTCATGCTGTCGCGCTCGCGTATTGTGGCGCAGCGGTCTTTTTCCGTGTTGTGGTCTATGGTAATGCAGTATGGGGTGCCTATCTCGTCTTGGCGGCGGTAACGCTTGCCCACGGAGCCGGTTTCGTCGTATTCGCAGGAAAAGTCCGAGGACAGCTCCACATACAGCGCCTTTGCCGTGGGGGCGAACTGCTTGAACAGCGGAAACACGCCGCACTTCACGGGCGCGAGCGCGGGGTGCAGGCGCAGCACGGCGCGCGTGTCGGGCTTGCCGTCTTTGCCGGGCGGCAGCTCCTCCTCGTCGTAGGCATCCACGAGAAACGCGAGCGCGGCTCTGTCCGCGCCCAGCGACGGCTCCACCACAAAGGGGACATATTTCTCGTTTGTGGCGGGGTCGTGGTACTCCATCTTCTCGCCGGAGGCTTCCTGATGGGCTTTGAGGTCGTAGTCCGTGCGGCTGGCGATGCCCCAAAGCTCACCCCAGCCAAACGGGAAGAGGAACTCTAAGTCCACCGTGGCGTTGGAGTAGTGCGAGAGCTCCTCCGGGGCGTGGTGCCTCGCGCGCAGGCTCTCGCTCCGCATACCGAGCCTGAGCAGCCAGTCGTGGCAAAACTCCTTCCAATACTCAAACCATGAAAGTTCTGTGCCCGGTTTGCAGAAGAACTCCAGCTCCATCTGCTCAAACTCGCGCGTGCGGAAGGTGAAGTTGCCCGGGGTAATCTCGTTGCGGAAACTCTTGCCGATTTGCCCCACGCCGAAGGGGATTTTGTGGCGCGAGGAGCGGAGTATGTTCTTGAACTGCACGAATATGCCCTGCGCCGTCTCCGGGCGGAGATACAGCTCCTTGCGGCTGTCTTCCGAAGCGCCCTGATAGGTCTTGAACATCATGTTGAACTCGCGCGCGGGGGTGTATTCGCGTTTGCCGCACACGGGGCAGGGCGGCCTGCGCAGGGCGATTTGCTCGCTCATGGCCTCGCACGTAAGCCCCGCCGCCTCCACGCCCGCGCCCGCGAGCAATTCGTCCGCCCTGTGGCGCGCCTTGCAGGACTTGCAGTCCACAAGCGGGTCGTGGAAGCTCACCACATGGCCGGAAGCCTCCCACACGGCGGAGTTCATGAGTATGGCGCTGTCTATGCCCACGTTGTGCGGGTATTCCTGCACAAAGCGCTTCCACCACGCGGCCTTCACGTTGTTCTTGAACTCCACGCCGAGCGGGCCGTAATCCCAACTGTTGGCAAGCCCGCCGTAGATTTCGCTGCCGGGGAATATAAAGCCCCGGTTTTTGCAAAGCGCGGCGATTTTGTCCATGGACTTGTCAGAGTTTTTCATTATTGTTTCTCCTTCCGACCGTATATGGCGAACAAACATTTATAAAACAAAGCGCGGCCGGCATAAACACCGTGACACATAACCGGCCCTATCTCTCCGCCGCTCACGGCGAGCGCCGCGCGGCCGCGGTATCCATGCCCTGCCTTGTCAGCTCCTCGATGAGCAGCGGCTCCGGGTCTTGCCAGCCTTCGGGCTTGACGACCTTGCCGTCGGCGCGGCGGCGCGGTTTGCCGTCGGGGTGGAGCTTGCGCATATTGGCCGCGTGCACGATGTTAAACAGCGCCTGCGGGCGCACGCCCATTTGCACTAAGGTGCCGAGCGCGAAGTAGATGAGGTCCGTCATCGCGTCCGCCTGCCCCGGTATGTCGGCGGCTTCCAAGAACTCGTCTATCTCTTCCCTCATCCACGCCGCGCGGGCGGCCGCGTCCGGCGGCGCGAGCAGGCACGGCGAGTTCTCGGCGGGAGCGCCGAAGGCGCGGTGAAACTCCGCCACGGCTTCCCATGCCTCGTCCATTGTCGCCACGCCCCCTTCCGTCAGTAGAGCAGACATATCATCATGGCGTAGTGGCACACGCTGCCGAGCATGATGACGATGTGGAATACCTCGTGGAAACCGAAGTAGCGGTGCGCCTTGCCCGGCCACTTCAACGCGTAGAGTACGGCGCCGAGGGTGTAGATTACCCCGCCCAGACCCAGCCAAAACAGCTCGATACCGCGCAGGGTGCGCACGAGCGGCACGATGGCCACAAGAGCAGTCCAGCCCATGCCCACATAGGTTACGGCGCTCAGCCAACGCGGCGCGGAAAGCCAAACCAGCGAGGTAACCGCGCCCGTCACGGCGAAGAGCCAGATTACGCCGAACACCGTCCAACCCCATGCCGGCTCTAAGGAAACTATGCACACGGGCGTGTATGTGCCGGCGATGAGCATGTATATCATGATATGGTCGAGCTTCCGCAGGGCTTTGCGGCCGCCCGGCCTGAGCGGCAGGCAGTGGTAGAGGGTGCTCGCCGTGTACAGGCCTATGAGCGACGCGCCGTATACGGAGTAGCTCACGATATACCTCGCCCCGGAAAACGCCGCGAGGGTGATGAGCGTGGCCGTGGCTGCCGTGGCGAGCCAAGCGCCCACTCCGTGGGTCACGGCGGAATACAGCCGCAGGGAATCGTTGGGGGTGCGCTTTTCCAAATCGGAGCCTCACACTCTGCCGCGCCGGCACATGTTACATGGCCGACTTTGCCTTTTCTACCACGGCGGCGAACGCCGCCTTGTCGTTTACCGCCATTTCGGCCAGCATCTTGCGGTTGAGGGGGATGTCGAGCTTTTTCAGCGCGTTCATAAAGCGCGAGTAGTTGATGCCGTATTGCCTCACGCCGGCGGATATGCGGGTAATCCAGAGCCTGCGGAAATCGCGTTTGCGGAGCTTGCGCCCGATGTAGGCGTAGCGCAGCGACTTCATCACGGCTTGGTTGGCGATTTTGAAGTGGGTGCTGCGCGCGCCCCAGTAGCCCTTCGCGAGCTTTAAGATTTTCTTCCTCCTGCGGCGCGTGGTCACCGCGCCTTTTATGCGTGCCATAATAATCAGCCTCCAAACAGCCTTGTTTCGGTTGTCAGTTGTCAGTGGTCGGCGGTTGGTTGTGAGGGGACGGGGGAGCGAGGGGCGGGAGGCGCGCTACATGTAGGGCAGCAGGCGCTTCACGCCGACTTCGTTGGTTTTGTCGCACAGTCCGGGGCGGCGCAGCGCGCGTTTCTTCTTGGCGTTCTTGCGGCCTTTTATGTCGTGGCCGGTGAAGGCGTGGCTCCTTTTGACTTTGCCGCTCTTGGTGAGCTTAAAGCGTTTGGACGCGCCGCTGTGGGTTTTCAGTTTCGGCATGGGTGATTAACAGCTCCTTTCCGCGAAGCCCCGCGCCGCGCTATTTGGGCGCGGGCTTCGGTGATAGATACATCGTCATGGTACGCCCTTCGAGCTTGGGCGATTTTTCCATGACCGCCGCGTCGGCGCAACCCTCGGCAAAGCGGAGTAGCTGCTTTTCACCGAGGGAGGTGTGGGACATTTCGCGGCCGCGAAAGCGCACGGAGACCTTGACTTTGTCGCCGTCGCGCAAAAAGCCGTGCGCGTTTTTGAGCTTGAAGGCAAAATCATGCACGTCAATGCCCGGCGAGAGCCTGATTTCCTTGATTTCCACGAGTTTTTGACGCTTGCGGGCCTCTTTCTCCTTCTTCGCCTGCTCAAAGCGGAACTTGCCGTAATCCATAATACGGCAGACGGGGGGCAGCGCCTGCGGGGCGATTTTCACGAGGTCCAATTCCCTTTCGGCGGCGATTCTGAGAGCCTCGCGCGAGGGCATAATGCCGAGCTGCGCGCCGTCGTCGCCGATGAGGCGAACCTCTTTGTCTCGAATCGCCTCGTTAATCTGATGACTTGTGTTTGAGATGCTCAGCCACCTCCCAAAAAAATAGCGGGGTAACCCCCGCAAAGCCGGCGCGGCAAACCGCGCCAAAGCCGCAAATCAACCCGCGACCCGAAAGGTATCGGGGTGAGGGCGGGAGCCCTTCTTCTTTGTGCGGAACACAGTCTATCACAAACCGGGAGGGATGTCAAGCGATTTTTTGCACATCCGCAACCACAGTCTCAAATTACGACACACATTCATGTCGCAGGCGCGTTGCGGCAAAGGGAGTTCTTCACGCCAAACACTTGCAAAACGCGCGGGAGTGCACTATAATATCTCAATCCGATACAACGCGAAGAGGCCGGGGCCGCGGAAGGAGCGCGTGGATGAGATACGACCGCTGGGATGTGAAGAGAGC
>JAIRWH010000008.1 GCA_031253545.1 Oscillospiraceae bacterium
GCCGTTGACTACGCAAAGAAAGCGGGGTTGCCCTGTATCAGGCTTCACGGTTTCCGACACTCCCACGCCTCTATCCTCGTTAGCAGCGGTATCCCGATTACGGAGGTTGCCCGCCGTCTCCGGCCGGACGACCATCGAGGGTGTGCGCCACATAGAGCGCGGTTACGAGGATATAGTGGATAAACTCCGCGCGCTGGGCGCGGATATACGCAGGAGAGAGCATTACGCGGAGAAAGCCAAGCAGGCGTAAACCCGCCCGCCGCTCCGCCGCCCGCAACGGTCGCAACCCCCTCACCCTTATGTTACATTCCGCACAGGATTACCCCCACTTTATACGAAAGCGGGTTCTGCTCGTGAAGAAACTTAGTTCGCTTATTCTTTCCGGCGGCGGCGGCGTGTCGCAAGCCGAATACGACAAACTCAAAAGGGACTACGAACAGCTTCTCAACGATTACAACGCCCTCAAAGGCGGCGGCGCGGCAAGCCCCTCCCCAAACGGGGGCACAACGCCCTCAGACAACGGCAATCCGAGCAACCCGTTTGGTTGGGGCGGTGACGACCCCTTACCCGACGATGCCGTTATCACCTTCCCCGACCCTGCCTTCGAGGCGGCCGTGCGGGAAGCAATCGACAAACCGGAGGGGGATATTACCAAGGGCGATGTGGCGGGGGTGACGAGCCTTGACGTGAGTGGGGAGTATGAATGGGTGGATAATCACCATGTATCATACGGCATCATCCAAGACTTAACAGGCATAGAACACTTCACCGCGCTGACATACCTTAACTGCGAATACAACCAACTCACCGCCTTAGACGTAACCCGCAACACAGCGCTGACGGTGCTTTACTGCAACGACAACCAACTCACCGCGCTTGACGTGAGCCGCCTCACCGCCCTGACGAGTCTTGACTGCAGCAACAACCAGCTCACCACGCTTGACGTGAGCCGCCTCACCGCGCTGACGGAGCTTGGCTGCTATGGCAACCAACTCACCGCGCTTAATTTGAGTGGTGCCACCGCGTTGACGACGCTTTACTGCCAGAGCAACCAACTCACCGCCTTAGACATATCCCGCAACACCGCGCTGACAGAGCTTTGGTGCGGCGACAACCAACTCACCGCCTTAGACGTAACCGGTGCCACCGCGCTGACGGTGCTTATCTGCTTCGGCAACCAACTCACCGCGCTTGACGTGAGCCGCCTCACCGCCCTGACGAGTCTTGACTGCAGCAACAACCAGCTCACCACGCTTGACGTGAGCCGCCTCACAGCGCTGACGCAGCTTCACTGCCGCGACAACTACTTTCCCGACAAGTCTGCCATCATCGGCCTTGACGAGGGCAGGACAAGCCTATCCTTCGACCCGCAAAACTCCCGCTGACAGCACACCCGTCCGCCGACCGCCGGCAACCGACCGCCGCCCTTGACGGGCGGCGTGTTGTGTGTTACGCTGAATACCGTGAGCGCGAGGAAGCGCTCTGAGGAAACGCCGGATGAAACGTGCCGGGGCGGGGGCTTTGCGGCATGCCCCGCGGAAGGGATAACCAATGCGTGACACAATATCCGTGCGCGGCGCGAGGGAACATAACCTGAAAAACATAGACGTGGATATTCCGCGCGATAAGTTGGTGGTGCTCACGGGGCTGTCCGGTTCGGGCAAGTCCTCGCTCGCCTTCGACACCATCTACGCCGAGGGCCGCCGCCGCTATGTGGAAAGCCTCTCCGCTTACGCGCGGCAATTTTTGGGGCAAATGGAAAAGCCCGACGTGGATTACATAGAAGGCCTCTCGCCCGCCATATCCATAGACCAGAAGTCCTCCTCGCGCAACCCGCGCTCCACCGTGGGCACCGTGACGGAAATCTACGATTACCTGCGCCTGCTCTGGGCGCGCGTGGGTGTGCCGCATTGCCCGCGCTGCGGCTTGGAGATTACCCGCCGGACCACCGACCAGATAACCGACCGCCTGCTCGAATTGCCGGAGGGCACGCGCCTGACGCTGCTCGCGCCCGTGGCGCGCGCGCGCAAGGGCGAGTTCCACAAGACGTTTGACGACGCGCGGCGCGGCGGCTTTGCGCGCGCGCGGGTGGACGGCTCGCTCTACGACCTTTCCGAGGAGATTGCGCTCGACAAGAACAAGAAGCACAATATAGAAATCGTCATAGACAGGTTGGCCGTTAGGCGGGAAGACCGCGCGAGGGTGGCCGATTCCGTGGAGACGGCGGCGAAGCTCTCCGGCGGCCTTGTTATATCCTCCCTTGCCGACGGCAACGAAACGCTGTATTCGCTCAACTACGCCTGCGCCGATTGCGGCGTTTCCATGGAGGAGCTCGCCCCGCGCATGTTTTCGTTTAACAACCCCCACGGCGCTTGCCCCAAATGCGCCGGCTTGGGCAGCCGCCTGAGGGCCGACCCCGACCGCGTGCTGCCGGATAAAAGCCTTTCGCTTTTGCAGGGCGCTGTGGCGGCGAGCGGTTGGGGCACCACCGAGCCGGGCAGCGTGGCGTATATGTACTTCACGGCTATATGCGAGCACTTCGGCTGCGACATCAACCTGCCCGCGGAGCGTTTGCCGGAGGGCGCGCTCGACTTTTTGCTGCGCGGTTCGCGCGGCGAGAAGCTCACGCTGCGTTACCGCAAGGCCGCAGGCAGTATGGGGTTTTACCGCCGCCCGTTTGAGGGCGTGCTCGCCAACTTGGAGCGGCGGCACCGCGATTCCGCCAGCGAGAGCGTGAAGCGCGACATCGAGGAATATATGAGCGCCGTGCCCTGCGCGGATTGCAAGGGGCTGCGCCTGAAAAAAGAGACGTTGGCCGTTACTGTGGGCGGGCTGAGCATTGCCGACTACGCGGCGAAGTCCGTCGCCGCCGCCCTCGCGTTCTTGGATACCCTGACGCTCACGGAGAAGGAGAGCGCCATTGCGGCGGTGATATTGAAGGAGATACGCGAGCGGCTGGGTTTTTTGCGCTCCGTGGGCTTGGAATACCTCACGCTCTCGCGGCACTCCGCTTCCCTGTCCGGCGGCGAAGCCCAGCGCATACGGCTCGCCACGCAAATCGGCTCCTCGCTCATGGGCGTGCTGTATATCCTCGACGAGCCATCTATCGGGCTGCACCAGCGCGACAATGAAAAGCTGCTCGCCACGCTCTGCCGCCTGCGCGACCTCGGCAACACGCTGCTCGTGGTGGAGCATGACGAAGATACCATACGCGCCGCCGACTATATTGTGGACATCGGGCCGGGGGCGGGGCTTACCGGCGGCGAGGTGGTGGCCGCGGGGCGGCTGCCCGCCATACTCGCCGCGGAGCGTTCCGTTACGGGCCAATACCTGCGCGGCGAAAAGTTTATACCCGTGCCGCGAGAGCGCCGCAAGGGCGGCGGGAAGAAGCTCACCGTGAAAGGCGCGCGCGAGAACAACCTGAAAAACCTCAATATATCCCTGCCGCTGGGCACATTCGTGTGCGTCACGGGCGTGTCCGGTTCCGGCAAATCCTCGCTGGTCAACGAGATTATCCACAAGGCGCTCGCTTTTCGGCTCCACGGCGCCCACGCCCGCCCCGGCGCGCACGACCGCATTGACGGCGCGGAGTATTTGGACAAGGTTATCGCCATAGACCAGGGGCCCATCGGGCGCACCCCGCGCTCCAACCCCGCCACATACACGGGGCTATTTGGGGAGATACGCGACCTCTTTGCCGCCACGAGCGACGCGCGCGAACGCGGCTACGGGCCGGGCAGGTTCTCCTTCAACGTGAAGGGCGGGCGTTGCGAGGCCTGCGGCGGCGACGGCCTGATAAAAATTGAGATGCACTTCCTGCCCGACGTATATGTGACGTGCGACGTGTGCAAGGGGCGGCGCTACAACCGCGAAACGCTGGAAGTGCGCTTCAAGGGTGTGAATATCCACGAGGCGCTCGACATGACGGCGAGCGAGGCGGCCGCGTTCTTCTCCTCCGTGCCAAAACTCGCCCGCAAGTTAGACACGCTGTGCGGCGTGGGTTTGGGTTATATCAAAATCGGCCAACCGTCCACCACGCTCTCCGGCGGCGAGGCGCAGCGCGTGAAACTCGCCACGGAGCTGCAGCGCAGGAGCACGGGCAGCACGATATATATCTTGGACGAGCCCACCACGGGCCTGCACGCCGCCGATGTGCATAAGCTCGTGGAGGTGCTGGGCAGGCTGGCCGACGCGGGCAATACCGTGTTGGTTATCGAGCATAACTTGGACGTAATCAAGACCGCCGACTATATCATAGACCTCGGCCCGGAGGGCGGCGAGGGCGGCGGGAGGCTGCTTGCCTGCGGCACCCCGGAGCAGGTGGCGGAAAACCCCGCGTCGCACACGGGCCTCTACCTGCGAAAGGCGCTCACGCGGGGGGGAATGGAAGGGGCTACCCCGCGTGGGCGTTGATGAGCCGGCCTTGGGAACGAGCGTCATGAAGTCCGTGGCGGCTACCTGCCCGTACCGTCAGTCTTCACGGAATAGGGCTTGCCGTTGTCGCCGAGGTTGCGGTAATACACGCTGTCGTCCCGCAACGCGACGCAACTCCGGTCAGCGAGATATTGCCCGTGATGTTGCCGCGCGTAATGGCGGGGGCTTGGCGAGGGCGAAGGGCATCCGCGCGCGTGACGGCGGAAAACACCGGGGCGGGCATACAGTCGGAAGACCTGCCGCTCGCACCCTGTCTACTGACAACCGACTACTAAATGAACACCACATTTCACTCCAACGGTTTCAATCGAAACTCCACAAACCTTGCAATCACTACATTTCAGCACTACGGGGTTCCAGATAGCTATACACGAAAAACGCGAGATTACCGCGAAAACGTGTACGGAACGTGTACGGGAACGGGATTATGCTATACACTTGTTGAGAACGTCAACGGCGCGTTCCTCGTCACGGGGGAGACAATGCGAGTACGTGTTAAGGGTCATCGTGACATCGGAGTGACCAAGACGGCGGGCAACCTCCGTAATCGGGATACCGCTGCTAACGAGGATAGAGGCGTGGGAGTGTCGGAAACCGTGAAGCCTGATACAGGGCAACCCCGCTTTCTTTGCGTAGTCAACGGC
>JAIRWH010000016.1 GCA_031253545.1 Oscillospiraceae bacterium
ACGCTTGAAGGAGGTGTTTGGCTAAACCCGCGCAACGCGACGCGCCCCCATAGTTAAACGGATATAACAGACCCCTCCTAAGGGTCAGTTTGTGGTTCGATTCCACATGGGGGTGCCAATCAGACAGACGTTTCGTTTGTCCGCGTAAGCTCTGCCGGAGCGGAGCCTCAAACTGAAGACAAAGTCCGCTTTTCGGAGCGGGGTTTTGCCATCTCCCCAAAAAGGGCGGACAGAAAGAGAAACTGCCATTGTTTACTACCAAAACATAAAGTGAGGCGTGTATCTTGAAGAGACGCAAAAGGAGGATACCGGCCGTGTGCGCCGCCGCCGTATGCGCGTTTTCCGCCGTGGCGGCCGCGGCCCCGAACACCTACACCGGCAATATCATGGGCAAGTTCGACGACTTCGACTTCGAGCTGTGGAGCCAAAGGGAGACCGACGACGTGAGCATGACGCTCACCGGCGGGGGTACCTTCGAATGCCGTTGGGAGAACGTGTACAACGCCCTCTTCCGCATGGGCAAGAAACTCGGCAGCGTGGCCTCATACGCCGAATACGGCGATGTGACGGTGGAGTACAGCGCGGAGCATAACATCACGAAAGGCGACGTGAGTTACCTGTGCGTCTACGGTTGGACGCAGAACCCGCTTCGCGAGTTTTACATCGTGGAAAGCTACGGCAACTACAAGCCGCCCGGCGGAAAGGGCTTCAAGGGCACTATTGTGGCGGACGGCGGCGTTTACGACGTGTATACGGACACGCGCACGCAACAGCCGTCCATAGAGGGCACCCGGACGTTTGAGCAGTATTTCAGCGTCCGCAGAGACAAGCGCGCGTTCGGCACGATTACCGTATCCGACCATTTCAAGGCTTGGGAAGCCCTGGGGCTTGACATGAGCGGCGCGATATACGAAGTGGCGCTCTGCGTGGAGGGTTTCGGCGGCAGCGGCAACGCCGCCGTGCTTTACCATTCCCTCACCGCGGGCGACGATGTCTACTACTCGCCCTACAACCCCTCCACCGAAGAGCCGTCCGCGAGCGGAGGCGCAAGCGCGCCCGCGAGCCGCCCGCAAAACTCCGCCCCCGCCCAAAGCGCGCACAATTCCAAGACCCCCTCCCAAAACTCCGGCGCGAGCTCCGGCGACGGCTATCTGACATCGCTCTTAGCGGGGTTGGCGCTCCTTGCCGCTTTGGTGGGCGTGTTGGTGTTCTTCTCCAAACGTCAGAAATAGTCCAAACGCCGGAAATAGCGCGGGGCGCGGCGCGTCAGTAGTGGCCGCCGTCGCGCCTTTGCCATTCTATGTCGAACGGCTCCGGCATCTCCGGTTTCCGGCTCAGCCCCGCCCGGCGCGCCTGCGCAGGAGCAACCCCAAGCCTGCGGCGGAAACGGCAAACGCCGCGAAGGCAAAGGGCGTGAAGTTATCGCCGGTCGGCGGCACAGAGGGCGGCGTGGGCGCGGGCGCGGTCGTGTCCGGCGCGGCCACACCCGTAAGGTCTATCATGCCAAACGTGGAGACAAGCTCAAGCGCCTCGAATTCCACCACGCGTATCCAGCTGTCGCTGTAATCGCTGTTTGACTGGTCGGGCACGGTGAAGCGCACCCCGGACATGGCAATCGGGGAGGCAAGCTCCACGCTTATCCATGAATACTCGTTATCGGTAATCACGCCGCCGGGAAGCGGCAGCCACACGGCGCCATCCGCCGTATACTCGAAGTTTAGGTTACGGATTGTGCCGAGCGCGGTGGTGCCCTTCGTGTCGCGCCTGATGTCACGCGGCCGCGAGTTCCAAAGGCCCGTGATACTGAATATGTTGACCACGGAAATGCTCTTTTGCGAGGGCAGCGTCAGCGTGACCGGGTCGGTAATGCCCGCTTGCGAATTGATTCTCCAGCGCTTCGTGTAGTCGAGCCTGTCGCCGTCGGTCAAGTCGCTCGCGGAGCCTTCGCCGTCGGGCGGCAAGGCGGTAACCGCGCCGCCGTTGGCGGCCAAACCGTGGTTGACAAAGGGCCGCAGGGTTATCTCTTTTATCACGGCCGGAGCCGTCGCCGACACAATCAGCAGGCGAACCTTGTCGGTGGTCACCGCGCGCGCCTGGAAAAACAGCAAGTCCGCGTCGGGGCCAATGCCGTTTCCGGTAACGGCGGTTTCCCAGCGGTTGTTTTCCATATCCCAATACTGCGCCTCATAGCCCGTGATATTGCCGCCGTCTTCCGAGACGTAAAGGGTATCTATGGTGTAGCTGCCGGTAAAGCCTATCTCAACCCATTCCCCGGCAAGACCCAACATTTTAAGGGACGTGTCGGCGTTGCCGTCCAAAGCGCCCCCCACGCCGCTGCCCGCTTTTCCGGAAGACGAGCGTGTGGCGGGGAGCCTGTCGGCCCAAACGGCGTATAGCTCCATTGATTCCCCGGCGATAACCGTAACGCCGGGGGAGTAAGTGTCGCCGCCGCCGTCCGGTTTGGTGCTCCACGTCACAAATACCTTGCCGGCGTTGGTAAACTTATTCTCCTCAATCACAATCGCGGTCTGAGCCGGAGCGCCGCTCTCATAGGAAACGCCCGCGCCGCCGTTAGGCATATACGTATGCGTGACGGCGGAGGTGGATATATACCTTGCCGTGACGGTGGTGGGCGAGGTGAAGATAATCCCGTCCGTGAGCGGCGCGCCGTTTGGCATAAGCCAGCCGGAGAAGGCGTAGCCTTCGCGCGGCGGCGCGGCCACGGACGCGATTTGCGCGGCGGTCAGCCGCGAGGTGTTGGAGCCAAGGGCGGTAACGGTCTGAATCACGCCGCCGTTGTGGTTCGCAAACGTGACCGCCACGTCCGACGCGGTGTACTGCGCGATGCCGGCGTCCAAGCCGGGGTAGGGCGCGGCGGGGGCGGTATCGCCCGCGTAATAGCTCTCCGGCGGCCCGAAGTAGGAATCCATGAAGTGGTAGGTTTGCGGCGCGCCGGAGATATTCGTTATCACGGCGGCCACCGGGGCGATTACGATTTTCTGTATTGCCACATCCGGGTCAACGGCGTATACACGCAGAGTGTGCAGCCCTGCGGACAGTTGGCCGTGCGGGGTGGTCACCATGCGCGTATTGTTCATCTTGCCGTAAGCCCATGTGGTTTCCCTGCTGTCCGGCGCGTAGTTCGCGCTCAGCAGACCGCTCGCGGTCTGCCGCTGCCCGGCGTCAATCTGCGTCGAGAAGCGGAGCTGCTGCAAAAGCGGGGTCACGGTCTTGTGCGCCCTGTTGCCCGAAGGCGCGATGAAGGTATTGACATTATACGCGCCCGGCGTTTGTATGTAGAACGTATACTCGATATACGGCGCGTCGGCGGCACCCGGCGCGAAGGACTTGCCGTTTGGCAGCACCTTCACGGCGCTCCCGTCGCGCCCGTAGCCGTCAATCACGCTCCACCGCTCCGTGCCCGAAGGGGAGTTGCCCGTGTAACGGGCGGGGTTGACGGAGACATACCCGTGCGTTTCCACGTATGTGTTGTCGGCGAGGGATTGGGCGAACACGTTTGCCGTGACATTCACCGTCACCGTGCCGCCCGCGCCGGAAACGGTGATGACGGCGGAGGCGTTTTGCGTCACCTTGGAGCGGTCTACCGAAACGCCCACGCGCGTTTGGTTCACGCAAACGCCTTGCGTGGCGCCGAGGATAACCCAGTCCGCGTTTGCGGACACGGTATACTCAAACGGGAAACTCTTGCCGTTCAAGATGTCTATGTAACGAAGTTCCCCGCTCAGGTTGGTGAAAGCGGGCAGTGAAACCGCGCCGGAGCGGGCGGGCTCGCCGCCGTATTGCGCGCGCACCGCAAGCTCCGAGCCGGGAAGCGGCGTGACCGCGCCGGTTTTCGGCATTATATTCGGCGCTATTCCGGTAGACGGCCCGTCCCAAGCGGTGTAGCCGATGTGGTTCTGGCGCATGATGCCGTCCCACTTGCCGCCGGAGAGCTCTTTGTTGTAATACTCCGTGTCCGCCGCGTCCGCGTCAAAGGCGGCGCGGGCAAGAAGGGCGTACTCATTGGCGGCGGGCAGAGCGCGGTCGGCCATCCACACGCTCCACGCGGCGTAGATATTGCACTTATACACGTTCATTGCCGCGCGCGCCGGGTAGAGCGCGAGCTGGTAGAACGTGTCTTTTTTATGCTCCGGCAGCCTCGCGTACACCGCCTCGGCCGTCTTGACCACAGACTCGAAAGCGGCGAGCGTGCGGTCGGCCTCGTCAAAGCTCGTCAAGCTGAACGTGGACGGGTCGGGCATTACGACTTCCGCCTTGCGCGCTCCGAGTATCTTTGTGTAACCGTCGAGCACGGCCGCCCCGTCGGCGGCAAACTCCCCGCCAAACTCGCGCGCGGCGAAGGCGCGGGTAAACTCGTCCACCTTGTTGGTGGGGCTCCACCGGGCGTAATCGTAGGCGAGATTCAGGAAGTAGTCAATGGGCAGCTCCATCGGTTTGAGGTCGCCCACGTTTACAATCCACACACGGTCAACTCCCGCGTCGTAGGCCGTGGTCATCTGCTCCCACACCTTGGTGAGCGGTGTCTGGTTAATCCATTGGTAACTTATCGGGCTGCCGCGGTAATCGAAATGGTAATACATACCGAAGCCGCCGGAGCGCTCGCGCATCTGAGGCGTGGGCAGAGTGCGCACATAGCCGTGGTTGTCGTCGCAGAGCATTATAGTCACGTCGTCGGGCACGTTGAGGACACCGTATTCGTCGCTGCCGTAATAGAAGTTTTCCACCTCCTTGTAAAGCGCAAGCAACTGCGGGGGCGCGTCTTCCGCGCCGTATACGTCTTTTATTATCTCGCGCTGGTCTTTCATCACTCTCGCGAGCAGCTCCATGTTGTCTTTGAGCGTGGCTCCGGAGCCGAGGATGGGGGTGTCGCCCAGCCCGCGCATGCCGAGCGTGAGGACAGCCTCGTATTTGCCGCGCTCCGTCACGCCGTTTTTCCAGAAATTGTAGATATTATCGCGGTTGGTGGCGTAGTTCCATGCGCCGAGCCCCGACCAGCTCCATTCCTTGTCGGCGCAGGTCATATGCTCCTGGTGCGAGGTGCCCATCACAATGCCGTAGGTATCCGCCATGGCGGAATTGAGCAAGTCGTCCGTGTGGAAAGAGTTGTTCCACATTGCCGGCCAAAGGTAGTTGCCTTTCAGGCGCAGCAGCAGCTCAAAGACCTTTTGGTAAAACTCATGCGTATAGCCGCCGGTGGCGTTGCCGTTGAGAACCCTCCCGAAATTGGCGGAGACCCAGCCGGAAAGGCTCGGAGCCTCGTCGTTGAGGAAAATGCCGCGATATTTCACCGACGGCTCGCCCTGCTCTATACGCAAATCGCCCGGAAACGTCAGCTTGCCCCGGCGCACGGGCACGCTGTCGGCCCACCAGACCCACGGGGAAACGCCAATCATCTCGGAGATTTTGTATATGCCGTATATAGTGCCGCGCTTGTCGCTCCCGGCAATGACCAACGCGCGGGTCACGCCGGGGGCGGGCTCGTCCACGACCTCCACAAGGTAGCTTTCCCACTTGCCGCTTATGTTTCGCGCGTCAATCTTCCCGTCGGCAATCAGCTTGTCTATAACCGCGCTCTTGCCAATGGTGCCCGCCAGCACGGCCATGCCGGAAAGCCGCGAAACGTCGTTTACAATGGCGGGTCTCTGCCCGCCCACCAACTCGATGTCGCCTTGCAGAGCCGTCAGCGCTATGGCCGCGCCCTCCCAGTCGCCGGCGTCAATATACAAGGTCGCGGCGCGGTCGTAGAGGAGCACGAACTCGTCTTCGCCGGGCGCGGAGCCCTTGTCCGGCACGGGCGGCAACGCCGCGCCGGACGCGGAAACCCTCGCGGCGGGCGCGGGCGCGGCGGGCGGCAGCCCGGCGGATGCCATAAGCGCCAGCGCGGGGAGAAAAGACAGCGCCTTCATAAATCGCTTCGCTTTCATGGGTTCATACCTCCGTTATCATTCTTGCATACACTATAACACCCCCGGCCTTTTGCCGTCAAGCGCGAAAGGCAGGGCACGGCCGCGCCATACGGCCATGACCGCCCGCGTTATATATCCGCCGCCGCGATTATAAGCCGCACGCAGTCTTCGATGTCGGATATGCGGCATATCTCGTTTGGGCTGTGGATATGGCGGGCGGGCAGCGATATGCCGCCCGTGGGCACCCCCGCGCGGGAAACGTGTATGGCCCCGGCATCCGTGCCTTTGCCCGCGAGCAGTTCGCGCTGCGCGGCGATGCCGAGTTTTTCGGCTTGCGAGACGAGATACGCCACAGCGTCCGGGTGGCAGATAACGGAGTCGTCCATGAGCTTTACGGCCGCGCCGCCGCCGAGCTTTACCTGCGTTTTCGGTTTGCAGCCGGGCGTGTCGCCCGCGTCCGTGACATCCACGGAAAAGGCTACGTCCGGCTCGAGCGCGTATGCCGCCGTCTTTGCCCCGCGCATACCGAGCTCCGCCTGCGCGGTGAATACGAAGTAAAGGTCGTTTTTGGGGCGGGCGACGGCGCGTGAGGCCGCGATGAGCGCGGCGCAGCAGGCGCGGTTATCTATGTGCGGGGAAATGAGCGCGCCGCCTTGCGTGACCGCCTCGCCGCCGTATACGGCGGCATCGCCGACTTTCACGCTTTGCGCGTTCGCGCCCGTGTCAATATACATATCCGTCAGCCTCGGCTCCTTGCGGTTATAGCTGCCGTCGGCGCACACGGCGGCGCGTGTGCCGTCGGCAAACACCACCCGCGCGCCGAGCAGGTAATCGGGCTCCGCGCCGCCGAGCGTGGCAAACCTCGCGAACCCGTCTTTGTCAATATAGGTAACAATCAACCCGAACGTGTCCATGTGGGCGGAAAACATCACCTTTTTGCCTTTGCCGCGTATACGCGCGGTCAGGTTGCCCAATGTGTCCGTTGTAACCTCATCCGCCGCGCCGGCAAGGCGTTCCTTCACGGCAAGCGCAATATCCGCCTCCATGCCCGACGGGCCGAACACGGCGGCAAGTTCCTTATGCAGGGCAAAAATATCCATGTTCACGCACCTCCGAAATGATTCAGCGAGCGCCACGCCAATTGCAGCACGCTCTCGGTGTCTTGCAGGCTGACCACGGACGAGGGCGAATGGATATAGCGCACGGGGGCGGCGACGCAGACGACGAGCGCGCCCGCGAGGCTCCGCTGCGCCGAGGCCGCGTCTGTGCCGCCGGACACATACTCTTTGGTCTGCCACGGTATATGTTCTTTTTCCGCGATTTCGCGCAACGCCGTGAAAAGTTCCCGCGAATAGAAGGCGCCTTTGTCCATAAACGGCACCACCGCGCCTTTGCCGAGCGCGCAAACCGCGCGGTGGGCGGCTTCGGGCAAGTCGGCGGCCGTGGTGCCCTCGACGACAACGGCTATGTCCGGCGCTATGGAATACACAGCCGCCTTCGCCCCCCTCGCGCCGTTTTCCTCCTGCGCGGTAAAGGCGTAATGGCAGTCGAAGTCATGCGGCCTTTGCAGCATTTGCAACAAGACGCAGCAGCCTATGCGGTCGTCGAGCGCCTTGGCGCGCAGGCAGCCGTTTGCCAATTCGCGCGTCTGCCCGCCGAAATATACGGGAGTGCCCGGCGCGGCGGCGTTGAGCGCGGCGGCCTTGTCGGGCGCGCCGATGTCAATATACAGGTTTTTGAGCTTTACGGCCTTGTCCGTCTCGCCCTCTTCGCACAAATGTATGGGCTTTATGCCAATCACGCCCGGTATCCTCGCTTTGCCGATATACACCCGCTTGCCGGGCAGCACGCGCGCGTCTATGCCGCCCACTGCGCCGAACTTGATGAAACCGCCGTCCGTCGCCGACTTGCACATCAGGCCGACCTCGTCCATGTGGGCCATATAGAGCAGCTTGCGGCGCGGGCGCTTCTTGCCTTGCTTGAAGACGATAAGGTTGCCGAGGGCATCCGTCGTAACGCTGTCGGCTTCAACGCGGCTTATGATATACTCCCTCACTTCGTCTTCATTGCCGGAAATGCCGCACAGGCGGCACAGTTCAATAAGCTGCTCCTTCATAATGCTTCGCCGCCGAGCGTGAGGATATATTCGGCAAGGAGCCGGGCGAGGTTTTCCAGGTCGCCCGTGTGGATTACCTCCGAGGGCGTGTGCATATAGCGCAGGGGCAAACTGAGCACGGCGCACATAACGCCGCCGGCGGCGACGCCGATGACATCGCCGTTGGTGCCCGTGCGGGAGGTCATTACCTCGATGTTGTGGGGTATACCGTGCTCCCTCGCCAACGCCGATATGCGCTCCGCCATCTTCCTGTCGCAAACGGGGCCCACGCCCACGGCGGGGCCGGAGCCGAGGGCGAACACGCCGTCCGGCTCGGTGTCCGGCTGGGCGGCAAACGTAACGTCCGTAACCACGGCGTATTGCGGCTTGATTTTCCACGAGGCGGCGGCGGCGCCCCTCAGGCGCGCCTCTTCCTGCGCGCTGCCGCAGACCACTATGTCGCAGCGGCGTTTCCTTCCCCTGAGCGGCTCCAAACGCGGCAGCAATTCCAAGGCGCGGAGCAACGCCGCGAAACAGGCGCGGTTGTCGAGCGACTTGGCGCAGTAGAGCGTATCCGAGAGCGCGAAACCCTCCGCGTCGAACACGCCCGGCGTGCCGGGCGGCACATAAGCGCCGCAGGTGTCAATATACATCTCGTCAATTCCGGGCGAGGCCTCCGCTTGGGCTTTGGACAGTATGTGCGGCGGCAGACAGGCGACCACCCCGTATACCGGCGGGTCGGTGAGGAAGGTAACGCCTTGCGCCGGGAATACTCGCGCGTCCATTCCCCCGTGCGCGCGGAAGCGTATATAGCCTTCCTCGCTTCCTGCGGCGATAACGCCCACTTCGTCTAAATGCGCGTCAAGCAGCAACACGGGCGCGTTCTCCTCCCCGCACGGCGCAAAGCCGAGCAGGTTGCCGAGCGCGTCTTGCTCCGTGCGGGAGCAAAACCCGGAAAGCATTTCGCGCGCCGCCCGCACTACGGGGCGCTCAAACCCGGACGGCGAGCCGATTGCGCAGAGTTTGCCCAGAATACCGGGAATATCGAGCATCTAATCGCGTTCCGCCTGGGCGGCGGCCGATACCTCCGGGCCGAGCAGATACTTGGCAAGCGGGCTGTCGAGCGGCACCACCATGGTGGTGTTTTCGCCCACGGTGTCGCGGTAGACGCTCAGCATATTGAAAAACTCAAAGAAGTCGGGGTTTTTGCCGTATGCCTCGTTGAATACGCGGGCGGCCTCGCTGTCGCCCTCGCCCATGAGCGTTTCGGCTTCCCTATACGCCTCCGAGGTGATGGTCACCGCGTCGCGGTCTGTCTCGGAGCGGATTTTTATGGCTTCCTCGTCGCCTTCCGAGCGGTACTGCGCCGCGATGCGGCTACGTTCCGTGGACATACGGTCGAATATGCTCTGATGGTTTGCGTCGGGCACATCGGTGCGTTTGATACGCACGTCCAGCACCGTGATACCGAACTTCACGGAGTCTTCGGCGATTTCCGACACAAGCTCCGCGAGCATATCCTCCACGGTCTTCTTGTCGGCAATGAGCACATGAGCCTCTTTCTTGCCCACTTTTTCGTTCATTCTGGAGTAAAGTATGCCGTCGAGCTGCCTGCTGGCGTATGATATGCTGTTCATGGTCTTATAGAAGAGCGCGGGGTTTTCTATGCGCCATTGGGCGCTGCTGTCGAAGAAGAGCTGCTTTTTGTCGGCCGTGACCACCACGCTCGGCGCGGCGTTGTACGCTATGAGGCGGCGGGTATACGGTATGACCGTGTCTATGAACGGTATCTTGGTTTTCAGCCCCGCCCCCTCGTGTATGGCGATGTCGCCGTCTTCGGCGGCTATCTGCGCCCGCACTATGGGGGTGGCTTCCTGCACATACACGGCCACAATGCGGCCAAACCGCTGCACAATGGCCACCTCATCCTCGTTGAGCGTGAAGAAGAAACCGTTTACCAACACGGCTGCCGCCACAACGCAGATAGCGGCGATAATAATACTCTTCCTTTTCATGTTATTGTCCTCCCCCTCTCGCGTATTCGGCCAGCGGCAGGAAATTGAGCTGGTTGCCGCCGCTGTCCACGAAGTAGATGTGCGACACGGAGGGCAGCACTTCTTGTATCATTTCAAGATACAGCCGCGTGCGCGTGACGAGCGGGTTCCTTAAAAACTCGGTTTCTATGGCCTCGTAGCGCGCCACCGCGCCCAAGGCGTCGTTTATGCGCTTTGTCTTGTAGGCTTCGGCGTCGTTGAGCGCCTTGGCGGCCTCGCCGCGCGCGGCGGGCAGCTTTTCGTTTTCGTATTGCCTTGCCTGATTGATTTTGCTGTTCTTTTCCTCTCTGGCGGAGGTAACGTCTAAGAACGCCGCCGCCACCTCGTCGGGCGGCTGCGCGTCCTGGAGCTGCACCGCCACTATACGCACGCCCATTTGGTATAAGTCGCACACGGCTTGCAGGTCGTCTAATATTTCCGCCTGTATGATGTCTTTGCTGTCCGTGAGTATATCGTCGAGCGGGCGCGAGGCCACCACGCGGCGGTAGGAGGCCTCGCAGATAATACGCAGCGTGTTGGTAACGTCTTGGATACGAAACAGGTAGTCGTAGCTGTTGCTCACCTGGTAGGTGATAACCCAGTCGGCGAGCACAAGGCACTCGTCGCCCGTGAGCATACGGGCTTCGTTGATGTAAAAGGAATCCGGCTGCGAGCTCCTGTAACCGAACTCCAACCTGTTGAGCTCCTGCACGTTCACGGAGTAGCGTTTGTCTATGAAGGGAATCTTGAAGTGCAAGCCGGGCGTGGCCTCGGTCTTGATGACCTTGTCAAAGCGCGTGATGACGGACTCTGTGCCGGAATTGACGGTGTAGACGCCGGAAACGGCCACAAACAGCGCCGCTAAGGCTATCGCCGCGATGAGCATATAGCGGAGCACTTTCTTTTGCTTGTCGCCGAGGGGCATTTTCACGTTGATGACGGGATTGTTTGTCATAGCTTGCTACCTCCTATATATTCTTTTGCTTTTCTCGTCTCGACGGCGGAGCGGGATTCGGATTCGCGCAACGCGCCCGGAGTGAGCGCGGCGTTGTATATCAAGGCCAATTCCATATATCGCCGAGGGCGCTATGGGGAATATCAATGCGCACCGCGCCCACGGCAAACGCCGCGATGCTGTCCGGCGGATAAAACAGGCTGATGCCGCCCGGGGTCAGGCAAAACGTCTCATACGGGAAATATGCCTCCGCGTCTTCCGCGTAGTAGCTCTCCGGGTCACGGGCTATATAGTCGCGCACGTGCGAGAGCAGGAGGGGAAGGTAAAACGCCGCGCTCACGTTGAAAAAGTCGTCTAAGGTGAGGCGTGCGCCGCCGGAGAGGCTGAAAGTGTCGCAAGATATGGAAAAGATGGGGCGCGCGCCGCCGGAATCAAGAGTTTCCACGCGGTATACGGAAAAATAACCCCCGCTGTTCAGCTCCGTGTAATAGTTAAGGCTCATTTCGTAGGGCGCGGCAAGCACACCGCTTTGGTAGTCCGCCTTCGCCTGCGCGAAACGGTTTTCGCACTTGGTTTGGAACGAGTCCAGCACGCCGGAGTAAAAATCGTTTATGGCATCGGGAGCGCCGGAGAGCAGCGGTAATCCGGCGGAAGCCACAAGGCATTCGACCGCGCCGTCTTTGTAGGTCTGCGACCATACCGTGTTGCCGATATTCACGCTGTTCGGCGGCAGAGATTCCGACGGGGGGAAACTTTCCGGCGGCTGATAGGGCGGCGCGGATTCCTTGTCGTTCCAATCGTGGCTTGGGGAGGGTTGAGGTTCGGACGGCCCGCCGGAGTCGGTCAGCGTGTCGGAGGGGGTAAGCGACACCGACGGAGAGGCGGACGGACTCGGCGAGAGACCGCAAGAGGCAAGCAGACACAAGACAAGCGCGGCGGAGATAGGGTTAAAGTTTTTCATAGCGCGGTCTCCTTTCACGGTACGAGGTAATATACGCAAAGCCCGCGTGGCGGAGTATATCGTAGCCTTCTCGCAAATGCGTGCCCACGTCGGCGGCGCAGTGGGCATCGGAGCCGCAGGTGATTATCTTGCCGCCGCACTCGCGGTAAAGGCGCAGCAACTCGATGTCGGGCATCAGCAGACCGGTTTTTTTAAGCAGACCCGAAAGGTTCAACTCGATGCCCTTGCCCTGAGAGATGGCGAGACGGTATATCTGCGCCACTTCCGCGCGGTACGCGGTAAAATCAATGTCCATGCCGCCGCGGCCGCGCATATAGCGCAAGGGATAGGTTAAGTGGGCGAGCACATCAAAGTTGCCTTCCGCGCATGTTTCATACAGTTCTTCCAAATACAGGCGAATGAGCGACCGGCAGGTGGGTATATCGGGATAATCGAGCAAGTAGAAGTCGTCGCTGCTTTTCAGGCGATGGTATGCGCCGATTACAAAGTCGAGCGGCATAGCGCCGAGCATTTCCCTCGCGCGGGCGGGATTGTGCAGGGATTCGCCAAGCTCGATGCCGAGCAGCAACGGCACGGGGGAAGACTCCGCGGCGGCGCTGAAAGCCGCCATGTAGGCGCGGGGGGCGAAGTCGCTTCCCATGTCGCAGTGGTCTGTAACGGCCAATTCGGTGAGGCCGCGCGCGGCGGCGGAGGCCGCGAGGCTCGCTATGCCGTCGGCGGCGTCAAACGAGGCGTCGCTGCTGTGCGTGTGGTAATCGGCGAAAAACATGGGTTTACACCGGCCAGGAGCCGAACCACCGCAGGAAATACGCTTGGTACCATTGCGGCACGGGCAGGCCGGAGAGCGCCGGATAGAACATGACGAAGAGAAACAGGCACACGGCCGTGTATATCACCACCATGCGGCGGCCCCTCGCCCCCTCGCGCTCGATGTACATATCGAAGACCAACGCCAAGGCGAGCGTGAGGAAAAGCAGAGACGGGAAGTAGTGGTAGGCGTAGGTTGTGCGCGATATGGCAAACCACGGCACAAGCTGGGAAAAATAGCCGACAAGGATGAACCAAGACGATTGTATCTTACGGTAGGCAAGCAGGAATACGGCGGCACCGAGCGAGAGCAGGCCGCCCCACGCGAGCGCGGGGCTGGAGAATGTGCTCACCGTGGCGCGCATGGCTATGTCCGCGGAATTGGTATAGGTGGAGACGAAGTACCAGACGGGCTTGATGTCAATGAGCCATTGCCACCATTTGGAGCCCCAATCGTGACCCGACGTGAGGCCGCTGTGGTAGCTGTACATGTGTTTTTGGTTGCTCCAACACTCGCTCCAAAGGTTTGCGAGAGTCAGCTCCTTGCCCTTGGCGGTGATGTAGGGAATGTATGAGGCTATGTATATAGCGGCGGAAATGACCACGAAGAAGAGGGCGCACCAGAGCAGCACCGCCACGATTTGGCGGCCGGAGCGCATTTGCGCCGCCGCGCGGGCGTTATACCGCCGCGCCATGCCCCACGCAAGCAACGCAATGAGCCCGAGCGCCGCATAAAAACAGACCCACTTGGAGGCCGCCCCCAAGCCGAACATGAGTCCGCACAGCGCGAGCGGCGCGGCGCAGGAGCGCCAAAAGCCGCTTTGCGGATTTGACGTGAGGAAACGGTACATGAAGAAATACATGCCGAGTATGAAAAACACGGCGTAGACATCTATGGTGGATATGCGCGTCTGCACGTAGTGCATGAAGTCGAAGGCAAAGACCAATGTGGCTGCGAGGGATACGGCGGTTTTGCCGAACATATTGTGGATAAGCGCGTAGAGGAAAGGCAGCATGAGCACCCCGAAGAGCGCGGGGAAGAAACGCCACCCAAACGGGGTCATGCCGAAAGCCTTGACACCGAGCGCGGTAATCAGTTTGCCAAGGGGCGGGTGGGTGGTCTCGTAGGGCGCTTTGCCCTGCACGAATTCGTAGGCGGTATAGGCGTGGTAAATCTCGTCGAAGTGGGTGGAGTTCAGTATGGTGCGCCGCACGGGCACCGTATCCTGCTCGTCAAAGAGAGCGCGCCCGCCGTCTTCCCCGCCCGTCACCGTAAAGCCGGAGGCATCGAGCGCCGTGTATTCGCCGATAACCTCCCTGTCGGCGGAACCGCAAACCTCGCAAGCGCCGTCGTTGCTCACGGTTTGGCGGTGACGGCAGGCCTTGCACAGGTAGTGGGAAAAGTCCCAGCGTTGCACGGAAAGCTCGCCGAGCTCGCAACCGCGGGAATCGGTCATCGTAATGCGTATATATTTCGCCGCGCCGTTTTCGTTGTCCAAGCGCGCCTCCGACCAGCGGAAGGTGCGGTCGTATGTGTGGGGCATACTCGACGCGCCTTGCTCGTGCCAGGAAAGGCCGTCGGAAGAGAGTTCCACCCTGTACACGTTCTTATCCCACGGGTAATAGTTGAGCCCGGTGTAATACATGAGCCTGTTGACCTTTTGCGCTTGGGGCAGCTCGACGGTAACGCTCCCGTGGCTTGGGGTGAAGACATGAAAGGTTTGGGGCGCGGAGGTGTCGCCGAGGTAGAAGAAAGCGACGGCCGCGTACGCGAGGGTGACGGCGCACATGAGAAACCAATCTTTTGCGGCAAGCGGAAAACGCCCAAGCTCGCGTTTTTTATCCTTCTCTATCTCGAAGGCTATCCATTCGAGAGTGCCGTTCGCGGGCAACTGCGATTTGAAGAAACAGACGAAGAAGAAGAGGATAAAAGCCACGAGTGCCGAGGGGAATATGTACACCACGTTGCCGAGCAGATTACCCATGTTTGCGGCCTCCTTGGCAGGGCATCCCTACGCGCTGCCCTTGAATTTCTCAAAAAAACCTTTCTGCCCGGGGTTGTTTTTGTCGTCGCTCAACGCGGCAAACTCCTGCAACAGTTCTTTTTGCCTTTTGCTCAGGGCTTTCGGCACCTCCACGGCAACGCGCACGAAGTGGTCGCCCCTGGACCTCCCGTGCAGCGACGGTATGCCTTTGCCCTTTATGCGAAACATTGTGCCGGTTTGGGTGCCTTCCGGTATTTGGAGCTTAACCCGCCCGTCCAAGGTGGGCACTTCTATTTCCGAGCCGAGGGCGGCCATAACGAAGGCGATGGGCATATCAACGTGGACGTGGATACCGTCGCGCACGAAGATGGGGTGCGGCCGGATGGAAACGGTGACAAGCACGTCGCCGTTCGGCCCGCCGTTGCGGCCGACGTTGCCCTGCCCGCGCAGAGATACGGTTTGGTTGTCGTTTATGCCGGCGGGAACGCTGACCGTGAGCGCCAACCTTTGGCGTAAAACGCCTGCGGCCCTGCAGGCCGGGCAGGGGTTTTTGATGAGCCTGCCGCGCCCGCCGCAAGCGCCGCAAGGCCCGGTTGAGGTAAACATACCGAGCGGCGTGCGTTTGGTGGTGCGTACCTGACCCACGCCGGAGCACTCGGCGCAGGTGACCACATCCGCGCTGCTCACCGCGCCTTTGCCCCCGCATGATTCGCAACTTTCCACACGGGTGATATACAGCTCCTTTTCGCAGCCGAAGGCGGCTTCCTCAAAGGACAGACCAAGCGTGGCCTTGATGTTTTCGCCCTTGCGCGACGAGCTTTTGGTGGAGGAGCCAAACCCGCCGGAGAAAAACGACTCGAATATGCCGGTCAAGTCTCCGACATCGAAACCGAAACCACCGCCGCCGCCCGCGCCGCCGTAGGCCGGGTCTACCCCCGCGTGGCCAAATTGGTCGTAGCGCGCTTTTTTGTCGGGGTCTGAAAGCACTTCGTAGGCTTCGTTGACCTCCTTAAACCGCTTTTCGGCGGCGGGGTTATTGGGGTTGAGGTCGGGGTGACATTCCTTGGCCACTTTGCGGTAGGCCTTTTTTATGTCTTCTTCGCCGGCACCCTTGCCCACGCCTAAAACTTCGTAATAATCGCGTTTTGCACCGGTCATTGTCAGCTCACCTCAGTGCTTGTGACAGCCACGAAACGACAGCCGTAATCGTACAGTTCGGGGGTTGTGTCGTGAAAATTTACCACGTCGGCCACCATGAGCTGCTTCTTGCCGCCGAGGTCAATTTGCAGAAGGATACGGGTGCTGTGGGGCACCAAACCGCGCGGGGCGCGGAAACGCACGCCTGCCTTGCTGATATTGGAAAGTTTGACCTCGAATGGCACGGCGAGCTTGAAAGACTCGTCGGCACCGGCGATTCTTGTAACGAGAGCTGTGGCGTCTAACTTGTGCCGGGGGTCTTGGCGCGTATTCTTTTCTTTTCCGCTGTGGAGGGCAAAGAGGGTGCGGCGACCGCGAATGACCGCCTTGCAACGGTAGTTGACGGGCACGGGCGAGGTGAGTATCAGGACTTCGAGGCGGGTGCCGTCGGTCACGGCGGGCGGTTTATCCGCCTCGATAGTCAACGCTTCTTTGTCGTATGAAGTAATTACGGCCTGCCCCAGACGGTCGCCGCCGTCTGAGTAGAAGACCACGGAACAACCTGTGAAGTTATTTGTCAGTGCAGACAATTTGTGCCGCCTCCCGTAATTTTCTCCGTAACAAACCCGATGGCAACGCCGCGCGGACGCGAAACAGCGCGGCTACGCGCCGAACGCCACTATGGCAGTATACCACAATACCGCGGGTATTGCAATGTTGAGTTTGTGTTTTGCGCCGAGACTCGCAACCGCGCGCCGCCATAATGGGATGGCGGGGTTAGGCTCCGCAAAGCGCCTCCCTCGCGCGACTATGCCTCCCCCCGCATGAGGGGGAGGCATAACCTTGCCGTCTTATTGCGCGTATCCTTCCCCCAACCAAACGCCATGCGCCTCACCCCGCAGCGTGACGCGGGGAAAGTATGGCATAAGCGCGTGGGGCAAAGCGTTTATTTGGCGGGTGAATACACAATCATCAACGTCACCCCGTCGCCGCCGATATACACGCTTTGCCCGCCCCCGACCGCGGCGGAATCGCGAAACTCAACCAGCCACACGTCCGCCTCACCGTCATAGTAAACCTTCGCTCCGTCGTGGAAAAACTTCGGGGAGGCGAGTTTCATCTCTATTTCCCGGAGCGCCGCGCGGTACGCGCCGTAGCCGTCGTCTATCTTGCCGGCCTCGGTGAGGGCAAAGCCTCCCATAGCCACGCCGGGCGTGCCCGCGGGGTACATAGCCTTGTGCTCGTCGAACGAAAACGGCTCCACGGTGCCGCCCGGCGACGCGACGGGCGTTTCGAGGTATATCTCGGCGTTGTGTATGCCCGGCGGGTTTGTCTTTTCCACCGCGCCGTCATACACGACTGTCACGGTATCGCCCGCCTCCGGCCATTTTGCGGAAAGGCTTGTCCCTTCCACATACACAATCTCGCCGTCCGCCAAGGCGCTTGACCCGTCGCTCACCCTCACGAGGAACTCAAAGTAACCGTCGTTTCCGCCGCCGAGGAGCTCTGTTATCACGCCGGAGAGCTTATGGTCGCGGAGGGGCTGGGATACGGGCGGCTGCTCGCTCGGGCGGCTCTTGAGTGTGACCACGATGGCGGTGGCGCCGGGTATTTGCACGGGATAGCTATCCGACACAACGCCGTTGTAATAGACGGTGACCTCGTCGCCGGATACAAACGAGGGGGTCGTCTTTTCGGGGTGGAGGTAAACATAATCCGAATTGAGCAGCACATACACATAATCGTAATCGTAGCCCTCGGCGGGTTTTACGCCTATCATGCCGGCGAATACCTCATACACTGTGCCGGAAAAAGAGTGGCCCGACGGCGGCATAAGGTCCGGCATAAGGTCTGCCGCCGGGTCGGCATAGTCGCGCCCGGGCGACGCGGGCAGCGAGGGCGGGTCGCCGTGCGGCATGCCCTCCCCGCCGGATTCGGGCGCGGAGCCGCCGGGCACATCGGGCGCGAAGGCGGGCGAGAGGTTGATGTAGGCAAACACCCCGGCGGCTATGAGCAGGCAAGCCGCGAGCGAGGACAGAGCCGCCGCGCGTAGCGAAGCGCGTATTTCGCGGCGCGGACGGGCGGGTTTGGGAGGCATTGCGGGTTTGGGCGAGGGCGTTTGCCGGGGCGCTTGCCGCATGATGGCATCGTGCAGCGCGCCGTCCACCGAGATATTGTCCATGTATTCCCTGTAACCTTTCATGTCTATTCCCCTTCCAAATATTTTTTGAGCATGCGCCGGGCGCGGGTGAGCTGCTCTCGCGTGGCGGACTCTTTTTGTTTCGTGAGCGCGGCCACTTCCTTTGTGGAGTAACCCTCGTAGTAGTGCAGGTGTATGACGGCTCTGTATTTCGCCGGGAGAGAGAGTACTGCTTGCAGCACATCCGACTGTTCTTCGTTTCGCGCCGGGTAGCTGTCTGAGAGGGGCGCGGTCTTACTCCGCCAAGGCGAACGAAGCAGGTTTTTGCAGATATTGACCGTAACCCTTATGAGCCACGCGGTCTCGTGCTCGGAAGACTCAAAACTCGGCCGCTTCTCAAACAGTTTTACGAAAGCGTCTTGCACGGCGTCTTCCGCGTCCGCCCTGTTGCCCGTAATGGCGAGCGCGGAGCGAAACATTTTGTTTTCGTTGCGCAGCACGGTCTCTTGCGCCCAATCCACCGGCCGGTCGGATTGTTCGTCCAAACAACTCACCCCCATACTCTATATACACCCGGGAAGGGCAAAATGCCACAAGGCAAATTATTTTTTTCTCGCGGGGCAAACGAAGGCAAGGCATGTCGGCCGGCGTATGGAAAAATCCGCCGGAATGTGTTATCATAAACGGAGTATCGGAGGGGTGTGTGCTTTGGGCGAGGATTATGTGATATTCAGGGACGTGGTGCGCGAATACCGCACGGGTTCGGTGGCCGTGCGCGCCGCCGACGGCATTACCTTCTCGCTGCGCGGGGGCGAACTGAGCATTATCGTGGGCCCCTCCGGCGCGGGGAAAACCACGGTGCTCAACATATTGGGCGGTATGGACGGCGTGACTTCCGGCACGGTAACCGTGGACGGGCGCGAAATATCGAGCCTGTCGCGGCGCGATATTTGCTCCTACCGCCGCGACGACGTGGGGTTTGTGTTTCAGTTTTACAACCTCATACCCAACCTGACGGCTTTGGAAAACGTGGAGCTTGCCCTGCAAATCCGCAAGGAGGCGTTAGACCCGCGCGCCGTGTTGGAAGACGTGGGCCTGGGTCACAGAATGCACAATTTCCCCGCGCAGCTTTCCGGCGGCGAGCAGCAGCGCGTGGCTATCGCGCGCGCCTTGGCCAAGAACCCCAAGCTCCTGCTCTGCGACGAGCCCACGGGGGCCTTGGATTACGAGACGGGCAAGAGTATCTTCCGGCTGCTGCAAGACACCTGCCGCGAAAAGGGCGTGACAGTAGTGGTCATAACGCACAACGGGGCGGTCACCCCCATCGCCCACAGGGTGGTGAAAATCAAGAGCGGCAAGGTGGAGCGCGTGACGGACAACCCCTGCCCCAAGCCCGTGGCCGAGATAGAGTGGTGATTATGAGCGCGTATATGAAAGACATACTGCGCGAGATAAAACACACGCCGGGGCGGTTTGTGTCGCTCGCCGTCATCGCCGCCCTCGGCGCGGCATCCGTGGTGGGCATACAGGCCACCTCCATAGATATGCGCCTTGCGGCTGACGCGATGTATAAGGGGCATAACCTATATGACCTGCAAATCAAGTCCACCGTGGGTTTTGACGGCGACGACGCCGACGCGCTGCGGCAGACCGAGGGCGTGGCCGCCGTGATGACGACCACGATATTTGACGCATACGCCAAGGTTTCCGGGGAAAACCACGCCACGCGCACATACGCCCTGCCCGACGGGCTGAACCTCGTGGATGTTACGGAAGGCAGGTTGCCGGAAAACGGCGGCGAATGCGCGGTGGAGCGCCGCCTCCTGCGCGACGGCGGATACCGGATAGGCGACACCGTGGAGCTTGCGCTCGATAATATGGACGACTACCGCGCCGCGCTGGGGCACAGCGCCTTCACCATAACCGGCGTTGTGACCTCTCCCCTCTACATCACCTTCCAGCGCGGCAACACCGCCCTTGGCGACGGCTCGCTCGACTATTACCTATACCTACACCCGAGCGCCTACACGCTCGGCGTATACACCGACGCCTATGTGCGAATGAGCCCTTCGCCCGATATGGACAACCTCACGCATGAGTATTACGCCGCCGCCGACGAATGGAAGCGCCGGGTCGAGCAAACGGGCGCGGCGCGGGCAAAGCTGAAAAGCGACGATATGGCGCGGGCGTGGCGGGAGATATACGAAGGCAGGGAGGAATACGAAAGCGGAGTGAGCGAGCTTGCCGAAAGGGTTGCCTCGGCGCGCGCGCTTTTGGACGAAACAAAGGCGGCGTTGGACGAAGCGAGGGCGGAGCTTGAAAACGCGCAGGCGGCTTTGGACGCGATGATTGCCTCCGCGCTTTCGGCGGGCACGTTTGACGCAATGCGCGAACAGATAGAGGCGGCGAAGGCGGCTATTGACGGCGGGTGGAGCGAATATTTCGCCGGATTGAGCCGATATGAGGGCGGGGTTGCCGAATTGGACGCGGAGGAAACGGCGGGCAAAAAAGCGTTGGCGGAAGCCGCAGACAGATTGGACGAAGCGGAGGAAAAGCTGGCGAAAGCGCCCGCGCCGGAATGGTTTGTGTTTACCCGGAAAGACGGCGTGGCGTTTGATTCATATTTTCAAGACACGCTGCGCTTAGAAAAAATCGGCTATGTGTTCCCCATGGTTTTTTTCTTGGTGGCGGTCATGGTGTCGCTCACCTCCATGTCGCGCATGGTGGAAGAGCACAGGACGCGTATCGGCGTATATAAGGCGCTCGGCTACCGCGCGGCCGCTGTGGCGCAAAAGTATTTGCTCTACGCGCTGGGGGCGGGCGCGAGCGGCGGGGCGGCGGGCGCTGTGGCGGGCAGTTATGTGTTTCCGCTGATTATCACCGATGCCTATTCGCACTTATACGATATGCCGCCCGCGCCTATGCCCGTGCCGCTCGGCATAGCCGTCGCCGCCGTGGTGTCCGCCGTGCTGGCGGTGGTATGCGTCACGCTGGGCACATATATGGCCGCCATGAAGGGCAGCCCCGCCGTGCTCATGCGCCCGAAGCCGCCCGCCGGGGGCAGGCGTGTGCTGTTGGAGCGTGTGCCGCTCCTCTGGAATAAAATGGGCTTTTTTTCCAAGGTGACGGCGAGAAACGTGTTTCGCTATAAACGGCGCTTTATTATGACGCTTGCCGGAGTGGCGGGCTGCGCGGCTCTGCTGCTCACGGCGTTTGGCCTGCGCGACAGCATAGGCGGCGCGGCGGGCTTGCAGTTTGCCGAAGTGACAAAATACGACGCGCGGGCGTATCTGAAAGACATTGCGGACGAAGGGCAGCGTGAGGGGCTGACGGCGGCGCTGCCGAAGGCACATTTATTTATCCGAGAGGAAGCGGTGGACGCGGACGGCCCGAAAGGCGGCCTTGCCGCCTCCGTGATAATACCCGAAGACCCCGAAAGCCTCGACGATTATTACGGCCTTTCGGCTCCCGGCACAAAAGAGCCCGTGACCCTGACCCACGGCGGCGCGCTGATAACCGACAAGCTCGCGCGCGTCACGGGCGTGGGCGAAGGCGGGGCAATCGCCATAACGTGCAGCAACGGAAAGGCGTATAACGTGACCGTGACGGGTATTGTGGATAACTACATACAGCACTTCATCTATATGTCCCCCGAAACATACGCCGATGTGTTCGGCGCACCGGCACTCCCAAACAGCGTGGTGATGTATTACGACAACGGGCGGGCGTTCGCCGCCGTCCTTCTCGAAAACGAGAACGTCAGGGCGCTGCTCCACAACGACGAGCTGCTTTCTCAAATCGGAGAGCAGACGGACGCTATGGAAATCGTGACGGTGGTGCTGATTGTGCTCGCCTGCGCCTTGGCGTTTGTGGTGCTGTATAACCTCACGACCATCAACATATCCGAGAGGGTACGCGAGCTTGCCACAATACGGGTGTTGGGCTTTTACGATTCGGAGCTTGCCATGTATATATACAGAGAAAACGCGTTGGTCACGCTGCTCGGTGTGCTGCTGGGGCTTGCGGGCGGCGTGGAGCTGTTCAGATTTGTGATTACGTCTGTGGAGATAGACATATTGAAGTTCCCCCATATTATTCGGCCGCAGAGCTTCGCGTACGCGGTGGCGCTTTCCGCCGCCTTCGCGGTGCTCGTCAACCTCGTCATGCGCCGCAAGCTCACGGGCATTGACATGGTGGAGTCGCTCAAGAGCGCGGAGTAGCGCCCCAAAAAAGCAGCCTTGCCCCGCGCGGGGCAAGGCTGCCGATGGTTGCCGGCGGCTTAGGCCGCGGGTTTCGTCACTCGACCGTCAGCGCAAAGTCGTCGAAAGCCATGAAACCGGAAAAAGTGCTTTTCAGGGTTTCGGTCAGAAACTCCCTGTTCGCGTGGGCGGCAAACTCGCCGGAGAGCGTCAGGTTAAACGTGGTGCGGTTGCCGGGTATGTAGCCCACAAGCGGGTCGCCGCCCGACGGCCGTATCTCTTCGCCGTTGTCGCTCATGGAGAACTCCACGAGGCGCACGTTTTCGGCGTTGTTCAGTTTCGCCCATTGGGCGAACACATCCTCGGTCGTGCAAGGGAGGTAAACGCTCTTCGAGAGTATGTTCCCTTCCGCGTCCGCGTAGTAGACATCCACGTCTTTGTGGGTTAAAACGAAGAGGTCTGTGCCTTCAAGCTACCCGTCGGGGTGCCCGTCAACGACAGCGGGCGCGGAGGGCTGCTTCAAGAAGTTCGGGACGGCGACCGCCGCAATGGCGATTAGCAGGCAGGCGGCCGCGGGGGCAAGCCATTTCCTCGTGTTGAACATGAATACTTTCTCCTTTCGTATTTGGGTTTCGGCGGGCGTTTCCCGCCCGGTACGCAGATTGACGCAAGCCTCGCGTATCCGCGCTTTGTCGGACATTTCGGCGCGCACCGCGCTTTGGATAAACTCGTGCCTCTTCATAGCGGGTTACCTCCTTTGTGTGTCATCGGAACAGCTCCCGAAGCTCTTTCAGTGTGCGGTACAGTTTGTGCTTCACGTTGGACTCGCTCATTTGCAGGGCTTGCGCGATTTCGGCGATAGTCAGCTCCGCGTCGTAATAGAGGTTGAACACCTTCTTCACGTCGTCCGGCTTTTGCCTCAAAAAGCGCCGCGCCTCTTCGAGCATGATTTGGTTGACGACCATCTCTTCCATGGAGGCGCTTTCCTCCTCCGCCTCCAAGTCCGCGAGCGACACCTCGTCGCCGCGCTCGTCGGTCACGGTCAGCGGCACAAACCGCCGCAGCTTTTCCGCGAGGGTGTAATGCCGATAGAGTTTGCGCTTGGCGATTTTCAGGGTAATGGCGTGCCCGTTGCGCACATAGTCCGCTCCGCGTTTGCACAGCAGCCCATACAGCTCCATGTAGGTCTCCTGCGCGATGTCGCCTATGTCGGCGGCGTTTTTGCACCTCGCCGTGATATACGAGAGCACGGCTTTGTAAGTGGAATCGTAGATTTCGTTGAACTGTGAGGTAATGTCCCGGCCGGCCACCAATTACCACCTCCGCTGTATACGTGTATCGTTCGTTATAAAAAGTTCCAAAGCGGATTATCGCGGCGCGGCGCAAGGGGGCGCGAATTCGCCCCGGCGCGACCGCCGTGACGGGGCGATGATGCCCGACCGGCTCGGCAATAACACGCGCTTGCGGGCGGCGCGCTTTTGTGGTAGACTGAGACAGGCGGGAGGTGGCGGCGGGTTTATGGCTGTTATCACCATAATCGGAGCGGGTATGATGGGTTCGGCCTTGGCCGTGCCCGCCCGCGACAACGGCCACGAGGTACGCCTCGCGGGCACCCCGCTTGACGGGCACATTATCCGCGCGCTGCTTTCGGGTTTGGGGCACCCCACCTTGGAGCGCGACCTGCCGCGCGGGACTGGGTATTATTACGCGGAAGCGGCGGCGGAGGCCCTGAGCGGCGCGGAGCTTGTTATCTGCGGCGTGTCTTCCTTCGGGGTGGATTGGTTTGCCGAAAGTGTGTTGCCATTGTTGCCGCCCGACGTGCCCGTGCTGTCCGTCACAAAGGGCTTGCTCTGTTCACCCGGCGGCGTTCTGACGACATTTCCCGATTACTACGCCTCGCTCGCCCCGCAGCGCCCTTACTGCGCCATCGGCGGCCCTTGCACAAGCTACGAGCTTGCCGACAAAGCGCCCACCCATGTGTGCTTTTGCGGCGAAGACCCCGCGGTTTTGCAAAACCTGCGCGCTATGCTCGCCACGCCGTATTACCGCGCGAGCCTCTCTTGCGATGTGTTTGGCGTGGAGACGGCCGCCGCGCTGAAAAACGCTTACGCGCTGGCCGTGACGCTGACGCGGAGCCGCAACAGCCAAGCCGCCCTGTTTGGGCAAGCTGTGGCGGAGATGCGCGGGTTGCTCGCGCTCTTCGGCGCGGGGGCGGAAAACATCGCCTACGCCGCGGGCGACCTGTATGTGACCATATTCGGCGGACGCACCCGTCTGCTCGGCGATTTACTCGGAAGCGGCCTGCCGTATTCGGAGGCGGCGCGGCGGCTCGAAGGAGTGACGCTCGAATCGGCGGTTATCGCGCGGCGCGCGGCTTTTGCCCTGCGCAAAGCCTTGGAAGCGGGCCGGGCCTCCGGCGGCGATTACCCCCTGCTGCTGCATATGGGCGAAGTGATTGCCGAAAACAAACCGGCGCCGTTGCTTTGGGAATCCTTATTCTGACATAAAAGGAGCGTTGGCAATGAACAATTTGAGCCCGCCGGCGGAAGGACCCGCCAAGTCTTCGGTGAAAAAGCTCCTCATTACCGCCGCCGCCGCCATATCCTTCGCGGCGGTCGTCTCCCTCGCGCTGTGGCTTATGTATCCGGCTATCCTCAAGGCTTCCGACCCGCAAAAGTATATGGAATACTCGTTCGCGAAAACAGCCGTTGCGCTCTCGAAGTCCGACGTATTTTTTACCACGCCGCGTTTAGACGGCAAGGAACCGTATTATTCCGCCGTATCCGCCGACGGGCTCAAGCTCATTGACGACAGCGGCGAGCTTGACTTGCCGTGGTTGCGCCTTACCGCCTCGACCCTTTTCGACAAACCCGGCAAGCGGGCGATGTTTCGCGTGGCCACGGGCTACGAGTCCGGCAATATCGCCCTTTTGCTGCACGCCGACGCGCAGAGGCTCACCTTCGGCTACAACGCGGATTCCTCGGTCGGCTGGTATGTGAACAACAAAACCTTCGGCAGTGAACTGAGCGAACTTGGGGTCGGGATTGACGAAGGTTTTGCCTTGGACTTGGAGCGTTACCTGTTTGCCGAAAACAACGCCGACACCCGGGGCGAGGAATACTCGAAGGCGCTTTTGGGTTTTTACAAGAAATTGAAGTTTACTTCCGACGACCTCGCCTCCCCGCCCTCCCCGCTCTCCGGCCCGTTTACCGCCATGACCGCTGCCATTGACGAAGGCGACGCGAGGGATTTGCTGCAAGACCTTACGGATATATACTTTGAGCAGTTTGCGGACGAACTTGAGGCGCTTGGGCTCGGCAGCCTGAAAAGCCAACTGCGCGCGGGCATAAAAGAGCTCGAACTCGGCAAGGTTTCACTCACCTGCTTTATCAGCGGCAAGCATATTGTCCAAGCGGCCCGGCTCGGCATTGAGCCGCGCCGCGGGCAGTCCGTCGCCGTCACGGTTGGTATGTGCGGCGAGCAGAACCTGCCGGACCATGTCTTTTTAAGCGGCGTTACGAATGACGACGGCGTGAAGAGCACGGTTTCCATAGACAGCCAAGGGCAGCATGTGCCGGTGGACGGCACGTTTACCGACGTGACCGTTATTAAGGGCACCGACATGGACACCGTGAAGCTCACCACCAAAATCACCAACGGCGGCAAGGCGAGCTTTACGGTGAGCTCCGGCGGCAAGGATATGCTCGCGTTGGAGGGAAGGTTTGAGTCCTCCGCCGAAGAGCTTACCGTGATAATCAACTCCGCCGAGTTTACCGCCGACACAAAGATTACCGCAACGCCGGCTTTCGCCTACGAGGCGCTCGCGAGCGGCGGCGGGGACGATACGCTCAGGGTCGAGGGCAAACTCGTCTTCTCTTGCGGCATGGCCGGACCTTCCGACTTCAACGCCCTGCCCGACAAACTGTACGCGCTGAAAGACTTCGACGGCGAACAACTTTTGCCGCTGCTGCGCGCGGGCGAAAGACTGCTGGCGGAAAACGACGCGCTCAACGCCGCCGTGGGCAGTCAGTTATATCTTCTGCTCGCTATGCTTGGGGTGGTGCTATGAACGGAAACAGGGGGCCCGTATTCCACTTCCTCACGGGCAGTCAGCACCTCTACGGCGAGGAGGCGTTGCGGCAGGTGGAGACGCATTCGCGTGAAATCGCCAATTACCTCTCCGCGCGGCTGCCCTTTAAGCTGCTTTTTGTGCCCGTGGTGAAAACGCACGGCGAAATACTCGACGCTTGCCGCAGGGCGCAGGCGGATTCTTGCTGCGCGGGCGTTATCACATGGATGCACACGTTCAGCCCGTCCAAAATGTGGATAGGCGGCTTGAAGGCGCTGTCTTTGCCCGTGCTGCACCTGCACACGCAGTATAACGCCGAGATACCGTTTGACGGCATTGACATGGACTTTATGAACATCAACCAGTCCGCCCACGGCGACCGCGAACACGGCTATATCTTCGCGCGCATGGGCAAAGCCCGAAAGATTGCCGTGGGCCACTACAAAGACGACGCGCTGGCGGCCAAAATCGCGTCGTGGATGCGTGTGGCGGCGGCGGCGCTCTTCGCCAAAGAATTGAAGGTAATGCGCTTAGGCGACAATATGCGCGATGTGGCCGTGACGGAAGGCGACAAGGTGGAGGCGCAGATAAGGTTCGGCTGGCAGGTCAATTACCGCGCCGTGGGCGAGCTTGCCGAGCATGTGAGCGCCGTGGGCGAGGCGGAGGTCGCCGGGCTCATGGGCGAATACGCCGACAAGTATATCATGAACACGCAAGACACCGCCGCCGTGCGCTATCAGGCAAAGTTGGAGCTTGGCCTGAAAACATTGCTCGACGCGCACGGCTGCGGCGCGTTTACCAATACGTTCGAGGACTTGCACGGTTTGGAGCAGCTGCCCGGACTGGCCTCGCAGCGGCTCATGGAGCAAGGCTACGGCTTCGGGCCGGAAGGCGACTGGAAAGTTTCCGCCCTGCTCGCCACCATAAAACACCTGACGGCCAACAAAGGCACGACGCTGATGGAGGATTACACCTACCACCTGAGCCCCGGCCATGAGGCCATACTCGGCGCGCATATGTTGGAAGTCTGCCCCACCATTGCGGAGCATAAGCCGAAAATCGAGGTGCACCCGCTGGGTATCGGCGGGAAGAACCCGCCGGCGCGCCTTGTGTTCAACGGCAAGCCGGGCAAAGCCGTGTGCGTGTCGCTTGTGGATATGGGCGGCCGTCTGCGGCTCATAGTCTTGGACGTGCAGGCGATAGAGATACCGTTTGCCATGCCGCGCCTGCCCGTGGCGCGCGTGATGTGGAAGCCGGAGCCGGACTTTTTCATAGGGTGCGAAGCGTGGCTTTTGGCGGGCGGCGCGCACCATACCGTGTTGTCATACGATACCAACGCGGAGGAAATGGCCGACCTCGCGGAGATTATCGGCATTGAGTGCGTGCATATCGGCAAAGGTACCGACATCGCCGCGCTCGGCCGCGAGCTGCGCATGGGCAACCTGCTCTGGGCGGGAAGATGAGGCACTTTCTGGGCTTTGAGCTGGGCTCCACCCGCGTGAAGGCCGTGCTCATTGACGAAAGGTTCGAGGCCGTGGCCTCCGGGGCGCGGGAGTGGGAAAACGAATGGCGCGACGGTTACTGGACATACGGCTTGGACGGCGCGTTCGATTGCCTGCGCGGCGCTTACGGCGACCTTTCCGCCGAACATAAAAGCAAATACGGCGCCGCGCCGCGGGTGGACGCCATCGGCATATCCGCCATGATGCACGGTTACCTCGCCTTCGACGCGGAGGGCGATTTGCTCACGCCTTTCCGCACATGGCGCAACACCACCACCGGGCAGGCTTCGCGCAAGCTCACCGAGGAGTTCGGTTTCTATATCCCGCAGCGCTGGAGCGTGGCGCATTTATATCAGGCCGCGCTCAACAAAGAACCGCATGTGGGGCGTTTGCGCTTCCTCACCACATTGGCGGGATATGTGCATTGGAAACTTACCGGGCGAAAGGCGGCGGGAGTGGGGGACGCGTCGGGCATTATGCCCCTCGGCCCGTCCGGCTTGGAATATGACACCGCCATGGCGCACCGTTTCCGTGAGCTTACGGGCATAGCCCCCGGCGATGTCCTGCCCGACATCAAGCCCGCCGGAGAGCACGCCGGCGGACTTACCGCCGAAGGGGCGCTGCTGCTCAGCCCGTCGGGCGAATTGGAGCCGGGCATACCGTGCTGCCCGCCGGAAGGTGACGCGGGCACGGGCATGGTGGCCACCAACAGCGTCGCGGAGCGCACGGGCAATATCTCGGCGGGCACTTCCGTATTCGTTATGACCGTGTTGGAAAAACCGCTGCGCCGACATTATGAGGAGATTGACGTAATCGCCACTCCCGCCGGAAAACCCGTGGCAATGGTGCATTGCAACAACTGCACGTCGGATATAGACGCTTGGGTGAACCTGTTTTCCGAATCGCTTGAGCGCTTCGGCGCGAGGCCGGACAGAACCGCCTTGTTTGACGTGCTTTACGCGGAGGCGCTGAAAGGCGACCCGGACTGCGGCGGGCTTTTTTCCTGCAACTATGTGTCCGGCGAGCACCTCACGGGTTTCGCGGAGGGCCGCCCGCTGTTTGCCCGGCTGCCGGGCAGCCGTTTCACGTTGGCCAACTTCATGCGCGCCCATTTGTTTTCCTCTGTGGCCACCTTGAGAATCGGCATGGAAATACTCACCGAAAAAGAGAAAGTGCCGCTTGATTATCTCACGGGTCACGGCGGGCTGTTTAAGGCAAGCGGCGTGGGGCAGCGACTTGTGGCGGCCGCGCTGAACGTGCCCGTGGCCGTGCCGCGCACGGCGGGGGAGGGCGGCGCTTGGGGCATCGCGCTGCTGGCGGCTTTCATGGTTCTGGGGCGGGAAGGCGAGAGCTTGGAAAGTTTCCTCGGCGAACGCGTATTCGCCCGGCACCCCGCCGTGCCCGTTGAGCCTTCCGAGAGCGATGTGAAAGGTTTCGCGGCATATTTCGAGCGGTATAAGGCAGGGCTTGCCGCCGAACGCGCCGCCGTGGCGCACCTGAAATAGTTTTATGCTTGAAGCGTTGAAAGAAGAGGTTCTGGCGGCCAACCTCATGTTGCCGGAGCTGGGGCTTGCCCGTTTCACATGGGGCAACGCGAGCGGCGCGGATCGCGCCTCCGGGTTTATTGTCATCAAACCGAGCGGCGTGGAATACGCCGCCATGCGCGAGGGCGACCTTGCCGTGGTGGATATGGAGAGCGGCAGGCTCGTCGAGGGGAAAAAGCCGTCCTCGGACACGGCCGCCCACATAGCGCTGTATAAAGCCTTTCCGTTTATCGGCGGCGTGGCGCACACGCACAGCCGCTTCGCCACGGTGTTCGCCCAACGCGAGAGCGGTATCCCCCCGCTCGGCACCACCCACGCCGACCATTTCCGCGGCGAAGTGCCCTGCGCGCGCGCCATGACCCCGGAGGAGCTCGCGGGCGACTATGAGCGCAACATCGGCCTTGTGGTCGCCGCCGCCTGCAAATCCCCGCGCGAGGTGCCGGGGGCGCTCGCGGCAAGGCACGGCCCGTTTGCATGGGGCGGCAGCCCGCGCGAGGCCGTGTTCAACGCCGCCGTGCTGGAGGAAGTGGCGTTATTGGCGTGGCATAGCTTAGCGTTTCGCGAAACGCTGCCGCCGTTGCCGCCGGAGCTTGCCGACAGGCATTATTACAGAAAGCACGGCGAGAGCGCCTATTACGGGCAGGGGTGAGCGCGTCGGCGGCATATTATGCCGTAGTCGCTTGCGCGAACGGGCGCATGGGCACGCCGCAGGACGCGAGGTACTCTTTCAGTTCGCGCACGGAGTAATTGCGCTCCAATCTGGGCGAATACAGCATACTGCTGATGATGGCCGCCTGCGCGTCCGTTTCCGTGAAGAGCCGCTTTAAGTGCTCCGGCGAGCCCGCGCCGCCGGAAGCAATGAGCGGCACGGACACGGCCTTTTCGGCCAAGCGCATCAGCGGGTAATCGTAGCCTTGCAGCGTGCCGTCGCAGTCAATGCTGTTCACGCATATCTCGCCCGCGCCCAGCTCCTGCCCGCGCCGAAGCCATTCCAAAGCGTCAAGGCCCGTGGCCACCCTCGCGCCGTCTATATATACCTCGTAGCCGCAGGGCATCTTCGGCTCGCGCTTAACCTGCACGGACAATACCACGCACTGCGAACCAAACGCCTTCGCGCCCAGGGTGATAATCTGCGGGTTCCTCACGGCCATGGAGTCCACGCTGATTTTCTCCGCGCCCGCTTTCAGCGCCTCATACATACCGTCCAAGTCCTTGATGCCGCCGCCCACGGTAAACGGTATAAAGACCATGCGCGCCACTTTCGCCACAGTTTGTATGTCAATACCGCGCTTTTCCGCGCTCGCCGTGATGTCATAAAAAATCAGCTCGTCAATCTGCGCTTCATACATCTCCCTCGCCAATTCCTCGGCGGGCGCCACGTCTATGTTGTCTTGAAACTGCACGGCTTTTGTGACCCTGCCGCCGATGATGTCAAAACAGGCGATAAGCCTTTTAGTCAGCATTGCCATGCCCCTTTCCCGTAAGGTTCAGGAAACCCGAAAGCAGCCCCAACCCCGCGCTCCCGCTCTTTTCTATGTGAAACTGGGTGGCGTATATATTGCCGCGCCGGACGGCGGCCGTAAACAGCCCGCCGTAATCGGCCTGCCCCCATATATCCGCCGTGTCCTCCGGCTTCGCGCGGTATGAGTTCACAAAATAGAAGTGGCCGTCGGGCGGGGCTATTGGGTTATCCCCGGTAAAACGCACGAGATTCCAGCCCATTTGCGGCACCCTGACCTTCGTGCCGTCAAACCTTGCCACTTTCCCCTTCAGCCAGCCCAGACACACCGTGTCTTCTTCCTCGCTGTGCTCGAAGAGTATCTGCAAGCCCACGCATATGCCCATAAACAGCGCGCCGCGCCGCAAGACCGCGTCTTCGAGCGGGGCGGCAAGCCCCATGTCGCGCAGGGAATCCATGGTGGCTCTCGCGCTGCCCACGCCCGGCAGTATAATATGGGTGGCGCGCGCGATGTCGCCGGGGTCGCGGGCATACGCGGCGGCAAAGCCCAAGCGCTCCGCGGCGTGCATCACGCTGGGGGCGTTGCCCGCTTTGTAGTCTATCACGGCGATGCTGTGTTCAGTTTTCATAGGTCCTCAATATTACCTCCGCAATCGCTTTTTTTGTGGAACGCATATCCATCGCTTGTTTTTCAATGGCTCTGTGCGCTTCCTTTTCGCTGATATTCATGCGCGAAATGAGCAGGCACTTTGCCCTGTCCACAATGCGCAGCTCCTCGATTTTCGCCCGCAGGCGCTCGTTTTCCGTGTGCATTGACCTCAGTTTGCCGCGCACGGAGCGGGCGAGCATGAGCGCCGACCAGAAGACTTGGCGGTTGATGGGTTTCGCCACCACGAGCACGCCGTTGTCTTCACACTCCGACGAGACCGATTCGTAATGCTCGCCGGACACGGCGAGGATAACCTGCGTCAGGCTGCCCGACGCCACGGTCTTGGCAAAGTTTTCCCCCGTTTCGTCGCGCAAGGGCGCGTTGACGAGCACTAAGTCAAAGTCCCGCTCCAAGAGCAGCCTGCGCGCTTCGCCGCAGCTGCGCAGGGCGGCCACTTGCTTCACGGACGCGGAAGAAATAAGCTCCGCGAAAAAGGCGGTGCCCTTTTCCGTGCACGACACAATCAAGGCGTTGTCCACCTATATGCCCCTTTCAGCGATTTTTCTCCGCGACCCATTTGCCGAGCAGCTCGTCGCCGAGCACGTCCTTCACAAGCTCGCTGCCTGCGGCAAGCGCCACGGCTTCCGCGAGGGTCGCCGGCAGGCGCGTGAGCGTGCCCGTCACGCCTTCGTTTGCCGTTTGCATGTCAACGTCTAACGGCGGAGGGAGCGGCAGGCGGTTTTCCAAACCGCGCAACCCTGCGGAGATAATCAGCGCGAAAGCGAGGTAGGGGTTGCACGCGGGGTCGGGCGAGCGCAGCTCCATTCTCACTTTTTCGCCCGTGGCGGCGGGGATTCTGATGAGTTGGGAGCGGTTTTGGTGGGACCAGGACACATATTTGGGGGCCTGAAACGCGCCGAGGCGCTCATACGAGGACTCGACGGGGTTGAGGAAAGCCGTGATTTGCGGCACGGCCGCGAGCACCCCGGCGATAAAGCTCTCCGCCTCCGGGCAATGGCCTTCGCCCGTGTGCAGAAACACATTGCGGCCTTCGCGCGAGAGCGAGATGTTGATGTGCAACCCGCTGCCTTCCGCGTCGGGCAGCGGCTTTGGGGAGAAGGACGCGCAAAGGCCGTGGCGGGCGGCCACGGCGGCCACGGTGGACTTGAAGGTCTGGAAGTTATCGGCGCTCGCGAGCGCGGTGTCGAAGCGGAAGTCAATCTCGTTTTGGCCCGGCCCCTGCTCGTGGTGTGACGCTTCGGGATATATGCCCGTTTCCTCCAAGGTCAGGCAAATCTCCCTGCGCACATCCTCCCCTTTGTCCGGCGGGGCGATGTCCAAGTAACCGCCCTTGTCAAGCGGCGTGCCGGTCGGCTCGCCGTGCTCGTCGGTCTTGAAAAGATAAAACTCGCACTCCGCGCCGATTTTGCACACATAGCCCAATTCCTCGCAGCGTGCGGCCGCTTTTTTCAGAATAGCCCTGCTGTCGTGGGCGTAGGGGGAGCCGTCGGGGTTTTTGATGTCGCAGTAAAAGCGCGCCACCCTGCCCGAACCCGGACGCCACGGCAAGAGCGAGAACGTGGACGGGTCGGGCAGCAAAAGCAAGTCCGAACGGGCGGTGTCCCTAAACCCCCGTATGGCGTGGGCGTCGAAAGACACGCCGCAGCGGAAGGCGTTTTCCAGTTCGCCCGCCATGATTGCGATGTTCTTGGGCACCCCGAACAAATCGCAAAAGGTGAGCCGTATAAACTTCACGTCGTTTTCCAAAGCCTGCGCCAGCACGTCGCCGGATATGTCGAACATCGTATGCCGCCTCCTTTGAGTGACGATTACTTCCGAAAACCGTTTGCGAGGAGTTTTTCGCCCTCCCCGCCTTATTATTCCACCGTCACGCTCTTGGCCAAGTTACGCGGTTTATCTATATCAAGCCCTTTGTTGGCCGCCACATAATAGCTGAAAAGCTGCAGCACTATTACCGACAGCGACGGCGAGAAAAGCTCCGCCGTGTCCGGCAGGGCGATGTGCGTGAGCTTATCGCCGCTTTCCGCGTCCGGGTTTCGGCCGATGAGCATAACTTTCGCGCCGCGGCTGATAACCTGCTCGATATTGCTCATTATCTTGCCATACAGGCGCTCGCAGTTGGATATGGCCACCACGAGGGTCTCGTCTTCTATCAGCGAGATGGGGCCGTGCTTGAGCTCGCCGCCGGCGTATGCCTCGGAGTGGACGTATGAGATTTCCTTGAGCTTGAGCGAGCCTTCCAGCGCGATGGCGTAGTCTATGTTCCTGCCGATGTAAAACACGCTCTTATAGCCCACGCAAGACGCGGCGTATCTTTGTATGGTGTCCACCTGCGCCAATACGCTCGTGATTTTGTCCGGCAACGCCCAAAGCTCCGCTTGCAGCTCCTCGGCCCCCGCCGGGCTGAGCGCGCCGAGTTTCACGGCGAAGCGTATGGCAAGCGCGTACAGCAGCGCGAGCTGGGCGGAAAAGGCTTTCGTGGTGGCCACGGCGATTTCGGGCCCGGCGGCGGTGTACACGCACATGTCCGATTCCTTGGCGATGGCGCTGCCCACCACGTTGACGATGGCCAAGGTGGTCGCGCCCTTCGCCTTAGCCTCGCGCATGGCGGCAATAGTGTCCGCCGTCTCGCCGGACTGGCTGATGAGTATGACGAGCGCGGACGGGCCGATGTTGGCATCCCTGTAACGGAACTCGCTGGCAAGGTCCACTTCCACGGGGGTGCGGCACAGCTTCTCGAATACGTACTTTGCCACAATGCCCGCGTTGTAGGCCGAGCCGCAGGCCGTGATTACGATTTTCTTCACGTTTGCTATGTCAATGCCGTCTATCACGTCTTTGTTCTCGCCGCTCACGGCGGAGCGTATGGTGTCGCGCAGCACCTTGGGCTGCTCCATAATCTCTTTGAGCATAAAGTGCGGCCAGCCGCCCTTTTCCGCGCTGTCCACACTCCATGTTATGGTTTTGGGTTCCTTCCGCACCGGCTCTTTGTCGGAGTTGTAAAACCGCACGCCGTCGCGGCGCAGCACGGCGATTTCCATGTCTTCGGGGTAATACACCGTGTCCGTGTGCTTGAGCACGGCGGGCACATCCGAGGCGAGGAAGCTGCCGTGGGGGGAAACGCCGATGATGAGCGGGTTGTCTTTCTTTATGGCAATGAGCGTGTCCGGGTCGTCCCGGCACATAATGCCCAAGGCATACGAGCCTTCTAACCTCGCCGCCACTTTGATAACCGTGTCCATAATATCGCCGTTGTAGTAATATTCGGCAAGTTGGGCAATAACCTCGCTGTCCGTCTGCGAGGCAAACTCTATGCCCCTGCTCTGCAATCGCTCCCTGAGCGCCTTGTGGTTTTCGATAATGCCGTTGTGCACCACGGCAATTCTGCTCCGGCTGCCTAAATGCGGGTGGGAGTTTATGTCAGACGGTTCGCCGTGGGTGGCCCAGCGCGTGTGGCCGATAGCCACACGGCCGCGCAGCGGGTGCGCGGCAATCTCGCTTTCCAACACACTCAGCCTGCCCTTGCGCTTGACCACCTCGAAGCCGCCGCCCGTAAACACGGCCAATCCGGCCGAATCGTAGCCCCTGTACTCTAACTTTTTCAGGCCTTCCACAATCAGCCCCACGGCGTCCTCGTCGCCGACATACCCTATTATACCGCACATATTCGCAAGAGCACCTCACCGCACAGATACTTTCTTACTCCGAAAACCGGAGGCAACAGCCCGCCGCCCCTCTTCCCCTCCGGGGGAGGGGTGTCTTTCCGTTTGGGTCGCGGATGCCTGTCGCCGGAGTAATACTCAGATTGTAATACACATCCGCCCCGCTGTCAACGAGGGGGCGGACGCAAAAACGTCCGCCCCCTCGCCCTAATACCCAATACGCCCGTCCGAGCCGTCAAGGTTCATGGTATACGCCCTGCCGCTGCCGCCCTCAAAGCAAAAGAACCTGCCTGCGGCGATGCTGATGTCGTAATATTCGCCGCTTGCCACCTCCCTCTTGCCCGTGCCGTCGGCGTTCACGGCGCTGAGCGCGCCGAGGCTGTAATCGCAGTAATACACGGTGCCGCCCTCCGCGTTGACGTAACGCGTGTGGCCGCCGTCCAAAAGCCGCCTGTTCGTGCCGTCTGTGTCCATGGCATACAGTTTGTATCCGTCGCGCGCGTCCGCGTAAAATATGCTGCCGCCCGACACGACCATGTCCGCCACGCTGTCGCCGCCGAGCTTGCGCTTGTTTGAGCCGTCGAGGTTCATGGCGCGCGGGGTCAGGCCGTCGCCCGGATTGACGTAGTATATGGTATCGCCTTCCACGCAGAGATACCATGACCTGTCGAGGTTTAGGAAGCGGCGCTCCGAGCCGTCGGGGTTCATGGCGTAGATTCTTTCGTTGTCATCGTAATTGACGTAATATATGCCGTTTTCAAGCACATTGATATACCAAGACGGGTCGTCGCATAGCTTCCGCCTGTTTTTGCCGTCGGTGTCAACGCAATACAGCCTGTTGCGGTCGCTGCGGTTTTGGTAATATATCACCCCGTCCATTACGTTGATATACCGCGCCTCGTCGCCGCACACCTCGCGCCTGTCCGTGCCGTCGAGCCTCATGGAGCAGAGTGTGCCGGAGGTATCGTCGTGGTAATAGAGCCTGCCGCCGTATTCGGCCACGATACCGCCGTTTGTGATATTGCCCGACGTGTTGCCGCGCCCGGCGGGCGGGGGCGGAGGGGCGGAGGGCGTGTGCGCATATTCGTTCAGTTCCTGCTTGTCCGAGCCGTCGAGCCTTATGGTATACAGCTTGCCGCCGTCGCTGTAATTGCGGTAATAAAGCCTGTCGTTTGCCACGTTAATAAACCGCGTCTCGTCGCCGCACAAAAGACGGCGGTTTGTGCCGTCGGCGTTCATGGAGTAGAGTTTGCCGCCGTCGCCGTAATTGACGTAGAACACCTTCCCGCCCGACGCGTTGACATAGTCCGAGTCGTCTTCGTTGAGCCGCCGCCGGGTGCCTCCGTTGACGCTCATCGCATATATGCTGTTTCCCGCGAGCCGATTGGTGAAGAATATATCCTCGCCCTCCGAAACAAGGAATCCGGCCGTGAAACCGCGCTCTGCCTTGTTGTCGCCGCCGTCGAGGCTCATCACGTTGAGCAAGCCGCCGTCCGCGCCGCCTCCGAGGTAATATATTTTCTCGCCGCTGACACCGATAAAGCGCGAATCGGTGCCGGCAAGCATACGGTTGCCGCTGCCGTCCGCCCTAACGGTATACAGCATACCGCCTTTGCTGTCGTTGCGGTAATAGAGCCTGCCGCCCAGCGCGTTGATATAGTACGAACGCGCGTCGTTGAGCGCGCGCCTGTTTTTGCCGTCGGTGCCGATGGCGTAGAGCCTGTTCCCGTCGCTGCCGTTGCTGTAATACACGGTGTCGCCTATCACGTTGATATACTGCGATATATCGTCGTTGAGCCTGCGCTTGTCGCCGCCGTCGATACTCATCGCCCAGAGTCTGTATCCGTCGCTCACATTGCAGTAATAAAGCGTGTCGCCCTGGCTTGCCACAAGGCCGTAATTGGCTATATTGCCCGAAGAGTTGCCGCGCTCGTTGACCGGGGGTGACGGCGAGGGGGCGGGGCTTTCCGAAGGCGAAAGGCCGCAAGACACAAGAGTAAGCAGCAGCCCCGCCGCGAGGGCGAGGGCGAGAGAGGGCAGGCAACCTGCGCGCACGGCAAACGCACCTCCTTGTGTTTGCTACGGGAATTATAGCACAAAAAAAGCGCGGCGGCAACCGCGCTTTTGGGGCCGCTCTGCGCGTTCGGAAAACGCGGCGGCAAGCCGGCGCAAGTCCGTGGGCGCATAAACGGAGTTACCCGTGTCATATTTTCTCGGCAGTCACACGGGAGGTTTTGCTTGTTTCCCTCCGCCCTTCGGGAGGGAAACATCTTGGCGCAGCCTTCCCGTGATTTACGGCCGGGGCAATGCAAGAACGTGGCGCGGGCATCCCTGCCGCTATGCCCTATTGACGCGAAAGCGGCTATCTGCTATATTCATACTGTACAGATGAATATAGTATAATAAGGAGGATGAGCACGCGTGAGAGCATACAGACACTTCGGTTCCGCGCTGATACACGGCGGCATATACGGCGACGGGGCCACGGGGGCGGTGAACACGCCCATATACCAAACCTCCACGTTTATGCAGGAAGGTTTGGGCAAGCACAAAGGCTACGAGTATTCGCGCACGGGCAACCCCACCCGCGCGGCGTTGGAATCGCTCATTGCCGAGTTGGAGGGCGGCGCGGCGGGGTTTGCCTTCGCTTCGGGCATGGCGGCCGTCACGGCTGTGCTCGCTCTTTTCAACGCCGGCGAGCGCGTTATCGTGACGAGCAACGTCTACGGCGGCACATACCGCGTATTGGATAAAATCTTTCGCCGCTTCGGCCTGACATACACCCTCGCGGATACGTCCGACCTTGCCGCCTTGGAGGATGCAATCACAAGCGACGTGAGGGCGGTGATGGTGGAAAGCCCCGCGAATCCCCTGCTCACCGTCACCGACATCGCCGCCGTTTCGCGCCTGTGCAAACGGCGCGGGCTTTGCCTGATTGTGGACAACACGTTCATGACACCGTATTTTCAGCGACCCATCGAGCTTGGCGCGGACATCGCGCTCCACAGCGCCACAAAGTACCTCGGCGGCCATAGCGACATCATAGCGGGTTTGGTGGCGGCGCGCGACGCGGAGCTTGCCGAGCGGCTCCATTTCATACAAAACGCCACCGGCGGCATATTGCAGCCGTTTGACTCTTTTCTGCTTATACGGAGCATAAAGACGCTCGGAGTGCGCATGGAGCGCCACGCGGAAAACGCCGTCGCCGCCGTGGATTTTCTGCGGGCGCACCGCGCCGTGGACAAGGTGTATTACCCCGGGCTGCCCCAGGCTCCGGGTTACGAAATAAACAAGCGCCAAGCGGGCTGCGGCGGGGCGATGATAGCCTTTGAGCTTGCCGCAGACAGAGCCCTGCGCGTGTTTTTCGAATCGCTGCGCCTTGTGGCCTTGGCCGAGAGCCTCGGCGGCGTGGAGTCGCTTGTATGCCACCCGGCAAGCATGACCCACGCCTCTATGCCGGAGGAGATACGCGAGAAGGTGGGCATTAGCGATAGGCTTGTAAGGCTGTCTGTGGGGATAGAGGACATACGGGATATTTTAGACGACATAGGGCAGGCTTTGGATAGGAGTGGGGTGAGCGCCTCATGAGCCGCTACGAATCCATGAAAGAGCTTGTCGGCCGGACACCGTTGGTGAGGTTGGGCGGTATGGGCTTGCCGCCGCGACTCAACGTATACGCCAAATTGGAGCTGTATAACCCCTCCGGCAGCGTGAAAGACAGGATAGGCTTATATATGTTGGATGAGGCCGAGCGCGTCGGTCGCCTGAAGCCGGGCGGTGCCGTGGTGGAGGCCACCGCGGGCAACACGGGTCTCGGCATAGCGTTTGCCGCCCTTGGGCGCGGCTACCGCGTTATCTTCGTTGTGCCCACAAAGTTTTCTTCGGAAAAACAGACGTTGCTGCGCGCCTTGGGGGCGGAAGTTATCAACACGCCGAGGGAGGGCGGCATGGCCAAAGCCGCCGAGGAAGCGGAGAAGCTGCGAAGCGAGATTGACGGCGCGATAACCTTGGAGCAGTTTAAGAACATGAGCAACCCGCTTGCCCATTATGAGCAAACGGGGCCGGAGATATACGGGGACATGGGCGGCAAGATAGATTATATAGTGGCGGGTGCCGGCAGCGGCGGCACTTTTACGGGCGTGTTGAGGTATCTGAAAGAGCGAAACCCCGCGATAAAGGGCATATTGGCCGACCCCGTGGGCTCGACCATGGGCGGCGGCGAGTGCGGCAGCTATGAGATTGAGGGTATCGGCAACGACTTTATAGCCGACACGATGGACATGGCGTTGGTGGATGGCGTAATAAAGGTCACGGACGCGGAGGCGTTTGGCGAGGCGCGCGCGCTCGCAAGGCGCGAGGGCATATTTGCGGGCTCGTCTTCGGGGGCGGCTATGGCCGCCGTGAGGAAACTCGCCGCCACCGTGACGGAAGGCAATATCGTTACCCTATTCCCCGACAGGGGTGACCGCTATTTCAGCAAGGGGCTGTACGGCTGACGTGTGTTGAACCATATGGCGCGGGCTATGGCGGCCGCGCCCCTAAGTTGCCTGCGCCGTGAAGAGCCTTCCCAATAGGTATTCGAGCGCCACAAGGCGGGCGACGCCTTGTGAGCGCAGGTCTTTGGTCGCCTCATAGCAGCAGCCGAGCGCGAAACGGAACCACGGCAGTTTGCGGGCGCGAGCCGCTTCGTATGTCACCTTCGCCTGATATGGATGCCTCATGCCGCAGATTTCCATCAGCTGCGACTGCGGCTTGTTGTTATCTATAAGCAAACGGGCGGCGTATAGCCTGAGAAGCTGATATGTCATGGCCGCCATTATGCGTTCAACCGGCTCCCCGCCGGGCGCCGTCAGTTCGGCGAGCGCGTCCGCGGCGGCGGCGCGGCGGTTGGCGCTCACGGCGTTTACGAAGTCGGATACTTTCACGGCGCTCGCGGGTTCCGCGGCGGCGCGTATATCATCCGGCGTAATGGCCTCGCCTTGCGCGTAGGCGGCGATTTTCGAGATTTCGTTTTTGAGGTTTTGCATATCATAACCGCAGACATAGATAAGCCGTTCGGCTTCCGGTGCCCGCAACTTTTTGCCTAACGCGGCAAAGCGTCTGACCGCCCACTTTTCCAGTTTATCCTGCTTCTGTGTGGCAAACTCCACCGCCATGCCGTGCTTCTCGCAGAGCGCGGTGAGTTTGCATGGCTTGTATTCCAAGGCGCAATACTGGAATATCAGGCACACGCTCTCCGGCAAGGCTTCAAGCAGCGCGGCGAGCTTTTTATCTGCGCCGTCCGATATCTTGTGCAGGTCATAGTCCGTGACGACGACGAGCCTCCGCGCTCCGAGCACCGGCACAGCCTCTACGGCGTTGTGCAACGCCGTGAAAGCGAGGTTTTTGCCGTCGAGCGTATCGAGGTTAAATCCCGCCGAGCCTTCTTCCACCACGGCCTTCTTAATCTGCGACACAAAACTCTCGCGCAAGTAGCTTTCATCGCCGTAAAACAGGTAGAGTTTTCCGACGATGCCCGCGCCAAGCTGTTTTTGCAGTTTCTCGAAGCCATCCGCCATGTGAGCGCCCTCCTCAATAGACCTTCATTGACATTTTACCGCTCTCGGCGGTGCTGTACAGCTCGATGCCGCGTAAAGCGAGCCTTTGCCGCAGTTGCGGCGAGGCGGGCTTATCGGAAGATACCGCCACCGCTTGCGGCCGTATGGCATCGAGCAGTTCCTCGCAGACCGCGTCGCCGCCGCCGTGCCTTCCGGCAATGAGCGCGCCGCCGCGCGGGAGCGCGAACGCGCGCGTCAGATAGCGCTCTCCGGCGGCGCTTGCCGGACCCGTGACAAGGCAGGAAAAACCGCCGTATTGTATCAGCACCGTCAGGCCGTGGTCTTTGCCCGCCCACTCCACGGGGATTACGGTGAGCCGCGCCGCGCCCACGGCGATAACGCGCTCTTGCGGGGAATAGACCACTTCGCGGCAATTAAGCCTGCGCGTCAATGTGTATAGCCCCGAAGTCCTCGCGTTTTCCGTGCCCGTCAGTATCACGGCGTTGATATTTCTCACGCCCGCGCTTTGCAGAAACTTCACGGCCGTGTCGCCCGCGCGGTAACCTCCGCAGTCAATGACCGCCGCCTCGCCTTTTGAGCGCACCACCACGCATTGACCCTGCCCCACGTTCAACACGTCCACCGCCAGCGGCAGAGCGCGGTTTTGCCACACGGTTATGCCGAGCATCAAGACGAAAGCGCCCGCCGCCAACCCTGCGGGCAGTTTCCATTTGGGCTTGAAAGCAAGGCACAGCAAGAATATAACATAGGTGAACGCGAGCCACGCCACAAGGTATATTTGCGAGGTATACAGCACGGCGTAGGGTATATCGGCGAGCAGACGCATTGCCCAAAACAGGAACCGCAACAGCAAGGTCAGCGCTTTGGCGAGAGGGGTGATAAACAGCGTAAAGGGTGAGAGCAGGAAGCATATGTTGATTATCGGCAGCAGCAAGAGATTGGCAAGCGGCGAAACGAGCGACACGCCCCCGAAACTGTAAGCGACGATGGGTGTGGAAAACACGAGCGGCGAGAGCGTTTGCGCGAACTTTCCGCCTTTGCGAAACAGGCAAAGCCCCAATGTGGAGGAAAAGGAGAGCTGAAAGCTCAGGTCGCGCGCGGCGTAGGGTTGAAAGAGCAAGATTAGCGCGCCGGCAACGAGTAGCGCGCGCAGGGGGCGGTATTCCCTGCCCATGACGGGTGAGGCGAGCGATAGCGTGAGCATGATGGCCGAGCGTATGGCGGACACGGGGAAACCCGCCATGGCCACATAGAGAAGTATGGCGGGCAGCGTGAGCGCCAAGGCGAGCTTTCTGTTGCGCGCGAAGAAGGTGATGAAACCCGCGAGCATTACCACATGCAGACCCGACACAGACGCTATATGCGTCAGCCCCGTGGCGTAGAGGTCAAAATACAGCGCGTTTGGAAAGTCGCGGGTGTTGCCCGTGAGGAGCCCGTCTAAGAACGCCGCCTGCGTTGAGGGGAATAAGAGGCGCAGCCGATTGCGCAAACGCTCCGCCATGACCGCGGGGAGATAGCGCCACGGTGTCTTTTCCGGCAAGATGGTGTCAATGGCCCCTGTTTGCGTGAGCGTGAGGTGTATGCCGTCTCTGACGTATCCGGCTTTGACAAGAAACTCCCCGCGCAAGACCGTGCCCGGAGGCAGCAACATATCCTCGCTTTGCGATAGGTATACCCTCGCCTTTGTGCCGAGCGCACGCGCCGAGAGGGCGTAGTCGGTCACGGTCACGGTAAGCTCCGCGCGTTTGCCGTCGAGCGCGTAGGCATCTTTGAGGAAGAGCTGCCCGCAGAGCCATTGCCAAGGCCACAGGAGCGCCGCCGCCGCTAAGGCGGGCAGGAGGCGACGCAATATAAGCCGTGCTGTTTCCCGTCTGTTACCCTGCATGTCAAGCGAGCCTCGAACCACGGGGCGCGCACCCTCCTTGCTCGAATATTCCGGGGGTGTGCCGCAATATCTTCATCCCGGCGCGTTTCACTCATATGTTCCACACTCCGCCGGTCGGATTATACCACACCCACGCCGCGCCCGGCAAGTGGCCGGCGTTGTTGCTACGAGCTCAGCTTAAAACCTTCCACAAGAGTTCTACCGCGTCGTCGTATTCGTATTTTTTAAGCGCCGCCGCCGCGCCGTCTATCAGGTCGTTTATCTCCGTGCCGTAATCGTAGGCGCGTAAAAGAGCGATAACCTCCAATCCCGTGTCGGCATCGTAGTTTTCCACGGCTTCCAACGCCTCGCGCGCGGCTTTTCGCAGCTTCGCGACATCGCCGGGTGTCCTGCTCGGCGCGGAGACACCGCCGTTGACACGCGGAGCGGCTTGTGGTAGTATAAATGCACGCCTTGTCGTTTTTGCGGCGCACGGCAAGGAGCGAACGGGAGAAGGGTAGGGTTTTGCTTCACGCAGAGAATGGCGCTTTTTATTCTCCCATGTCAGCTGAAATGAGCGGGGGAAACGCGGATGTATCGGAAGGAGCATGGACGGTATGGAGGATAAGGTTCTCGCATTGCTGAATTTGTATTATGACGAATGGAAATTTAGGGTAGAAGGATTGTGGAAACGAATAATGCAGTTTTTTATTATTATTTTTTTCGTTTCAACTTTCCCGATAACGATAAATGCATTCAATGGGTTGGCAATGCCGAAAATGCCGATAATCTTCTTCCCGATATCGGGTATCGCGCTGACGGTCTTTTACCTGGTCTTTTGTCTTTCCGAATCTTCGCGAATAAGCTCAATAGACAACAAAGTTAAACAGATTATTACCAACAGGTTTCCCGATTACCACAAAAACGAACTCCCTTCGTTCAGCGGGAAGAAGAGGGCTTTTTTCGTGTTTCGCTGGAGGATGGCCATATGGGTTCCCTGTTTTTTATCCGTGATTCAGATTATTATAGCATGTACAATCATTTACTTGATTTCCACCGGGGCGTTGTCGTAAGATATATTGCAAGCATAATATCAAGCAACGTGAAAGGATGGCGCGCGTACCGCGCTTAGTGTGGAGAGCGGGCGTTTGCCGGCCGCCCTCCGTCAGTCCGGGGTTATCAGCCGCGCCTTGCGTTGCCTGATTGCCGCTATTATGTCGAAGATGTCTTTGGCTTTGCGCGGCAGGGCGATGCCGGCGGCGAAGGCGATGTCGGCGGTGTGGGAATCGCTACCGGATTGCGGCGGCAGCCCGTGGGTTTCGGCGAAGTCTGCCGCCTGCCCGTTGACATGCGCCGGCATCGAGGCGTTGCAGACCTCCACGCCGTCCAAGAGCAAGGGGCACACCGGGCCGGGGCGGCGTATCCACGAATCCACCCTATACGGGTGCGCCTGCGCCATGTAGCCGCCGCGCTTCCGTATGAGCGCACTGTACGCCTCCGGTGTCAGTCGGTCCATGCCGGGGTGCGCGAGCAGAAAATCAAGGTCAAGACCGTAAGTCAAAAACTCTGTGCCCTCAACGGCGTATTCCCAACCGAAGAACACGTCCACACCGAGGCGCTCACCCTCCGCGCGCGCCCTTTGGAAGCCGGAATGAAAATACCGCATCTTCTCCTCCCACGGTATGTCGCGCGGGCAGGAGCAGTTGCCGTTGATAAAGTGGTCGGTAACGATAACGCCGGCGTAGCCCCTTGCGGCGTAAGCCCGTACCTGCTCATCGGGCAAAGCGCGCGCGCAGGCGCTCACGGGCGCGGTGTGCAGATGGGTTTCATACAGGTACACGGTCTTGCTCATGCGTCGTCAAAGAGCGGGGCGGAGCCTATCAGCCTCTTTTCCTTCCAACGGCCGGTCTTATAGAAGAAAAACGCCGCCGCAAGGCTGCCCGCCGTGGCGAGCGGAGCAGCAAGGCCTATGCCCGGCAGGCCCATATCCAGTACCTCGCTGAATATGAGGGCGAGCGGTACCCGCAGCAGTACGGACGCGAGCATGCCGCTGAACATGGTAAACACCGTCAGACCCGCGCCCATGAGCAGCCCGTTGAGGCAAAACATAAACGGCACCACCACATAGTCTATGCAAAACAGGCGGATATAGGAAACACCGTGCTCTATTACAAGCGGTTCGTTGGTAAACAGCCCCATCACGACCTGCGGGGCGAAAAACGCCAGCGAGAAAAACAGCGCCCCTATGGGCAGCGAGAGCAATATGCCCGAACGCATGGCGGCGGCGGCTCTGGTGTGCTTGCCCGCGCCGATGTTTTGAGCCGCCATGGAGGAGACGGAGGAGGACATGGCTATGGCGGGCAATATCGCAAGACCGTTGAATTTGCCCACAATGCCCGTGGCGGCGGAGGCGTCCACGCCGAAACGGTTGGCGAGCGTCATCATTATGAGAAAGGACATGCCCACCACCACATGCTGCAGGGAGTTGGGCAGCCCTATCTTGATAATCTGCCGCAGGCGCTCGGTGTGTATGCGGAAGTTTTCGCGCCGGAAGTCAAACACGAAGTCGCGCTTACGCAGATAAATAACGGCAAGCGTCAGCGAAAGCGCCTGCGCTATGACCGTGGAGGCGGCATCGCCCGCCGCGCCCCAACCAAACAGCCCCACAAAGGGCAAATCGAGCAGTGTGTTGACCACGCCGGCTATCAGCACGAAATACAGCGGGTTCTTGGAGTCGCCCATGCCGCGCAGTATGGCGGCCACGGCGTTGTAGCCGAAGGTGAATACCGTGCCGCCCATGCAGATGACAAGGTAGATATACGCTTCGCCAAAGGCTTCGTCAGGGGTGTTTACCAAACGCAGCAGCGGCCTTGCGAATGTGACGACCAAGGCGGTGATGAGCAGCGAAAGGCAGGCGAGCGAGGTGAACATGGTGCCGATGGTGGCTTTCAGCTCGGCGCGCTTGCCCGCGCCGAAAAACTGGCCGATGAGCACCGTGCCGCCGACGGTGAAGCCGATGGCGAAGTTCATGGCTATCAGCGTAATCTGTCCGCCCGTGGCCACGCCGGACACGGTGTTCGGCCCGGCAAACCAGCTGACCACAAGCGTGTCGGTGACGTTGTACATGGCTTGCAGGAAGTTAGACAGCAGAAAAGGCACACAGAAGCGCACCAACTGACCCATGACCGGGCCGGAGGTCAGGTCTTTCTCAAAAGGTCTACGCAAAGCCGCAACTCCTTCAAGCGCAACACTATGGCAACAGACGGCCGCCGCGTTACAGTATATCAGCTAACGTCCGTAAGGTCAACCCGCGCGCGGCGGACGGATCGGCGGCATCCGGCTTCCCGCGCATCGGTATATCGTAAAAAGCCGGGGAAAGCGCTTGCGCCCGCAACGCAAACGGCGTATAATGAAGAGGTATCAAATAAGTCGCGACGCGCGGCTTTTGTCGTTGTAGCGGGAAGCCTCGCATAATGTGGCACGGGGGGTGTGAGATGACCAACGTCGGGTTAGTCCTTTCCGGCGGAATGGCCAAGGGCGCGTACCAAATCGGGGCTTTGCGGGCAATCAGCGAAATGTTTGGGCCCGCAGACATTTCCTGTGTTTCCTCCGCGTCCGTCGGGGTGTTAAACTCATACCTCTATCTCACCGGCGCCTTGGATAAGGGTATCAACTTGTGGAACAGCATATGCGCCACCAATACCCGCCCGTGGGTCACCACGCTGCTCAGGAGCACTTTCCTGCAAAACGCGATAAAATCTTTAATATCGGAGGAAAGGATAACCAATGTTTTCTACATTCCGCTTCTCAACCTGCGGACGAGGACGCTCTCGTACATAGACATCAAGAAAGTGCCGCCCGAAGACATAGGGGATTACTTGCGGGCAAGTGTCGCCATGCCCATCTACAACTCCGCGGTGCAGATAAACGGGGAGCCGTTTTACGACGGGGCGCTGATTGACAACATACCGATATATCCGATTCTCAAGCACCCGTTAGACTATGTTATCTGCATTTACTTCGATTCTTGCGACTATATTTTTGAGAACGATTACCTCAACAACAAAATTATCAAACTGAGTATATCCGACAACAAATTCGTGTCTAACTCGGTCGTTTTCAAGCACGAATACATAAAACGGATGATTGACGACGGATACGCCAAAGCAAAGAGAATCTTAGAATATGTGTTCGTAAACGGCACGGATAATGTTGATTCCGTCTATTCAAGAATCGCGGACCTAAACGCCATGAACCACAGCCACACCCTGCGGATTACGGGCGACGTCGCGGTCAACAACATGAACAGGCTGACCAAGAAACTCATGAAAAAATCCGAAATACGCTGAAAGGAGGCTGTGTTGTGAAAAAAGCCGTCTTATGGTATGTCGCCATCTGCGCGGGGGCGCTGACTTACACGGCGGCGGCGGTTTTGGCCGTCATGTACGTCCGGGATATTTTTACCTTCGCTCGCGGCAAAGCGGTAAAGCTGCGCGCCACGAAAGGCAAGTTGCTGGCTCGCTTTCTGCCGGAGGCGCAGTAGCGGAAAACGCCGGATACCGGGGGTTTTATCCTTCCCAAAGAGTATCTTTCCCGCGCCCGAAACGCGGGGCGGTTTCCGCGCCATTGGCGTGCGGCGATAGCGGCGAGGCTCCCGCCTTGCCGGCAAAACCGACAAAGGAGGCGTATCGGCATGGCGGCAGGCAAAACCAAATATTTCGCGAACATCTATAACGAGCTTGTAAACAACGAAAATGCGGACTTCTGGGAGCTTACCCCCATACGCGACACAACCGTGGGGCGCGTGGTGAGTTATGTCATATTCCGCAAGGTGGGCGTGGACATAGCCAAGTATTTCAGCCTGCTCAAGCCGGAAGATTTGCCCGCAGGCGGTCGTCCCCCGTTCCCTCTCCCCCGTTCCCTCTCCCCCGTTCCCTCTCCCCCGTTCCCTCTCCCCCGTCCGCTAACAACCAACCCATCGGGGG
>JAIRWH010000050.1 GCA_031253545.1 Oscillospiraceae bacterium
ACCGCGCTGAAGGAGCTTTTGTGCTCCTTCAGCGGAATCACCACGCTTGACGTGAGCCACAACACCGCGCTGACGGGGCTTGTCTGCAACCTCGACAAGTCCGCCATCATCGGTCTCGACGAGAGCAGGACAACGGTCCGGTCCTACTGACCCCTGTCACGCGCAGCGGGCGTCGCGAGGCTCGACACAGCAACCAACTCACCGCCTTAGACATAACCCGCAACACCGCGCTGACGGAGCTTTACTGCTACAACAACCAACTCACCGCCTTAGACGTAACCGACGCCACCGCGCTGGCGGTGCTTTACTGCTACAACAACTACTTCCCCAACAAATCCGCCATCATTGGCCTCGACGAGAGCAGGACACAGCTCGACTTCGACCCCCAAAACTCCCGCTGACGGCACGCCCCCTTCGTCCACTAACAACTAACCACTAACGCCCCCCGTTCCCCCGGCTCCTAACCACTAACCCCTAACCACTAACCACTAACCACTAACCACTAACCACTAACCACTGACAACTAACCACTAACCACTAACAACTAACAACTAACCACTAACAACTAACAACTAACAACTAACACGCTTGAAGGAGGCGCGGCAATGAAACTGTCTTTTTCCACCGTGGCCACACCGCGCTGGTCTTGGCAAGACATCGTCTCCGCCGCGAGCGACCTCGGCTACGCGGGTATCGAGGTGCGCGGCTTGGGCGACGATTTGTTTTTGCCGCACTCCGGCCAGTTCATGCCGGAGAATATCCCGCACATTGTCTCCGGCCTCCGCTCGAAGAACCTTTGCATTTCCTGCCTTGCGTCCGACACCTATGTGCACGACGCGGCGCAAGACGCCGAGGCGGCGCTCGGCTCATACATCCGCCTTGCCGCCTCCCTCGGAGTGGCGGGCATACGCGTCCTTGCGGACAGTTGGGGCGCGCCGGGCGCGCCCGTGGACGAAGACCTCGTGTTGCGGCGGCTGAGGGCGCTTGCCGCCCCGGCAAGCGAGGCGGGGGTGGAGCTTTGGGTGGAATCCAACGGCGCGTGGGCCTCCTCGCCGCGCCTGCGCGCGCTGTTAGACGGCGTGGCCTCGCCCTTTGTGGCGGCCGTGTGGGACATCCACCACCCGTTCCGCTATTTCGGCGAAACGGTAGCCGAAACAACGGAAAACATCGGCAAGTATATAAGGCATGTACACATCAAAGACAGCGTTATGCAGGGCGGCAAGGTGGTCTACAAGATGCTCGGCTTCGGCGATTTGCCGCTTGCCGAGGCGCTTGCCGCGCTCAAAGCCGCATGTTACGGCGGGTTTATATCGGTGGAATGGGTCAAACGCTGGGAGGGTGAGCTTGAAGACGGCGGCGTGGTGCTGCCGCACGCGCTCTACCGCTTGCAGGCGCTGCTGAATGGCGGATAAGAGCGCCTATGTGGAGGTGTTCGGCTGCCTGCAAAACGAAGCCGACGGCGAGGCCTTGCGCGGCGTGCTGCGCGGCATGGGCTATGCCTTCACCCCCGCGGCTGCGGACGCGGACTTGGTGGTGCTCGTCTCCTGCGCCGTCAGGGAAAAAGCCGAACAGCGCTTATACGGCCGCTTGGGCAGCCTTGCCCGCGGCGGCAAACCCGGGCGCGTTGTGGCCGTGTGTGGTTGCGCCCCGCAGCTGCCCGCCGCGCGCGACACTATCCGGCGCAGCTACCCCCACGTCAACTTACTCTTCGCTCCCGGCGAGATTGCCTCCCTTCCCGCGCTCCTTTCCGCGCTCACCGCTTCCGGCGAGCGCCTGTTTACCCCCATAGGCGCGCAAGCCCCCCCTGAAACCGCCGCCCCGCCCCCGCTCCGCGCCGCGGGCCCCAAGGCCAACGTGAGCGTAATGACGGGGTGCAACAACGCCTGCTCCTACTGCGTGGTGCCGCGCGCGCGCGGGCCGGAGCGCTCGCGTTCCCCGGAGCGTATAGAGGAAGAGGTGCGCGCGCTGGTCGCCGACGGCTACACGGAAATATGGCTCTTGGGGCAAAACGTCTGCTCATACGCCTTCGGCTTTCCCGCGCTCCTGCGCCGCCTTGCCGCCATTGACGGGCGTTTCGCGCTGCGCTTTATGACAAGCCACCCGAAAGACACGGGCGAGGAACTCTTCCGCGTCATGGCCTCCTGCGAAAAGGTCGCCCCGTTTCTCCATCTGCCCGTGCAATCCGGCTCGGACAATATGCTGCGCGCCATGAACAGAGGCTACACGCGGGAAGAATACTTAGGCACAGTACGCCTCGCGAGGGCGCATGTACCCGCCCTCAACCTCACGAGCGACATCATCGTCGGCTTTCCGGGCGAAAGCGAGGAAGACTTTTGCGCCACACTCTCGCTCTTGGAGGAAGTTCGCTTTAACCACCTCTTCACGTTCCTCTACTCGCCCCGCTCCGGCACACCGGCCGCCGCGTTGCCCTGCGGGCTTTCCGCCGCCGAAAAGAAGGGGCGTTTCGCGCGCCTGCTCGACGCGCAGAAAAGGTTAGAATCCGCATGAGAGACGAAGAACACGGAGACGCGCGCGAGCGCGAGGGCGCAAACGGCGCGGAAGAAGCGCGCGAAGAGACGCGCGAGCCGCCGCAGCCGCCGCAGCCGCCGGAGCCGCCCTCAATCCCGCCTTATTACCTCCGCCAAAAATACCGGGAAAGCGAAAACGCGCAGACCTCCGAAGACGACCGCGGCTTGAAAATGGTGTTTCACGCGCGGCGCGTGGGCGTGGGTCGCAGCACCATGTTCATGATATGCGCGCTCACTTTGGTCAACCTCGCGGCGCTAATCAACGGCACAGCCATAAGCCTGCCGTTCTCGCTCGCTTTTGCCCAAACGCTTGCCTTAATCCCCGGCGGGGTTACGGCGGGCGTGGCGCTCGGTCTCGTGGTGCTGCTCTTGCTTTTCTGGCGCTGGTCACGCCGTTCCTCGCGGTTTACCGCGTGTTTCCTCGCGCTCTACGCCTTGGACACGGCGTATATGGTGCTCATCCTCGCGTTCATGGTCGCCGCGAACAACCCCGCTGTGGCCGTGGGGCAATTCGCGGAGCTTTTGTTCCACGGCTGGGCCTTAGGCTCGCTCATATCCGCGTTACGCAGCCAACGCTTCTTGGCGAAAGCGAAAAAAGAAGGGAATTAGTCCATTTATAGCACCGCTTTTGGCGTGTTTTGTTCCGGGACCCTTTTCCCTTCGCGCTTGCGTATGGCGAAGGCCATCCGCCGTAACGGCGCCCTCTATCTCCTTCTCCCGATGTACTGCGCGGCGGCGTTGAGCGCCATAATAATCGCAAACAAGACAATCCCCGTGGCAAACAAGGCTTGCCTGTGGTCGCCGGAGGCGTAGCCCATCTCTATGCCGATGTTGGTCGTGAGCGTCCTCACCGGGTCCAGTACGGACTCCGGCAGCGCCACGGCGTTGCCCAACACCATGATTACGGCCATGGTCTCGCCCACGGCGCGCCCTATACCGAGTATCACGGCCGCGGTGATGCCGGACTTTGCCGCCGGCAGCAGCACGGACACAATGCTCTGCCAATGCGTCATTCCCAGCGCGAGAGCGCCTTCTTTATACTGGCGCGGCAAATCCAGCAGCGACACTTCCGATATGCTGATGACGGTGGGCAGTATCATAATCGCCAATATCACGGAGCCCGCCAATATGCTCAACCCCGGCCCGCCGAGCCTGTCGCGGATAAACGGCACGATAAACAGCAGCCCCCAAAACCCGTATACCACCGAGGGTATGCCGGCGAGCAACTGTATGGCGGGGCGGAAAATATCCCTCATCAGTTCCGGCGCGAACTCCGCTAGGAATATGCTGCAACACAGACCCACGGGCACACCGATGAGTACCGCCCCGAGCGTGACGGACACAGAGCCGACAATCATGGGGAATATGCCGTATTCGCCGTGCCCGGGCGCCCAGTCCATGCCGAACACAAAACGGAAAAACCCCACCTTCGCTATGAGCGGCGCGCCCTGCGCCACGATGAATACGGTTATCAGCGCAAGCGCGGATATAGACGACAGGGCGAGCAGAAAAAACACCCGCGAAGAGAGTTTTTCGGCAAACCGCTTCATGGCCGCCCACCCGCCGCTTGTTTCATCCATTCCGCCGTCACAAGCCCCTCGGCGGCGAGCAGCCGCTGCCCTGCCGCGCTCAGCGCGAAATCCGCGAACCTTACGGTCTCTTCCGGGCAATCTTCCCTCAGCACAAACAAAAACGGGCGAAACAGCGCATATGTCCCGTTTGCCACATTATCCCGCGTCGCCTCCGCGCCCCCCAGACGCAGAGCCTTCACGGTGCCGTCCACCAAGCCCAGCGATATAAACCCAATGGCGCGCTCGTCGCCGGCCACCATGTGCGTTACCTGCCCGTTGGAGTTTTGCACAATCGCCTTCGGCGTAATGCGCCTGCCCGCCATAAGCAATTCCTCAAAAGCGCTGCGTGTGCCGGAGCCTTCCTCGCGGGCTATGATATGTATGGCCGCGTCGGGTCCGCCAAACTCTTTCCAGTTCACGGCATCCGCGGCGTAGAGCGCCCGCACCTGCTCCGGGGTGAGGTCGGACACGGGGTTACTCGGGTGCACGATAACGGCAAGACCGTCCCTTGCGATTTCCACTTGCCTGAGCGCCCCCTCGCCCTCTTTCAGCTCACGCGAAGACATGCCTATATCGGCCGCGCCGGATAAAGCCGCCGTGATACCCGCGGAGGAACCGCCCCCCTGCACGTCCACCACCCCGCCGTATAGGTGTTCGTATTCCTCGGCAAGCAGCTCCGCGTAGGGCTGCACGGAGGTGGAGCCCGCCACCACCACGCCGCGCGCGCGCGCGGAGCCGCACGAAGTGAGCAATAAAAAAATTGACGACACCACCACCGCGCGCCTTGCCGCGCTCATCGGCACCATCCCCTCATCCGAAACGCCCCGTGATATAGTCTTCTATCGTCTTGTTGCCGGGCCTTGAAAACATTTGCTCCGTCTGCGTATAATCCATCAGCACACCCACGTGCCCTCCGCCCTCGGTCTTCTCAATCATCATGAACGCCGACATATCCGAAATCCTTCTGGCCTGCTCCATGCTGTGCGTGACTATGATAATCGTGTAGCTTTTCACAAGCGCGGCAATCAGTTCCTCTATCTTCATGATGGACTCCGGGTCAAGGGCGCTGCACGACTCGTCCATGAGTATGACATCCGGCTCCACGGCGAGAGCGCGCGCGATGCACAGGCGCTGCTGCCGGCCGATGGCAAGCGACTGCCCCGGGCAACCGAGCATATCCTTCACTTCGTCCCACAAAGCTACCGAAACCAAACTGCGCTGCACGATTGCGTCTAACTGCCGCCTGTTGTTTATGCCGTGCCGCCGCGGGCCGATGGCCACGTTGTCGTATATGCTCTTGGGAAACACGTTCGGTTTCTGAAACACCATGCCCACGCGCTTCCTCAGCAGCGCCACGTCCGTGGTCTTGGCATACACGGAGGTATCGTCGAGGTAGACTCCGCCCTCCACACGGGAGCCGGGTATGAGGTCGTTCATGCGGTTAAATGTGCGCAGCAACGAGGACTTGCCGCAACCGGAAGGGCCGATGATGGCCGTGACGGTGTGCTCCGGTATGTCCATACAGATTTCCTTCAGCGCGTGGAACTTGCCGTAGTAGAGGTTAAGCGCTTTTACCGTAATCTTTGTGCGTTGTGGGCGCATGGCTTTCGCATACCTCCCGTTGGTTTCGGAAATAAACGGTAACGGTCTGTCGGCGTTGTTATTTTACCGCATCACGCGTTCGCAGTCAAGCGACAGATTGCCTCCGCCGCCGCGCAACGGTTTCCCAAGAAAACAAACGAAACGCCCGTTTCGCCATCCCGACAAAAGAACGCGGTAAAACACCCCGTAAAACAACGCGAACTTTTTTCGTTTTCCCTCTTGACAACTCTGTTGCTGTGTGATAGTGTAGTGGTACACAGAGAGGGGTGATACTATGATGCCGTGGGAGCGTTGGGCTCACGAGTTAGACGACAGCTCTCCCATCTACAAACAGCTCATCGCCAAGATTACCGGCGCGTTCGCCTGCGGGCAGCTTGCCCCCGGTTCGCGCCTGCCGTCCGTCCGCGAGGCGGCCGCCCTGCTGAGGGTAAACACCAACACCATACAGCGCGTCTACCAAACCATGGAGCGCGACGGCATCATCACCTGCCGCCGGGGCACGGGCTACTATCTCTCGGAAAGCGAAGATTTGCGCGAAGGCGCGAGGCGCGCTTTGGCCAACGCGGCGCTCGGCAGGTTCCGCGCCGAAATGAGGGCGCTGGGCTACGGCGGCGAAAACATGGCGCGCCTGCTGGGCGATTATCTGTCAAAAGGAGATGAAGACGATGCAAAACATGCTTGAAGTAAGCGGGCTGCGCAAAAAGTTCGGCTCCACGCGGGCGCTCGACGGCGCGGACATGGCCTTGCCCGAGGGCAGCGTCACGGGCCTGCTCGGCCCAAACGCCTCCGGCAAAACCACATTGCTCAAAATCGCGGCGGGGTTGCTGCACCCCGCAAGCGGGCAGGTGCGGTGGCCCGGCGGCGCGGCGGGCGGCCCGCGGGCAAGGGCTTCCACGGCCTTTTGCCCGGACACGCTCCTGTTTCCCCACGGCACACGCGTGCGCGGCGCGTTCGCGTTTTACCGTGATATGTACCCGGATTATTCGCAGGCGCGCGCCGACGAGCTTATCGCCATGCTCGGCCTTGGGGAATATTCCGCCCAATATGTGGCAAAACTCTCCAAGGGCACAAGGGAGCGCCTTGCCGTGGCGCTCACGTTCTCGCGCCACACGTCGCTCTATCTGCTCGACGAGCCGTTAGACGGCATAGACCCCTTAGGCAAAACGAAAATCATAGACGCCGTCATCGCGCTCAAGCCCGAAAGCGCGGCCGTGCTCATATCCACCCACATGGTCAGGGATTTGGAGCGCATATTCACCCATGTGTACTTCTTGTCCAAAGGCAAAACGGTGTTTTCCGGCGAATGTGACGCCATGCGCGAGGCAAGCGGGCGCACGGTGGAGCAGGCTTATTTGGAGGTGTTTACCCATGAAGGCTCAGCTTAAATACGCGTTTGTCTCGCAGCTTTCCGTGCGGGCGGCGGCGTTCGCGGGCGTGACGGTGATGATGGCGGGTTTCGGCATATTCATCGCGGCGTTCCCGTCGGCCCCCCTGCGCATCACGGCCGTATCGCTGGGCGGGGTGGGTGTCGCGGTCATGCTCGCCTTCAACATCATCGCCGACATCGGCGTGTGCCGGCGTATGTTCACCCCGCCGCACGCCTACCTGCTCGCGCTCACGCCCTCGCCTCGCCGCAAGGCCCTGCTGGCGAGTTTGGTAACCATGCTCGTGTCAGATGTCGTCACCATGACCTTTGTCGTCTTCGGCGAGGTTTGGCTTTCGTTTTCGCTCGCCGGCGTTTCCATGAGCGCCATGCTCGGCTCGACGTTCGGCTCTTTGTGGCGATATGTGCCGCAGGTTCTCATAATCGTTTTGTTCTGCGTCACGGGCTACTGCCTCGCCGCCCTGCTCATACTGTTCGGCGTGGCGGCAAAGCAATCGTTCTTCTTCAAGTTGCCCGCCTCCGGGCTGCTCGGCGCGTTGCTCGCGGGCGCGGCGGCCTACGCGGGCTTAGGGCTGCTGCCCATAATCACCGCGCCGCTCGGCACCACGCAGCGATACGGGCTGCTCCTGCTAATCACGCTTGACCCGGCGGGGCAGTGGCTCTTCCTCGCGCTGCTGGCGGCGGAAACGGCGGCGCTCTTTTGGGCGGTATCCCGGCTTATGGAAAGGAAGGTCAACATATGAAGAGGCTGTTTGCGGCGGGGGCAATACCGCTCTGCTGCGCCCTGCTTTTGTCCGGCTGCGTGGCGGTAAACATCTACCCGTTTGCCGCCGTGCATGGCAAGGGCGAACTTGTGCGCTACGAGCTCACGGCGGGCGAATATACAAGCATCATCCTCAGCGGCGCGCTCGAAGTGGTATATACCCAATCCGACACGCCCTCGCTCACGCTCGACGTGCAGGAAAACCTGCGCGAATACTTCACCGCGGACATCTCCGGCGACACGCTCACCGTGCGCGCCGAGCGCGGCATATATTGGCCGGACTCCAAGGCGCCCGTGCTCCGCGTGGCCACCCCGCGGCTGCGTTCTTTGTCGTTGGAAGGGGCGGGCACGGTCACCGCGGACGGCGTTATCGCCGCCGAGGAGCTTATGGTCAGCCTTTCCGGCGCCGGCACCGTAATATGCGAAGTGGACGCGGCGTCGCTCACCGTGCGCATGAGCGGCGCGGGCACCGTAACGCTTTCCGGCTCGGCGCGGCAGGCCTCGCTCAAGCTCGACGGCGCGGGCGACATTGACGCGCTCACGCTGCAAACCGCCGAGGCGGACGTGACGTTAGACGGCGTGGGCAGCGTCTATGTCAGTTGCTCGCACAAACTGAAAATCACCGCCGGCGGGGTCGGCTCGGTGGAATACATAGGCTCGCCAAGCGTGGACATCACCAAAGACGGGCTTGTGTCGGTAAAGAAACGCGGGTAACACGGGGAGTGTGGCCGCCCGGCGGCAACGCCGACTACGCCGCCATAGTCTACGGCGACGGCGACGTGCAGGTCTACGGCGACGGCGTATACCGGGGCGGGCGCGGAGTGCGCCCGGCCATGTGGATTGAGGCGGCGCGAAACCGATAAACCGAAGGCCGCCAATTGCCGCTCCCGCGCAAAGCGCCGCCTTTTCGTAAAAAAGTGTTGACAGCGGCAATGTCTTTGTGTATAATCTTTTCGCTGCCGCTTTGGGAGCATAGCTCAGCCGGGAGAGCACATGCCTTACAAGCATGGGGTCGCAGGTTCGAGCCCTGCTGTTCCCACCACCCGTGGCCCGGTAGTTCAGTTGGTTAGAACGCTAGCCTGTCACGCTAGAGGTCGACGGTTCGAGCCCGTTCCGGGTCGCCATTACCCCGGCGGATTGTCCGCCCGCACCCTGCCTCTGTAGCTCAGTTGGAAGAGCAGCGGACTGAAAATCCGCGTGTCGTTGGTTCGATTCCGACCGGAGGCACCAATCCCCCCGGCGCGCGCAAACGCGGGAGTGACTCAGTGGTAGAGTGTCACCTTGCCAAGGTGAAAGTCGCGGGTTCGAATCCCGTCTTCCGCTCCAGCATCCCCGGCATGCCGGCAGACTTCCCGCCTACCGGCGCCATAGCCAAGTGGTAAGGCAAGGGTCTGCAAAACCCTCATTCCCCGGTTCAAGTCCGGGTGGCGCCTCCACCAACACACAAAGCGGCAGGCCGCGAGCCTTCCGCTTTTTGTTATTCCCTCGCCCAATCGGGATACCGCTCAATCACTCTTCCCCTGAGGTATTCGAGCGCGCCCGCCTCCGAACCGAAGGCAAACTCCAGCCGCACGGCGCACAGCGCCGTCCGCGCGGGGGCGAACGGCTTATCCGCGCGCAGGGAGCCGTATTTGCCGTCGCCGAGTATAGGGTGGCCGCGCGAGGCAAACTGCGCGCGTATCTGGTGTGTGCGCCCCGTCACAATCTCCGCCTCCACGAGCGTGAGCGGGCCGCGTTCGCTCAGTGCGGCGTAGCGCGTCACGGCGGTCTTCGCGCCCGGCTCCCGCGCGGGTTTGACATACACCATTCTCTTTTGGCTGTCCTTAAACAAAAAGTCTTCCATCTCGCCCCGCGGCGGACGCGGTTTGCCGTGTACAAGGCAACGGTAGAACTTGCGTATCTCCCGCCCGCGCAGGCGCTCCGTAAAATCCCGCAGCGCGGGGGCGTTCTTCGCCATAACGCACAGACCCTCCGTGCACCTGTCTAACCTATGGCAAAGCGAGGGCGCGAACGTGCCGTCCGTTTCCGCGCAAGGCTCTCCCCTCCGGGCGAGCAGCCGCCTGCCGCGCCCTTCTAAGCTGTCTTGGCCCGGAGCGCCCTGGCTGAGCAGGCCGGGGGGTTTCCAAAGTATAAGCAGGTTATCGTCTTCATACGCCGTATCAACCGGCGGCAGGGCGGCCTCACCGACATCCGCGCCCTCGCGCGCGGGCACGGGCAAAGCGGCGGGCGGGTACACGAGCAGCACCGCGCCTTCTTGCAGGTGTTCGGCGGGTTTAAGCGGCCTGCGGCCTATCTTCACGTCTTTTTTGCGAAACAGCGCCTGCACGGTGTGCGCGCCGAGGTGGGGGAGCGCTTTGGCCACAAACCTGTCCGCGCGGCGGCCCGCGTCGTTTGGGCCGATAACAAAGCGATTCACGCCCCGTTGCCCGCGTTGGTGTCAAACTTTTCGCACAGCGTTTTCAGCGCCCCCAGCAGCGCGGGCGTTTCCCTCGCCACAGCGGCGAAGTTGCCCTCCCCGGCTTGCCGCTCTAACCTGAGCGCGAAGCCGGACAGCACGCTTTCGCCCACATTGGCGAGCGCGCTCTTTATGCCGTGCACCGCCACGGTAAACGCCTCGCGCTCGGCGGCGCCCAAGGTTTCCAATTTATCGTAGATATGCTCCGCACGGGAGACAAACTCCTTGGCGTCTTTCACAAAGTATTGCTCCAGCTCGCGCCGCAGCGCGAGGGCGGCGTCGGGGACGGGTTCCTTCGGGGCGACGGGCGGCGCGGGGGCGGTGTCTTTCGGGTCTTTGGGGCGCAGGTGCTGCCGCAGCACAGTGTCCAATTCGCGGCTGTCTATGGGTTTGGACACAAAACCGTCGAAGCCGTTGGACAAGAACACCTCCGCCTGCCCCACCACGGCGTTTGCCGTGAGCGCGATAATCGGCTTGGCGTAGCCCATTTCGCGCAGTATGGAGGTGGCCTTTATGCCGTCCATGCCGGGCATCATGTGGTCCATGAATATAATGTCGTATTCGTTGCCCTGTTTGATTTTCTCAATAGCGCCGCGTCCGCTCGTGGTTTCCTCCACCGAAAGGCCGTAAGGGTTGAGCAGCCCCCGCGCCACATAGAGGTTGCTCTCCACGTCGTCCACGAGCAGCACGCTGCCATGCTGCAAATTGTCTCGCAGCACCCCGGCGCGGCGCACGGAGGCGGGGCCGAAAAACTTAAACTTGCGCACTTTTTCGGCAATATCCGCGCCGCACACCTCTTTGCCGCTCCTTTTTTGCGGCAGCCTCACCACAAACTTCGAGCCCTTGCCCTGCTCGCTTTCGGCGGTTATCCCGCCGCCCATCATGTCCACAAGGCGTTTGGTAATGCTCATGCCAAGCCCCGTGCCCGCCACATTCCTGTTCGCGTCCGTGTTGAAACGGGTATATTCGTCAAAGAGCTTGCTCAGCTGGGAACGGCTCATGCCAAGCCCCGTGTCGCTCACGCTCAGCACAAGGGTGGCTTCTTCCGGGTTTTCCGCCGGTTCGGCGTGCACGGAAAATTCCACCTTGCCTTTTTCGGTGTACTTAAAGGCGTTGGAGAGGAGGTTGTTCAATATCTGCTTAATACGCAGCTCGTCGCCCACAAGGTTGAGCGGCGTGTCCTCGCGCAGCAGCAACGTGAAGTCGAGCAGTTTGCTTTCGTAGCGCAAGCGGTTGAGCTGCGCCGTGTCGTTGATGAGGCTGGGTATATCGTAACGGACGGGCACAATCTCCATCTTGCCCGCCTCGATTTTGGAAAAGTCCAATATGTCGTTGATGATATTGAGCAAAAGGCTGCCGGATTCGTATATCCGCTTGAAGGCATCCTCGGTAACGGGCGGCATCGAGCCGTCTAAGAGCTGTATCTCGGCAATGCCCAATATAGCGTTCATCGGCGTGCGGATTTCATGGCTCATGTTCGCCAAAAACGCGCCCTTGGCGTGGTTGCTCTGCTCCGCCTGCTCCTTGGCGACTATAAGCTCGGTCATGTCCACAGAGTGCTGCAAATGCACCTTCCGGCCGCCGGGCCATTTGATATACCTGTCCGTGTTGCGGTAACGCCGTTTTGTCAGCGTGCTGTCTTCGTACCAGATTACCACGCCGTCGGGGTTTTCGTCCAATTGCCGGCAGGGGCAAAACTCGCACCGCTCCGTGAGGCCTTCCTGCAAGACCTCGTAGCACACAAGACCCACGGCGCTGCCGTCTATGCCGTAATGGCGCTTCATTATATCGTTCATGAAGAGTATCTCGTCGGTCTGCGTGTCCGTGACATACACCATGGCGTCTAAGGAATTGAGTATATCCTTCAGGTTGGTGAGCGCGTCCTTTTCCAAGTTCATGCGGTATATGTCGTCCCTGAGCCTCTGCATTTCCAGCAGTTTCCTCACGCGCAGCCTCACCACGGCGGGGTGGAAGGGTTTGGTGATATAGTCCGCCGCCCCCGCGAGCAGCCCCTTTTCCTCGTCTTCCGCGGAATCGGCGGACGTGACGAAGATGACGGGTATATCGCGCGTGAGGGAGTTTTCCCGCAGCAGGGCGAGCACCTCGTAGCCGTCCATGTCCTCCATGAAAATGTCGAGCAATATCACGTCCGGTTTTTTGCTCAGCGCCTGCTCCACAGCCGCCTGCCCCCCGTGGGCGGTATAGACGCTGTATTCGGCGGCGAGGATAGCGGACAGCGCGACGACTTCAACGCTCTCGTCGTCAACCACAAGTACCGTGTATGGTTTGCCTTCCCGCATATTCCGCCTCCTTCCGGCGCAAGCGCTTTCGCGGCGCGGCTGCCTATTCCCGGCTTTGCCGGCGCCAAGCGTCGGCGCAGGCTTGTTCCACGGTAAGCTCCGCCTTCCAGCCGAGCGCGCGCGCGGCCTTATCCGCGCTTGTGTACACTTCCGGCACATCGCCCGGGCGCGCGGGACAAACCTCGCGGGGTATCTCGCGCCCGGCGGCCTTTTCCGCCGCGCGCAGCAACTCCAACACGCTCACGCCCTTGCCGGTGCCCAGGTTGAAAGCCTCCGCGCCGTGAAAATCGCCCAAAAAACGCAGCGCGGCCACATGACCGCGCGCGAGGTCTTGTATGTGCAGATAATCGCGTATCCCCGTGCCGTCCGGCGTGGGGTAATCCGCGCCCGTAAGGGTAAAGCGCGGCAGTTTGCCCGAGGCCGCGAGCATCATGAGGGGCAGCGCGTTGGCCGGCGTCCCGCGCGGCTCCTCGCCGATTAAGCCGGACGGGTGCGCTCCAATGGGGTTGAAGTAGCGCAGCAGAGCGACGGCCCACGCGCCGTCGGAACGGCACAAGTCGCGCAGCAGGGTTTCGCACGCGCACTTTGTGTTGCCGTAGGGGTTCGCGCAATCGCCGGTAGGGTGCTCCTCGGTGAGCGGCAAAAATCGCGGCGGGCCGTATACCGTGGCGGAGGAGGAAAACACCAAGCGCTTCACGCCGTGCTCGGACATTTGTTCGCAAAGGGTGATAACGGAAAGTATATTGTTTTTATAATATTTCAACGGGTAACGCACGGACTCCGCCACAGCCTTGCTCGCGGCGCAATGCACGGCGGCGTAAAACGGGCCGGAGGCAAACACCTCGCCCATAAACGCCGCGTCGCACACATCGCCCTCGAAGAGTTTGATTTGCATGCCCGTAAGGCGCGATAGGCGGGCGACAACGGAGGCCGAGGCGTTGGAGAGGTTATCCGCGAGTACGGGCTCCATGCCCTCCTCGGCGAGCGCGGCGGCCACATGCGAGCCGATATAGCCCGCCCCTCCCGTAATCAGCACCCTTTCCACGGGTCTACCTCGCTTCTTCCATGAGCGTAATTTCCACCGTGGTATACCCGCCCTGCCGGAAAAAGGTCAGTTCTATCGTGTCGCCCGCGAGGTAGCGGTTTTTGATTCTGTTTATGTCCGACACGGTCTTTACCGTCTCGCCGTTGATGGCCGTCACCACGTCGCCCTCGCGCACACCCTTGCGCCACGCGTCCGAGTTTCTCTCCACGGAGTCGAGCAGCACCCCTTCGGGTATGCCCAATATGGCGGCCTGTTCCTTTGTGAGCTGGTTTTGCGACGCGGTTATGCCTATCATGGGGCGGCCCTTCACATAGCCGTGCTCCAAGATGGAGTTGATAATGGGCAGCGCGTTATCCGTGGGTATGGCGAAGCCCAGACCCTCCACGGAGGAGGAATAGTTGCTCATTACCTTGCTCGACACCACGCCGATGACCTGCGCGCGGCTGTTGAGCAAGGGGCCGCCGGAGTTGCCGGGGTTCACGGCGCAGTTTGTTTGCAAGACGGTCATGGTTATAGTGCCCCTGCTGCGGTCCTCTAAGGTAATATCTCTGTTCACGGCGCTAATCATGCCGTCCGTCATCGTGTTTTGCAGGTTCATACCCAGCGGGTTGCCGATGGCGTAGACCCTGTCGCCCGTGACCACGTTGCCGGAGCTGACCAATGTGAGCACGGGGTAGCCCGTGCCCTCCACCCTAATGACGGCGATGTCGGATATATAATCGGAGGCCACAATCGAGGCGGGCAGTTCCGAACCGTCGGAAAAGCGCACCGTGACCTTTGACGCGCCGTCCACCACATGGTGGTTGGTAACGATATAGCCGTCCTCTTTCACAATCATGCCCGTGCCCACGGACGAGCCGCCGTAACCGGTGCAAATCACGCCCACCACGCTCGGCGCGGCGCGCACATATATCTCCCGCCCGGGCAGTTCCTCGCCTTCCTCATACACAGGCAAGGGCGAGGGGGTGAGGAACACAACCTCAACGCCGCCCGTGGCCGAGCCGCTCCTGCCCAGCCTTATAACCAAAGAGCCTCCGTCCGATTCGACCCTCAGCCCCGCCACGCCAAAGAGCAGCACAACGGCCACAAGCACGGCCGCCACACCGGCGCACACGCAGGCTAACGCCGTGTTTGCCCCTTTGCTCTCCAATTTTTCCCAGTCGGTGTCGTCATATTCTCTCATAAACCTAGCCACCCCCTCTGCCACGCAAAGTATTGTATCACACATTTTCGGACAATACAAGCACATCCGGCGTAGCGGACAATCTTTCCCGTTGCGTAAAGCGCGGCGTTGTTCGCTTTACCTCCCGACGGGAAAGAAACTCCTTGGCGTGGTCTGTCCGCGATTTGCCGCACGGCAAAAACAACGCGGCATCGGCGCTTCCGGGGAAAGACACGGTTGACATAACAATGCGCGATGTGGTATGTTCTTATGTATATGAGATTATGTATACCGTAGTGGCCTATAACACATACCGCAAGCCGCAAAGCGCTAAGGGGGCGAATAGTTATGTCAA
>JAIRWH010000063.1 GCA_031253545.1 Oscillospiraceae bacterium
GGGGGTGATTGCCGTTCGCGACAATATCGTGGGCGGCGCGCTGACGGAAACTACTTTTCTTGTGCTGTTGGCGTTCCATCGGCCCAACCACGGCTACGGGGTCATGCAGTTCATCGAAAACGAAACGGCGGGGCGCGTCGTGTTAGGCGCGGGCACTTTGTACGGGGCAATCAACGCTCTTCTGAAAAAGGGATGGATTGAGCCTGCGGGCGGCGGCAAAAGCGACGCGAGGAAAGACTATGCCGTGACGGAGAAAGGCAGGCAAATCGCCGCCGACGAGCAAAAGCGGCTCATCGGACTGTTGCGTTTGGCCGAAAAAATCATGGGGGGCAATCGGGTATGAAAAAGGCGGTCAGATACTTCGTTGACTTCACGCGCGGGCAGGAAAAGTGGCTCAACGGCATGGTGTCGCGCGGTTTTCGCCTTGTTCGCTGCGGGGCGCTGACGTATGGGTTCGAACAATGCGCTCCCGGCGAATATCAATATCGTGTTGAGTTCGTGGGCGAAAAATCCTACGCCGAGCAGAAAGACTACAAGGGCTTTTTGGAGGGCATGGGATACCGTGTGTTCACGAAAAACATCAACCTAAACCGTTCGTTCCGCAAGGCGCGGTTTCGCCCGCGGGCGGAAGGGGCGGGGAAAACCGCCGCGACGCAGGGCGCGTTTAACAGGGAACTGCTTATCGTGGAAAAGAAACACGACGGCAAGCCGTTTGACCTGCACACAGACGCGCAAGACGCCGCGGCGTATTTTGCGTCTGTGCGCAACTCGTATGCCTGCGTAGCCGTGATATGCCTGTTTTTCGGCGTTCTCTTCGCCGCGAGGTTCGCGTGGCCCGGTTTTTCTCCGGGCGAGCTTCTCGCGTGGTGTATCGCCGGGTTTTTCGCGGTTATGAGCGCGGCAGGGGTTGTTCTTTTCGTAAAATATGCCAATATGGCCGGGCGATACAAAGAAACCGGCAAAACAAACGAATAGACGGCGCATGCTGAAAGCAACCAATACGCGCGCGCAACGCGGCCGTAACCGGCCGTGCCGCCGGCGGCTAATCCGCGAGGCGCTCGCGTCGGGGTAGTGTTCATCAGGTTGCTAAGCGTGTGGTAACGCCGAGAAAGGCGTGTGTTTCGGAGCAAGGCGCGGAGCGGCGGCTTTTCGGTTTTTTCTTGAAAAAGCGGAAAAGTCAAAGCACAAGCCGAAAAATACTTTCAGCTTGTGCTTGACATTTGGGTGGTTGCGGGAGAAGGATTCGAACCCTCACAAACAGAGTCAGAGTCTGCCGTGCTACCGTTACACAATCCCGCAGCGCGCCGCCCCCCGCCGCAGGCGTGCGAACCCGAATATAACCTGCACATTACGGCAGGTGGGCAACCTCTCCGCCCCTTAACTGCTTCCAACGTCCAACCCCGGTCGAGCCGAGGCCGGGAGGCCTGCAAAACAGGGCGGAAGCGCGGAATCCCGATGTTATATTGTGGGTTTAAACGAGCCCGTCACGCGCCCGGCAGGGGGACATGACGCACGTGTATTATCGCACATTACCACGCGTTTTTCAAGTGCCTTTCTCGGTCGTCTTCATCAGCGGCATCTTGCGCGTCTTCCATGCGTTGCATGAAGATGCCGTAAATCCTTTCGAGTAGGCCGTCGTCCTCAATCGCCTCAAAGACGTTTTCGCCGTCCTCCTCCACGCACCTGAAAATAACCACGTCCACATCGTCCGAGTCGTCGGATTCCATGGACTCCGCCGACGCAAACGCCATATACACATCGCCGTCGTCTTCGATGGTGTCTAAGTGCTCCAATTCATATTCCGAGCCGTCGTCGTCGGTGATGGTGATGATGTCGCCGCCGAAATCCTCGTTCATGCCCTCGCCTCCTTTCGCTCAACGCTCCACGGCGGCAATTATAGCACAGATGGCGCGCCGGGCGCAACCCCGCGCAATGTGTTTTCGCTTTCGTGTCGCCGGAAATAAGCGCGCGAACCCCCGAAAACGCGTTAGCTACCATATAAGCCGCGCAAGCGGGCGGCGGCGGTTTTCTTCCCGGGCAACGCCGTTACCCGCCGTTGGTGTCGTCGGTGTCTATCCATTCCCTTACGCTGACCACGGTGAACTTTTCGGGCGCGGTGCGGCAGATGACGCGGGAGATACCCGCGTTTATTATCAGGCGTTTGCACATGGAGCAGGACTCCGCGCCAATCGTGCCGGCGGTGTCGCAGCCGGCGAGGTAGAGCGTGGCGCCGAGCATTTTCTCGCGCGAGGCGGGGATAATGGCGTTAGCCTCCGCGTGCACGCTGCGGCACAGCTCGTAACGCTCCCCGTGGCTCACGCCGAGTTTTTCGCGCACGCAGCGCCCCTCGTCGGCGCAGTTCTTCCTGCCCCTCGGAGCGCCGTTGTAGCCGGTGGACACAATCTCGTCGTCTTTCACAATCACCGCGCCGTATTTGCGGCGTAGGCAGGTACTCCGCGTGAGCACCGCCGCCGCGATGTCTAAGTAATAGTTTGTTTTGTCCTGCCGTTTCAAGGTCAAAACCTCCCGCTAACAAAAAAACTCCGTTTTCAGCGGACGCATGAACAGTTGGGTCACGGCTTCCTGCGGGGTCATCTCTCCCTCTAACGCCGCGCATACGGCTTCCGTGATGGGCATTTCCGCGCCGCCTTCGCGCGAGAGGCGGCGCAGTGAGCGCGCCGTGGGGACTCCTTCCGCCAGGAGCGCGTATGGCTCGCCCCGCGCGAAACATTCGCCGTAGCGGCGGTTGTGGCTGTGGGGGGAAAAGAGCGTGGCCTCGTAGTCGCCCAAGTGCGATATGCCGTATACCGTCATGGGGTCGCCGCCCATTGCCTGCGCGAGGCGCGAGACCTCCCGCGCGCCGCGTGCCATGAGCACGCCCTTGAGCTCCGGGAAATCTAAGCCGTCGAGCATACCGGCGGCTATGCCCACCACGTTTTTCGCCGCCGCGCCGATTTCCGCCCCCACAAGGTCGCAGCCGTAATAGAACCTGATGAGTTTTGACGAGAGCGCGTCCGCCACGGAGCGCGTGAGCGCGCCGTCGGCGCTGTCTATGAGCATACAGCCCGGCACTCCGCGCACATAGTTTTGCGGGTGCCCCGGCCCCACCCACACGGCGCAGGGCACATCGCCCAGCTCGCGCGAGACCACCTGCGAAAGGCGCAGACCCGTTTGCTCCTCCAAACCCTTCATGCAGAGCACATATATGCCCTCCGCGCGCGGCGCAACCGCCCTAATCTCCTTGCAAAGGCTGCCCAGCTGCTGCGCCGATATGGCCACGAGGTACATCTCGCCGTGGAGCAGGGCGGCGCGTATGTCGGAGGTCATCTCCACGCTCTCTTGCAGCTCCACGCAGCCGGCGCGGCGCGAAGCTCTGAGTTCGTCGAAGCCCTTCGAGCCGGGGCGGCCGCGAAGTAATGTGCCGTGACCGCAGGAAGCGGCGTACCACGCCAGAAAAGTCGCCCAACGCCCGGAGCCGAAGACGCTTATTCGCACGGGCACCCCTCGCAGGATTCGCAGAGTATGTCGAGCGTGAGCGGCGCGGAGCAGCCCGGGCAGAGGAGCGAGCCTTCGGAAAGCATGTCGGGGGTGATTTCGCAGGGGCAGCCGCAATGGGGGCAGCGGGGGTCGGCGGAAGGGTAGATGTCTTGGTTCATTTGTCCTTCGACCTTTCTAAATATTCGCCCGTGCGCGTGTCAATGCGTATTTTCTCGCCTTGCTCCACAAAGAGCGGCACCTTCACCACCGCGCCCGTCTCCACCGTGGCGGGTTTGAGCACATTGGTGGCGGTGTCGCCGCGGAAGCCCGGCTCCGTGTCCGTTATGACGAGGTCCACGAAGGTGGGCGGCTCAAGCCCAAACACGCTGCCCTTATAAGACAGCACCTTGCAGACCATGTTTTCCTTCACGAAGGCGAAGCCGTCGCCCAGCAACGAGCGGGAAATGGGCTGCTGCTCGTAGGTCTCCGCGTCCATGAAGTAGTAAAGGTCGCCGTCTTGGTAGAGGTATTCCATATCCCTGCGCTCAATGAAGGCGCTCTCAAACTTGTCGCTCGGGTTGAAGGTGCGCTCCGTGACACCCCCGCCGAGCACGTTTTTCATCTTCACGCGCACAAACGCCGCGCCCTTGCCGGGCTTCACATGCTGAAACTCGACCACAAGGTAGACCTGGCCGTCCATCTCAAAGGTCAGCCCGTTGCGAAAATCTCCCGCCGATACCATAATGACCGCGCACCTCTCTTTGGCGTATTCACCGTATTATACCGTACCTTTTTTGACGATAATCTCAAATTGCCGATTCTCCGTAATGGGCTTTTCGTTTTTCCGACCTCCGGCGCGAAATTTGAAGCGCGCGGCCGTCATCTGTTTCCGTTTCGCAGTCTTTCCTGTCTTCGTCGGGTTCGCGCTCAATAATAATTGTATATCCGTTTTTCATGCGTTCGGCGTATGGGTTTGGACGCGGGTTTTTTAAATCGTAATTGTCCTTCATGTTTTGCCGCCCCTTTCTTCGTATTTTTGACGTTCTTGCCTTGTGGCTTTCCTTGCGGAAATAATCCTTATTACAGAATCGTCGTTTCCCCTGTAACAATGACAAACCATAAGAAGCCGTGAGATGGCGCTATAGCCCATAAGTATAAAATGTTCTTCGTCTTCGGAATGTTCGTCGTCGTCGTATACCTTCGCATTGACATCTCCAAACGCGGTTGCCGCTTCCTCAAAAGTAACCCCGTGCTTCTTTTTGTTCGTTTCCGCTTTGTATTCGTTCCATTTAAAAATCATGCCATGATGGTGATGCTCAACGTCAGGCAAAGCATATCATCCTTTCTTTGTCTGCGCAGCATGCAAACTCCCCGTGCGCCGCGCTCCGTGGCGCTTTGCCCCGAAAACAACGGCACCCCAACGCGACCACGGACATTTTACCACAGCGCGGCGGGGTTGTAAAGATTTTTCTCGGTCGCGGCGCTCGGCATCTCGCGCCCCGCGCGGCGGAGCAAAGCGCGGGAAACCGCTCTGTACAATTCGTGCCATATTATTGCGGCGTGGGGGTTGCGGGGGGAGCGCGTACCCCGCGCGGCGTGTCAACGGGGCGGCAAGTAGTACGCGGCGACTATGAGGTTGAGGGCGGCGTTGGCGGCGACGTGTACAATCAGGCTCGCGGTAATGCCGCCGCACTTTGCGGTCAGAATATTGAAAAACAAGCCGGCGGCGGCGAGACCCGCCATGCAGAGCGCGAAAAGCGGCGGCGACACGGCGTTATCCAAAATCGCCGCGTGGTAAAGGGCAAACAGCAGGCAGGAATACGCGTGGGCAAAACGCTTCACCCCCTCGCGGCAAAGCGTCATAAACACAAAACCCCTGAAAAAGATTTCCTCCAAAGCGGCGTTTATGAGGATAATATATAAAAACACGAAGATAAAGTTACCCTCCGTGATACCCCGCCGCCCAAAAGCGCCGCCGAGGGCCTCGGCGCTCAGAAACGGGCGCGCGGCGAAAAACAGCAGCCATATCAGCGCGAACACGCACAGCCCCGCCGCGAACGAGAGCTTCGCGGCCTTGGGGCTCACGCCCGCGAACATACTTCTCAGGCTTCCGTTTCCGGCAAGCGCGAAGTACATTATCGGGCAGGCGAGAAACAGCGCGCATTTGAGCGCGGAGGCGTAAGCGTAGAGCGTGAGCGGCGTTTGCAGCCACGCGTAGTGCAGCGCGCAGGCCGCGAAAGAAACGCCCGTGAGCGCGACGATGTTTTTATTTTTCACGTTACGCACCCCCGAAAGCGGCAATACGGCGGAAAACTCAGTATAGCACACGGCCCCCCGCGCGTCACGCGCCGCCTTCGGCGGCTCTTTCGCTCTGCGTTTGCAGCAGCTTCACATATACCTGCGCCGTGGTGAGCGCGTCGGCAAGCGCGCGGTGCGCCGTGCCTGCGGTAACGCCGAGCCGCTCGGCCATGGCGGCAAGGCTGTGGTTCACCTTGCCGGGGAAGAGGCGGCGGGCGAGTATGAGCGTGTCGGCGGTTCGGGGCGAATAATCAATGCCCGCGCGGGCGCAGTAGGCCTTGAGGAAGCCCATGTCAAACGGCGCGTTATGGCAGATTACGGTGTCTTTGCCTATAAACGCCAGCATGGAGGGCAGCAGTTCGGCAAAAGTGGGGCAGTCTGCGGTCATGGCCTCGGTTATCCCGTGCGTGGCGGCGGCGGCGCGGCGTATCCGGCCGAGCGGGCGGCACAGGCGCGCGTAATGGGCGCAAACCGCGCCGCCGCGCAAACGCGCGCAGGCAAACTCCACCACCTCCGCGCTCGCGGGGAAAAGCCCGTGGTCTCAAAGTCAAGCACCGTGCCGTCCATCAGGGCGCTTCACCCTGCAAAAAGTCCGCGCTTCGTTCGGCGGCGGTGGCCGCGTCGCCAAGCTCCATGCCGGCGAAGCGGTGGTCGAAGCTCTTGCAAAACAGGGATATATCCGCGTACAGCGCGTCAAGCCGCTCGCGCGCGCGCCGCGAAAGCTCCGCGCGAACCGCCGAGGCTTGTTTTTTCGGCAGCCGCCCCGCCGCCTCCCACAACCCCGAAGCGCAACGCATACACACGGGCGGCGCTTTGGCGCACAGGGCGCGGAAGTCGGCGCTGCTGCCCCACATATACAACATGTTGGAGTAATACTTGTCCAAAAGGGTTTGCACCGATTCGCACACAAAGCAGCTTTGCCCCGGGGCAAGGCGCTTTTCCGGGTGGGCGCGCAGGGTGTCTATGTGGGTTTGCAGCATGAGCGAAAGGCTCAGGCGGTTCCTCATGGCGAGCATGGCGGCCAAATGGCGGCGGCAGAAGCCCAGCGCGTTGGTGCGCTCCCTCACGTCCGGCTCCATCATGGCGGCGCCCATGATATATTCCGTCTTTTGCCCCTCCAAGCCTTTACGCAAGGCGCACACGGCGCAACCGTCGCCGTGTTCCGCCGCGGCCTCAAAGGCTTCGTTTATGGGTATGGTGTAGATTGTCTCCCGCATAAGGCCACGCTCCTGTTCGGCGGCAAGTCGCCGCGGCCGGGCAAGCCCCGGTCATAGCCCCGCTCCGCGCGTCAGCCGTAAAAAAGCTGGCACCAATACAGCACCCCGCGCCCGTCTAACGCCAACCCCACGCCGATATGCGTATAATCGGTTTTGAGTATATTCTGCCTATGCCCGTCACTGTTCATCCACGCCTCCGTCACCAAGGCCGGCGTGTGCTGCCCGTAGGCGATGTTTTCCCCCAAGCCCCTAAAGCGCCCCGTATACTTGCCGCCCAAATCTTCGTAGGCGGTGGCCGGCGCTCTGCCGTCGGGGCGCGTGTGGTCAAAAGAAACAATTATTTCTTTCGCCCGCACCGAGGCGGCCTCGCCCAGGAGCGTGTTCGCGGCGGACAAGGCGGGCAGCGAGGCCTTCGCCCGCTCCGCGTTTACCAAGCGAACCACTTCCGCCTCATAGGCGGCAAGGTCAATCACGCTGATGCTTGTCTCGGCGGTCACGCCGCTCTGCGCCGTGACTTTTACGGTCACGGCTCCCGCCGCAAGGCACGTCACGGTGTTGCCGTTAATTGCCGTGTTCGCCCCGGAGGCGGTGATTATGTATACGTCCGTGCAGTTAGGGGGCGAGAGCGTCACGGTGAGTTCGCACCTTTCGCCCACGCCGTAGGTGGGCTCCTGCCTGCCGCCCTCCGTCCAATTCACGGCTCGCCTGTCCGCGCTCACGGTAACGCGGGTGGCGGGTACGGCGGACTGCCCCGGCGGCAGGGTGGGGCTTGGCGAGGGCGAGGGCGACGGAGAGGGGCTTGGCGACGGAGAGGGCGAGGGCGAGGGCGACGGAGAGGGGCTTGGCGAAGGCGAGGGCGAGGGCGAAGGTGACGGGGAGGGGCTTGGCGAGGGCGACGAAGACGGCGAGGGCGAGGGCGACGGCGAGGGCGACGGCGAGGGCGACGGCGAGGGCGACGAAGAGGGCGACGAAGAGGGCGAGGGGCTTGGCGAGGGCGAGGGTGAGGGCGACGGGGAGGGCGACGAAGAGGGCGAAGGCGACGGGGAGGGCGGCGGGGAGGGCGGCGGACTTGGTGACGGTTCGTCGCTCGGCGCGGGCTCTTCGCTCGGTTCGTCGCTTAGTGTCGGCTCATCGCCCGGCGTTGTTTGCGGCGCGTCCGCCGAGGGCGAAAGGGTTACGTCGGGGGGCGCGTCAAACGGCGGCGGCGAGGGCGAATACGCGGAATAGACACAGCCGCACAGCGCGAACACAAATACAGCCGCAAGAGCCGCTATACGCGCTTTCATAATCTTAAGCTCCCCTCAGTCCGCAAGCCGCTCGCGCAAAGCCCAGAGGCCGAGCGCGGGGTTGTCTATCACGGCGTCGCAATCCGCGGCAAAAGCATCCGCCTCTTCCGGGCCCATATAGCCGAAGCCCACGCTTTCCATCTCCTCGCGCGTTACAAGCGGCGTGGCGTATGTAACGGTAAACGCGCCTTCGGGCGAGGAGTGCATGATGTGGGCGGCGGCGGACAGGCACGAGCGCAAATCCTCGTTTGCGGCGATGCATCCGATAATCTCTTCCCTGCTGCGGTAGCCGTATTTTCTGATGAGCCTGTCTAAGCGGGCGTCTTCACCGAAACGGGCCACGCCGGGGGCGGAGACAACAAGCCGCGCGCCGGGGGCGAGGGCAAGGCGCAGGCGGTAAATGGCCTTGTTGGCAAGCCATGTGCTTTTATACTCGTGGGCGGGCAGGCGCGCGAGCACACGGTGAAACGGCCGCTCCGCGTATATGATGTTTTCCTTGCGCGAAAGGGCGGCGGCCTGCTCGAAGAGCCGCCTGCCGCGCCCTATGAAAAGCCCGGAGAGCTTATCGCCGGAAACCACCGTCATCACATACAGCAGCGGGAGCGAAGCGATGAAGGTGTCTTCGGCGTAGTCGAGCACGGCGCGCACGGGCGTGTCGGTGCGCCCGAGGGTGCGCTCTATGCCGTGGTAGGCGCTGAGTATATGGGTGGCGTTTATCATGCCGTCGCCGCCGCAGCCCACAAAAATATTCTTTGAGTAGTTTGCCATGCCCGCCACCTCGTGGGGCACCACCTGCCCTATGGAAACGATGAGGTTATACGACGGGTCGAGCAGCAGCCGGTTGACCTCCACGGGTATAGGCTCGTTCATAAGCCCGCCGGAAAGCTCGGACACAAGGGCGGCGGGCACATCGCCGAGGCGGGCTATGCCCGCGCGCCAATCGTGGTGGATTACGGACGTATACGGCACACCGAGGAAATCGGCGCATTCCTGTTTCGTCATGGGGTCGTGGGTGCCGAGGGCGGGCATTACGTCTATATGGCAGCCTTCAAGCAGGCTGAACAGCTCACGCGTAACCTCCCCGGCAAAGGAGTGCGCCCTTGTGGTGTCGGGGGGGAGCAGCAATACCTTTTTCAGCGAACGCCCGCCGAGGGCCGAGGCAAGCTCGGCGCGTATGTCATACACCGGCATAGGCGGAAAAACCTCCGTCCACGGGTATAACCGCCCCCGTCACAAAGCCGGAGGCTTCCTCGCAGAGCAGCCAAAGCAATGTGCCCACCAATTCTTCGGGCTTGCCGAAGCGGGCGAGGGGGGTGGCTGCGAGGATTTTATCGGCGCGGGGCGTGGGGCTGCCGTCCGGCTTGGTGAGCAGCGAGCGGTTTTGCTCCGTCACGAAGAAGCCGGGCGCTATGGCGTTTACGCGGATACCGCAGCGGGAGAAGTGCACGGCAAGCCATTGGGTGAAGTTGCTCACGGCGGCCTTGGCCGCAGAGTAGGCGGGGATTTTGGTGAGCGGGGTGTAGGCGTTCATGGAGGAAACGTTAATCACGCTGCAGCCCTCGCGGCCGAGCATATCCGCCGCGAACACCTGCGTGGGTATAAAAGCGCCCAAGAAGTTGAGGTCAAACACAAAGCGCACACCCTCCGGGTCGAGGTTGAAAAACGTGGGGTCGGCCGCGTCGGGCGCGTGGTACTCGGAGGCGGTGGTGGCGCGGGAATTGTTGCCGCCCGCGCCGTTGAGCAGCACGGAGCAGGGGCCGAAGTCGCGCAATATCGCCTCGCGCGCGCTCTCGCACGAGGCGCGGTCGAGCACATTACACGCATACGCGCGGGCGACGCCGCCCGCCTCGGTAATCTCGCTTGCCGCGTTCGCGGCGGCCTGCTCGTTTATATCCAGCAGCGCCACGCGCGCGCCCGAAAGGGCAAGCGCCTTGGAAAACAGCGCGCACAACACGCCCCCCGCGCCCGTGACCACCGCCACGCGGGAATCGAGGTTCACATTCAGCGGAAGACGAAACAAAGCGAACCCTTCCTTTATACGGTATATGTGGAGGCCGCCGTGTCGCCGCCGCGGCCCGTCCAGTTATGGTGGAAAAACTCGCCGCGCGGCGCGTCGGTGCGCTCGAACCCGTGCGCCCCGAAATAATCGCGCTGGGCTTGGAGCAGGGAGGCGGGGAGCCGGGCGCTGCCGTAGCCGTCGAAGTAGGCGAGCGCGGACATGAAGGCGGGCGCGGGTATGCCGCAGAGCGCGGCGGCGGAGCACACGCGCCGCCACGCGGGCGTGTGGGAGAGAAGAATATCCGTAAAGCGCGGGGCGAGCATGAGGTTTTGCGGCGCGGGCGACGCGGAATAGGCCTCTTTGATGTCGGAGAGGAACGCCGAACGTATAATGCAGCCGCCGCGCCAAAGCAACGCGATGGCGCCGAGGTCAAGCCCCCAGCCCTCGGCGGCGGACGCGGCGGAAAGGAGGGCGAAACCTTGGGCGTAGGACACGATTTTGGAGGCGTACAGCGCCTGCCGCACGTCTTCGGCGAGTTCGGCCTTTTCGCCCCGGTAAGCGTCCGCGGGGCGGCGCAGCAGGGTTGAGGCGGCGCGGCGTTCGTCACACAGCGCGGACAGGCAGCGGGCATACACCGCTTCGCTGATTAGCGTGAGGGGCACCCCTTCGTGCAGGGCGGCCACGCACGCCCATTTGCCCGTGCCTTTCTGCCCCGCCGCGTCGAGGATTTTATCCACAAGCGGGCTGCCGTCGGCGTCTTCCGCGGCGAGTATATCCGCCGTGATTTCCACAAGGTAGCCGGAAAGCTCGCCCTTCGCCCATTGGGCGAAAACGGCGGAGATTTCCTTCGGGGTCAGCCCCGCCAATTCGCGCAGTATATGGTACGCCTCGCAGATTAGCTGCATGTCGCCGTATTCAATGCCGTTGTGCACCATCTTCACAAAGTGGCCCGCGCCGCCGCCGCCCACCCAGTCGCAGCAGGGCGAGCCGTCGGGAGCTTTGGCGCAGATTGCGCGGAAGACGGGCGATATGAGCGGCCATGCCGCCGCCGAGCCGCCGGGCATAATGCTTGGGCCGAGCAAAGCGCCCTCCTCGCCGCCGGATACGCCCGTGCCCACATAGAGCAAGCCCCGGCTTTCCACAAGCACCGCGCGCCGCGCGGTGTCGGCGTAGTGGCTGTTGCCGCCGTCTATTATCACGTCGCCCGGCTCCAAGCAGGGCAAAAGCCCTTCGATGAGCGCGTCCACCGGGTCGCCCGCCTTGACCATGAGCATAACGCGGCGGGGGCGGGAGAGGCTTTGGCAAAGCTCCGGCAGCGAATACGCGCCCGTGATGTTTTTGCCCGACGCGCGCGAAGCCAGAAAGGCGCGGGTCTTTTCCGCGCCGCGATTGTATACCGCCACGGAGAAACCCTTGCTTTCCATGTTCATCACGAGGTTTTCGCCCATCACGGCAAGGCCGATAAGGCCGATGTCGGCTTGTGTCATCTTACCACCCTCGCGTTTCCTTTGTAGATGTTATACAGCTGCATCTCGCTTTCGGGGCGGGCGTAGTCCGTGTCCACGGTCACGGCCATCGCGCCGCAGGCCCACGCGAGGCTGTTGCAGGTTTGTAAATCGCGCCCGTTGAGCAGGCCGTACAACAGGCCGCCCACAAAGCCGTCGCCGCCGCCGATACGGTCGAGCACGTCAATCTCGCGCGGTTCGATAATAGAGAAGTCGCCGTCGGCAAAGAGTATAGAGCCCCAAAGGTGCGAGGAGGCGGAGAGCACTTGGCGCAGCGTGGTGGCAAACACCACGGCGCGGGGGCAGAGGCCGCGCAAACGCAATATCATTTCACGGAACCCGCTCACGCGGGTGGCAAGGTCCCTGCCGCCGCTCTCCGGGCCTTCCACGCCCAACGCGAGCTGGAAGTCCTCCTCGTTGCCGCAGAGTATGTCCGAAAGCGTGGCGATTTTGGTAAACACGTCGCGCAGCTCCGCCTCGCGCCCCTTCCAAAAAGAGGCGCGGTAGTTGATGTCGAAGCTGACCATGGTGCCGGCGGCCTTTGCGGCCGAGGCGAGCGAAAGGCAAAACGCGCCGGTGGACGGCGAAAGGGCGGCGATGAGGCCGGAGATATGGAGCATGGCCACGCCCTCTTGCTCAAAGAGCGTTTTCAGGTCAAAATCCTCCACGCGCAGGCGCAAACCCACCTCGCCGGCCCTGTCGTTGTGCACAACCGGGCCGCGCACGCCGAAGCCGGAATCGGCGATGTTGAATTGGTGGCGCAGACCCCACGGGCCGCCCTGCGGTAATTCCGGGCCCCTGTACGCGATGCCCCGGCGGCGCAGGTCGCCTTTGATAAACGCGGCGATGGGGCTGCCCTCCACAAAGCAGGTGAGGGCGAGGGCGGGCAGACCGAGCGAGGCCGGCACGGAAAGCACGTTGGTTTCCGCGCTGGTGGCTTGCAGGGAGTAGAGGCCACCGGCGGAGACGGTGCGCGCGCCGAGCGGCTGCAGCCGCACACCCATGCTTGTGGCGGCCGCGATACTCCACGCGCAACCGTCACGGACAGACAATATCATATACCATTACCTCCGCGATAAATTACATGGAAAGGGGGCGCAAAGACCCCTCCCGCCTTTTCGGTGAGAGCCGGCGTAAATATCCCGCGCCCGGACTTCAAGGCGATAGCCCCCTTTTTACCTCTTCGGCAGAAGGGTGGCGGGATTGAGGCGCTGACCGTTGCGGCTAATCTCGAAGTGGACATGCGGACCCGTGGAGCGGCCGGTGGAGCCGACCAAGGCTATGACCTCGCCCTGACCCACGTTTTGCCCGTTTTTCACCAAGAGCTTGCTGCAATGCGCGTAGAGGGTGGTGTAGGCGTTGGCGTGCTTAATGATAACGCAGTTGCCGTAGCTGCCGTTCCAACCGGAGTAGATGACCTGGCCGCCGTCGGAGGCCACGATGTTGGAGCCCGTGGGGCCGCCGATGTCTATACCGGAGTGGAAGCCCCTCGTGCCGTTGGAGATACGGTAGCCGTAGCCGGAAGTAACCGCGCCGGGGTGGGGGCGTATGAACTTGCCCGTGGTATAGCGGATTTTGGTGCCCTTGGCGATAACCTCGTCCACGGGCTCCACGGCCACCTCCGTGGCCACGATGGTGGCGCCCACCACTTGGCCGTCGAGGTAGTTTTGGTCCGCGAGCACATTGGCAAGGCCGTCCACGCCTTCCACAAGGCGAGCCGTCTCGTCTTCAAACAGGGAATTGTCGTCCACGTATACGGTGCTGAACGCTATGGGCTCCACATAGTCTATACGGCGGCTCATGGAGACGGAGAGGTAGGGCACGGCGATTTTCACAAGGAGGCTGCGGCCGGGCGCGGGGTCGGAAAGGTCCGCGCCGCCGTTGATGGTTTCAAGCCACTCGCGCGAAATGCCGTTGCGTTGGCAGAAGAGGTCTATGGTGTCGTCGAAGCGCACGGTGTCGTGTACGGCGGGGCGAAGCTCGGCGGTGAGCATATCTTTTATGGCGGCGGCATCCATGCTGATACGCACGTCGGCCGCCTGATACTTGATTTCGATGTCTTGCGTGAAGCTGCATGAGTCGAAGTCGCCGAAGAGGGGGTACTGCTCCAATATGCTTTCAAGCACGTCGCGTATGGCGGTGTATGACGCGTTGGCCGCCACGGGCTTGCCGTCCACAGACAGGACATAGAGGGAGGAAACGGCGGCGATGTTGCCGAAGAGGTACTGCTCCACGCGGGCGGTGTCGAAGATTTGGCTCCGGCGGGCGACGCCGAGCCTGAAGCTCACGTCGGGGCGGTAGAAGAACGGCTCGCCGAGTATGGAGGCGACGCGGACGTTCACGGCTTCCACGGCCTCGCGGAACTCGGACTGGCGGCTGACGTAGCCCATCGAGCGGCCGTCTACCACCACTTCAAGGCCCGTGTCGTAGAAGGCGAAGGCGAAGACCGCGCCGGCGAGCGCGGCAAAGGCGATAATCGTGTTGAGCCGGGAACGCGGGAGCAACCGTATGCGCGGAAGGCCGGCCGCGAGGTCTTCCAGCGTTTGCCCGGCGCGGACGCGGCCGCCGTGGGCGCGCTCGGCCGCGGCGGCAAAGGCGGCGGCCGTCTTGTTGGCCGCGCCGCCCATGGCGTGACGGGCGGGCACAAGCGCCAGCTCCACGCTTTTGTATATGTCGAACACATCGTCTATAAACCGCTGCAACGCCGCGGCTCGGCGGGCGCGGCGGCAGGCGGCGGCGTAACGGCGGGAAAACATGGCCGCGCGCAAACGCCCGAACCCGGCGGAATGGCGGCGGGCAACGGGGAGGCTTTGCCCTAATATGCCCTCGGTCAAACAACATCACTCCCAAACACGGAACTTATACGGCACCCGATACGCAGATGATACACTACCGTAACGAAATTGTCAAGAGATTTTTGCGAAAGCCGCAAAAAGCGCCGCGAGGCGGGCGGCGGCATAATTGACACGGAAGCCCGAGGCGTGGTACAATAGGGCGTGTCTGCGGTTTCGGTTAATCGGCGGACACAAGGCTTGACTGTCACATTTGGGCGGTGGTATATTGGAAAAAGGCGAAAGCGGCAGAGTAAGCGGGGCTATGGGCGCGCCGGGTCGGGAAGCCCGACTTGCGGGCGAATATGCGGGGAAGCCCTATGACGGGGCAAGAAACCCTCAAGCGGATTTCAGAGACAAAAAAGGCGACAGCACCTTGCCTAACCATTTCCTCAGACATGGCGCAGGTTTTGCCTCAGAAGCGGAATACAGGTCGGCGGCGGCGTGTTTCTTGGAGAAGCCACCCACTCCGACAACGCAAACATTCCTATCGGACAAAGACACATATTTCCGTTATGATACGGCCACAAACGAGTTTGGCGTTATGAACAAATACGGCGGGGTGTCCACATACTACAAACCGCCGAGAGGAATTGCTTACTGGGTCGAACAAATCACCAAGTACGCGCCGAAGAAAGGAGAGTTATTATGAGAGCGTGCCCCTGTTGCGGGTGCTATACCGTTGACTGCGAAGACGATGAATACTTTGAGGTTTGCAAAGTCTGCTTTTGGCAATACGACGCGGTAATGCACGATAGGCCAAACGTCGGCGGCGGCGCAAACCGTATTTCTCTTAACGACGCGCGGAGGAATTACAAGACAATGGGGGTTTGCGAAGAAAAATACGCCCGCTATGTTCGCCCCCCGCTGCCGGAGGAGCTGCCCGAAAACAACCGCGCCGCCGCGCTCACGGGCTGACGGCGCCGCACACTCTTTCGCCTTTCCCGCAAAAATACGGCGGCGCGGTTGAAAAACGCGCCGCTTTGTGCTATGCTGACAATCAGGTGAGCGCGATGAGGTTACGCAGGCGCAAGCATATAGACAGCCGTATGAGCGCGGTGAGCGCCGCGTTGGCGGAAAACCCCGAAGCCCTGCGCGGGGAATGGGCCCGGCAAACGCAACCTGCCGCGCGGCGTGTAAACGTGGAGCTCGGCTGCGGCATGGGCCTTTACATCAGCCAAGCGGCGGCGGCCGCGCCGGACGAACTGTTTGTCGGCGTGGAGCGCAACCAAAACGTGATAATCCGCGCTTTGGAGCGGGCCGCGGGGCTGCCCAACGTACTGTTTGTGTGCCGCGATGCCGCCGCGTTGGGGCGGTGGTTTGCGCCCGGCGAGGCGCACGGGCTCCTGTTGTTCTTCCCGGACCCGTGGCCGCGCCCCGGAGACGAAAAGCGGCGGCTGACCTCGCCCGCGTTCGCCGATACCTACGCCTCCATATTGCCCGAAGGCGGCTCCCTGGAATTGCGCACAGACAGCCTCGCCCTTTGCCGTTATTCGGCGCGGGTGCTGGAAACGCGGGGTTTCACATTGCCGGAAGGCGCGCGCCGTGACGGCGGAATATACACGGAGTACGAGCAAAAATACAGGCGGCAGGGGCGCGAGATATATATACTGACGGCCGTGCGGCACACAAAGGGGGCGGGGCTGTGAGCGAAGGGCTGCGGCGGAAGCTGGAGCGGCAGACGCGGCACACGGACATCATCTGCGGCATATCGCTGCTTTGCGCCGGCACGCGCGATTTTGAGGAAACGGCCTCCACGCTCCTGCAAATGGTGGGCGAGTTCCTCTCGCCCGACAGGGCGTATATCCTGCGCGACCACCCCGAAGACTGCCGCTACGAGCGCATACTCGTGTGGCTCAACCCCGCCGTGGAGGAAAACGCCCGCCTGTGCGAGGAAAAGTTCGGCTACTACGTCCATTACTCAAAAGAAAACTTAGACCATATGTCGTTTACCGTGGAAAAGCCGCTTGTGTTCAGCGACGTGGAGGCCTTAGACGAACCGTACCGCTCCTATTGGCTCGACTTCGACATAAAGAGCCTCATATCCGTGCCGCTCATCGTGGGCGGCACCCTCTGGGGGCTGCTCTCGTTTGACCGCCATGTGAAGGCGGCGGCGTGGGAAGAGGGCGACGTCACGCTCGTGCAGTCAATATGCGGCATAGTCTCCGCCGCCATCGAGCGGCTGAACATGGAGCTGAGCCTTTACTCCGCGCGCGAGACGCTCAGGGGTGTGCTCGACAACGTGCCCTCCGGCATATTCTGGAAAGACAGAAACCACGTGGTCGTCGGCTGCAACCAAAAATACGCCGACTATTTGCAGAAGACGAAGGAAGAGATTATCGGCGCGCACGACACGGAGTTGCACGGCGAGGCAAACGCCGCGAAGTTCATGCGCGAAGACGACGAAGTAATGGACACGCTCACCCCCATGCTCGCCGTGGAAGACAAACTGTTGCTGCCGGACGGCTCGGAGCAGTGGCTCAGCACGAGCAAGATACCCATACTCGACAAGCACGGCAGAGCCGACACATTGCTGTGCGTCATGGAAGTGATTACGGGGCGCAAGCACGCGGAGATAGAAATGCTCCGGCGCGACAAGGAACTTTCCGAGGCGAAGGACCAAGCCGAGCGCGCCAGCTTGGCAAAGAGCGACTTCCTCTCGCGCATGAGCCACGAGATTCGCACCCCCATCAACGCCATCATGGGCATGACCACCATCGCGCTCGCCTCCTCCACCCCCGAAAAAACGCGCAGCTGCCTGATGAAGATTGACAAATCCTCCAAACAGCTGCTCGGTATTATCAACGACATACTCGATATGTCGAAGATTGAGTCCGGCAAAATGGACGTGCAAATGGAAAACGTGCGGTTAGACGACCTGCTCACCGATGCCGCCAACATCATATCCGTGCGCGCCGAGGAAAAAAAGCAACGCCTGAGCGTAAACGTGGAGCCGGGCGCGCCCGCCGTCTTTCGCGGCGATAAGCTCAGGCTCTCGCAAATCCTGCTCAACCTGCTCACCAACGCGGTGAAGTTTACCCCCGACGGCGGGCAGCTGCGGCTCGACGTGCGCGCGGAACGCGGCGAGCGCGGCGGTGCCTTGATGTATTTCGCCGTCACAGACACGGGCATCGGCATAGACCCCTCGCAGCAGGCCAAACTGTTCACCTCGTTCGAGCAGGCCGACGGCGGCATCGCCCGCAAATACGGCGGCACAGGCCTCGGCCTCGCGATATGCAAAAAGCTCGTGGAGCTCATGGGCGGGGAAATCGGCGTGGAAAGCGAGCCGGGCAAGGGCAGCCGCTTTTACTTCCGCATACCCGCGCAGGTGCTGAGCGCCGGCGAGGCGGGGCTTGCCCGCGCCGAAGCCCCGGACATAAAAACCCCCTCGCGCGTGGACCTCTCAGGCCGCACCGTGCTGCTCGCGGAAGACGTGGAAATCAACCGGGAGATTGTGGCCGAGCTCCTTTCCGGCACGGGGGTCACGCTCTGCGAAGCCACCGACGGCGCGGAGGCCGTGAGGCTGTATTCGCGCGAACCGAACAAATACGACCTCATACTCATGGACGTGAATATGCCCGTGATGGACGGCTTGGAAGCCTCGCGCGCAATCCGCGCCCTCGCCGCCCCGCAGGCAAAGACGGTGCCCATTGTGGCCATGACGGCGAGCGTGTTCCGCGAAGACGTGGAGCAGTGCCTGAGCGCGGGCATGAACGGCCATGTGCCCAAGCCGGTGGAGGTAATGTATCTCTTAGACACGATGTGCAAGTACATCGCCCCCGGCAAACGCGCCAAGGCGGCGGACTTCGACAGGCAAAGCCTTTTGCCGCACATAGACATCGCCTCCGGGCTTGCCGCCCTGCGCAACAACGAAAAGCTGTATTCCGTCATGCTGCGCAACTTTCTCCAAAGCGGACTATACGCCGAGCTAATGCGCGACGGCGCGCCTAACGCGGCGCGGGAAGTTCAGGCGCGCAAGCTCGCGGACGTGGCGCGCAACCTTTCCATGCGTTTGCTGCAAGAAGCGGCCGACGAAGCCGCGCGCGCGTTCGCGTCCGGCAAATACGGCGTTGAGTGCGGGAAAAAATTGGAGGAAGCGTATAACGCCACGGCGCAACGCGCAAGGCAGTATTTACAGGCGACGGGAGACCTGCCGCAATAGATTGCGCGCCATAAAAGCAACGGGAGGGGCAGATAAATGGATAACGGTAAAAAAACGGTGCTCGTGGTAGACGACATGGAAATCAACCGCGAAATCCTCGTGTCCATGCTGGAGGGGCAGTATGAGGTGCGGCAGGCGGCCGACGGCGTAAACGCCATCGGGCTGATGTTTTCCGGCGCGGTCGCGCCGGACATCGTGCTGCTCGACATAATGATGCCGGAGATGGACGGTCTGCAAGTGCTGGAAATGATGCGCTCAAACCCCGTGACAAAGGAAATCCCCGTCATCATCATCTCCGCGGCGGGCGAGGAGACGGTGGAAATCAAAGGCCTCGCCCTCGGCGCGGTGGACTTTGTGGCGAAACCGTTCAGGCCGGAGGTGGTGAAGGTACGCATAGCCAACCAGCTCATAATCAGCGCCTACCGCACCTCGCTGGAGGAGATGGTGCGCGTGAAGGTCAACCAGCTCACGCGCACGAAGGAGAAGATGATGGAGACAATGGCGAACGTCATCGAATACCGCAACCTCGAATCCGGCGCGCACGTCAAGCGCACGGCGGGCATGACGCGCATATTGCTCGACCACATATGCTCCGGCGAGGGCGAATGTGCGTTTGACGCGGCCGACAGAGACGTGATTGTGAAGGCCGTGCCCTTGCACGACATAGGCAAGATTGCCATACCGGACAAGATATTGCTCAAACCCGGCCCGCTCGACAAGGAAGAGTTTGAGATAATGAAAACCCACGCGGCAATCGGCAGCGACATTATCAACATGATGCTCAACGACGACGACGACGCGCGCTACAAAAAGCATTGCTACGACATCAGCCGCCACCACCACGAACGCTGGGACGGCAAAGGCTACCCCGACGGCCTCGCGGGGGCGGACATACCCCTGCCCGCGCGCATACTCACCGTGGCCGATGTCTACGACGCGCTTGTGAGCCCGCGCTGCTACAAACCCGCAATGAGCCACAAGGAAGCCGCGGACATTATCGCCGGGGGCGCGGGTTCGCAGTTTGACCCGGATGTGGCAAACGCCTTCTTGGCCGTGCAGGAGCGGTTCGAGCACTTCGACAGGGAGCATTTTCAGTAAATAATCACGCCAACCACGCGGCGCGGCTTTGGCGGCTTTGTTGTCGTGCGCGCGGAGCGGGGCTCGCGCCCCGCTCTTTGTTCGTGACGGGGGGCGGCGGCGCGAATTGCCGCCGTTCGCGCTCAGCCTTGCATTGCGGCGAATATGGTTTATAATGGGATTGAGAGGATGTGCCGGAAGAATTGGAAAATCTCAAGTGGGCTTTGGGTTGGCTCGGCAAAAAGCGCCGCGTTATGGCGCTTGCCGTGCTGTGCAGCCTTAGCGCCATCGGCCTGATGACGGTCGGCCCTTTTTTGTTCAGGATAGTCATAGACGACGTGCTGCTCGGCGGGCAATACAACAAGCTGCTGCCCTTGCTCTCCTTGGCGCTCGCCTCCGTGCTTGCCACCCAGGCGCTCCGCTACACGGCGAACATGCTCTGCGAGGTCGTATCCCAGCACGTCGTGGTCACCATGCGCGCGCGGCTGTTTGAGCGGGTACTGCGCCAGACGGCGGCTTTCCACAGGGAAAACACCGCCGGAAGCCTCATCACCCTCTGCACGGGCGATGTGGAAATCGTGCGCCACTTTATCTGCTGGGTTATGCCGCGCTCGATTGAATGTGTGGCCATGATGCTCACGGTGCTCACGCTCTTCATGGCCGTCAACCCGCTGTACGCGCTCTGCCTGTTTGTGCTCACGCCCATATCCGGCACATTGGCGTATAAGCTGGGCAGAAGCATACGCCCCGCCCATAAAAAAGTGCGCGAATGTCGCGAAAGGCTTTCCACGGTGGTCAACGAGAATATCTCCGGCAACCGCGTCATCCGCGCGTTCGCCCGCGAGGCCCACGAGATTGAACGCTTCGAGCGTGAAAACCAAGCGTTCCGCGACGCGCAGGTAAACGCCAACCGTATATGGCTGAGGTTTCAGCCATACATCGAGTTCATGGCGCAGACGCTCGGCGCGGTCAACCTCATCGTCGGCTCCGTGTTCGTGGTGCTCGGCCGCATCACGCTCGGCCAAATGAGCATATTCCAAAACCTCGCGTGGGCGCTCAACGACCCTATGCTCTCAATCGGCGCCATCGTCAACGACGCGCAGCGTTTCGCCGCCTCCGCCGATAAACTCATCGCCCTGCAATACAGCCATATCGCCATAAGGCAGCCCGACGCGCCCCACAAGGCCGATATTGCCGGGAAGATTGAGCTGCGCCACGTCACGCTCACGGCGGGCGGAGCCGTTTTGCTCCACGACATCAACCTCGTCATCGAAAAAGGCCTCACCGTCGGTTTCATGGGGCCCACGGGCAGCGGCAAATCGCTGCTTGCCGGGTTGCTGCCGCGCCTGTATGACCCCACCTCCGGGCAGGTGCTCATAGACGGCGTAAACGTGAAGGATTACGACTTGCGCTGCCTGCGCGGGCAAATCGGCATGACCATGCAGGATGTGTTTATATTTTCCGACTCCGTGGACAGCAACATCGCCTACGGCGACCCGGAAGCGCCGCCCGAAAACGTGCGCCGCGCCGCGGAGCTTGCCGACGCCCACGAGTTTGTGAGCCGTTTCCCGCAAGGCTACAATACCGTGGTGGGCGAACGCGGCACGGGCATCTCCGGCGGCCAGAAGCAGCGCCTCTCGCTTGCCCGCGCCATATTGCCAAACCCTTCCGTCATCATACTCGACGACACCACAAGCGCCGTGGACATGGAAACGGAGAAGAAGATACAAGACAACCTCGCGGGCATGGAAACCCGCGCCACAAAGCTCATCATCGCCCAACGCGTGTCGTCGGTGAAAAACGCCGACTGCATCTACATCATAGACGGCGGCAAGGTGACCGAACACGGCGACCATGCGCGGCTCATGGCAAACAAGGGTTACTATTACGACACATACCGGCTGCAGCACCCCGGGGAGGCCGTCTGATGGCCAGAAACACCTTCAGGATAGACGAAGAGTTAGACGCGCCGTTTCAGTGGGGGCAGCTTGGCCGCGCCGTGCGCTACATGGGCAAATACGCGAAAAACATCGCCACGGTCTTCGTCATCACCGTGGCTTCCACATTGCTCGGCCTGTTGGTGCCGCTGCTCACGCAGCGGGCGATAGACGTGTATATACCCGCGAAAGACATAGAAAGCCTACTCGCCCTCGGCGGGGTTATGCTCCTCATCATCGCCTTCTGCGCCTTCTGCGCGCGTTGGCGCTACCGGCTGAACAACCGCACGGGGCAGGGTATCATCAGGGACATCCGCTCCGACCTGTACGCTCATTTGCAGAAGCTGCCGTTTGAGTATTACGACTCCCGCCCGGCGGGCAAAATCTTCGTGCGCGTGGTCAACTACGTCAACGCCGTGGCGGACTTTCTCTCGTCCGGGCTTGTAAACGCCATATTGGAGCTGCTTTCCATGGTCTTCATGGTGTTCTATATGCTGTATATCAGCCCGCCCCTCACGCTTGTTATCCTCTCCGGGTTGCCGCTCTTCGTGGCGTACATATTCATCACAAAGCCCCGCCAGCGCAGGGCGTTCAGGCTCTTCAACAATAAATCCAGCAATATGACGGCGTATCTCTCGGAAAACATAAACGGCGTGCGCGTCACGCAGAGTTTTACCCGCGAGGAATATAACCTCGGCATCTTCGCCTCGCTCCAGAAAGACACGCGGGATAACTACATGAAGGCCGTGCGTATCACGCACAGCATCTGGCCGGTGTCCGCCCTCACCTCGTGGCTTGTGGTGGCCGCCATGTACATCGTGGCGGCGGCGGGCATAAGAAGCGGCGACGGCCACATGACCGTGGGCACGGTCATCGCAATGGCGGGCTTCGCGTGGCGCTTTTGGTGGCCCGTGCAAAACCTCGGCAACATCTACAACAGCTTAATCACCGCCGCGTCGTATTTGGAGCGTATCTTTCAGGTAATGGACGAGCCGGTCACGGTGAGCGATGTGCCAAACGCCTACGAGCTGCCCGCCATCAACGGCATCGTCACCTTCCTGAACGTGGACTTTTCCTACGAACCGGGCGTGCCGGTGCTGAAAAACGTCACATTTGAGGTCAATCAGGGCGACTCCATCGCCCTCGTGGGCCCCACGGGCGCGGGCAAGTCCACCGTCATCAACCTGCTTTCGCGCTTTTACAACAAAGACTCCGGCGGCATATACATAGACGGCCACGACATCAACGAGGTCACCCTCGCCTCGCTGCGCCGCCAGCTCGGTGTTATGCTGCAAGACACGTTTATCTTTTCCGGCGACATTATGGAAAACATACGCTACGGGCGGCTTGACGCGTCGGACGAAGAGTGTATCGAGGCGGCGAAGGCCGTCAGAGCCGACGAGTTCATCCGCCGCCTGCCTCAGGGCTACCTCACCGCCGTGCACGAGCGCGGCGATGGGCTGTCCGCCGGGCAACGGCAGTTGCTCTCCTTCGCGCGCACGTTACTCTCGCGGCCGCGCGTGCTGATACTCGACGAGGCCACCTCCTCCATAGACACCCAAACGGAAAAACTCGTGCAAGACGGCATCGCCGCGCTCATGAAAGGGCGCACCTCGTTCATCGTGGCGCACAGGCTATCCACCATACGCAGCTGCACCAGAATCCTCTATATCTCCGACGGCGAAATAGCCGAAAGCGGCAGCCACGACGAACTGATTGCGAAACGGGGGCTTTATTGGCACCTCTACATGTCGCAGCTGCAAGCGTAGCGCTCGTCTCCGCGCGGCACCGCCCCAATCACGCCCTCCCGCCCTGCCGACGGACGGAGTCTCCCGCGCCCCGTCCCCTCCGCGGGCTCCGCCCCCCCGCCCGCTGACCGTCGGCAACCGCGCAAGGCACACATTCGCGAAAAGACTTGAAAACCCGCGGCACCTCTGTTATAGTGTTAGTTAGCTTGCTAACTAACATGCGTTCCCCGCCGCCGGGAGCCGACACTTTTACAAGGGAAGGGAACCGATATGCCGAAGAAAGATTCCGCCGCCGCGCGGGGCAAACCGCAGAACCCGGAGACCCCGCTGCCCAAGCGTAAAAACGCCGCCCGTATTCAGTTCAACGTCCGGCTCCGGGAAGAGCACAAAGAGCACTTAGACCGCATGGCTTGGAGCGAGGGTATCTCCACCACCAAATACGTGGAGCAGCTCATCGAAGCCGACATTGCAAAGCGTAAATAAGTGTTCGGCTGTCCCCGTCTCCCCGCCCACTAACCACTAACAACTAACCCATCGGGGTTGTGGGGGCGGCAGCCCCCGCTCCTTTGCGGGCGGGCGGGTGGGATATAATCCCGCGCGGCGCGTTATTACGCTCCGCGTAACAGATGTAACCCCCCGCAACCCCCCGTCCCCTAACCCCTAACCCCGAACCACAAACCCGCCGCAGGCGCGCACCCCCGTCTCCTAACCACTACCCACTAACCACTAACCACTAAACTAACCGCCCTTTGTCCCCGGCGAAAAACGGCGAAAAGCGGCGAAAAGCGGCGAAAAGCGGCGGGAAACGGCGAGGAGCGGCGGGAAACGGCGGAAAGTAGGGACAGTCAAGGTCCAAAAGTTTCCCCACACGCAAGCAACGGTAGCACACCTTGTCAAGGCCATAAAAGGACATACCCCATGACAAACAAGGCCAAAAAGAGGGCACTGCCCCATGACAAACGGGGGCTTCGCCCCCGTTTGTTCCCCGTGTCTCTTCCTGTCCCTGTACTTTTCCTTCCCGGCAAGGGTACAATGTCCGCATACACACGCATGCGCGCACACACGCGCACACCCACGCGGCGGCGCGGGCCCGCGCGCGAGACGGAGGGACAAAGCGGGACAGGGGGGGATATACGCGGGGCTTGCCCGCGTGCGAGGGCGGTGTTATAATCGTTCTCACACACTCCCGCTCTATCGCAACCGTTATCTTCGGAGGTAGTAATGACATGAATTGGAAACGCACGCTGTGGGTGCTGTGGGCGGCAAACTTCGTGATTACAAGCGGCATGAACCTCGTTATCCCGTTTTTGTCGTTCTACATAGAATCCCTCGGCGTGACCGACATAGCGGACGTGGAGCGATGGTCGGGTTGGGTCTTTTCCGCGCAGTTTGTCACGTCGGTCGTGTTTCAGCCCATTTGGGGCAAATTTGCGGATAAACACGGGCGCAAACCCATGCTGTTGCGCGCCGGGGTGGGCATGGGCGTGGTCACGTTGCTCATGGGGCTGGCCGGCTCGGTGTGGCAACTGCTGCTCCTGAGGCTGATTAACGGCGTGTTTTCGGGTTTCGTTTCCATGGCTATTTCGCTCCAAGCGTCCGTAACCCCCGATAAAAACGCGGGTGAGGCGCTGGGCACATTGCAGACGGGTGCCGTGGCGGGAGGGTTAATCGGCCCGCTGTTCGGCGGTTACTTAGCGGAACTGATTGATTACAGCCACATATTTTTCCTCACGGCCGCGCTGCATTTCGCCGCCTGCGCAATCGTGGTGCTGTTGGTGCACGAACCGCGCGAACACGCGCCCAAGGCCGGCGAGGGCAAGGCCGACATGCGGCTGCTTATGCCGCTGCTACCGGTATTTATCGCGTCCGCGATTACGCAAGTGGGCATGATGTCCATTGAACCGATAGTGTCGCTGTACACGGAAACGCTGTATGGCGGCGAAAACCTTGAGCTGATGGCGGGTCTTGCCGTGGCCGCCACGGGCATGGCAAACCTCGTGGGAGCCCCGGTGCTCGGCAGAATCGCGGACCGCGCGGGTCAGCGCAAGGTGCTCTGTTTTTCACTCGTCGCCGCGTCGCTGATGTTTCTGCCGCAGGCGTTCGCCGCAAACATCGGCATGCTCTTCGCGGGCCGCTTCCTGCTGGGGTTGTTTATCGGCGGCATGCTCCCCTCGCTCAACGCCTTGGTGCGGCACTTAGCCCCGAAGAGCATACAGGCCACCGCCTTCGGCTTCAATTCCTCGGCAATCTTCCTCGGCAACCTCACGGGCCCCCTCATCGGCAGCGCCGTGGCGGCGGCATACGGCTTCCGCGATGTGTTCTTCGTGACCATGGCGTTCCTTTTGGCAAACGCCCTGATGATTATACCAAACCGCCGTTTGGACGTGCCTCCGCATACCGGCGGAGAGACGGATTCTTGACACGCCCGCCTTTGTGCGGTATCATCGTAACCATACCGCGCGTTTGCCTTTTTACCGCGGTAAATCCATGCACGGTGGTGAACGGATGCCTAAAACGCAGTATTACCTTGCCGTGGATATCGGCGCTTCCTCCGGCCGCCATATATTGGGCTACCTTGAAGACGGCCTTATACGCACCGAAGAGGTCTACCGCTTCGGTAACGCCATGCTCTCCGCGGGCGGCCGCCTGACATGGGGCACAGACAGCCTGCTGTGTGAGGTGAGGGAGGGCATAAAGCGTTGCGGCGACATTGGCAAGGCCCCGGATACCGTGGCCATTGACACATGGGCTGTGGACTATATGTTGCTCGACGGCGCGAAAAACGAGCTCGGCCCCGCGTATGCCTACCGCGACACTGCGGCCGCGCCCGCCGTGGCGGAGGTCGAGGCGTTGATTACCCCGAAGGAGCTTTACAAAAGGACGGGTATTCAGAAGCAGGGTTTCAACACGATATACCGGCTTTTCCACGATAAAACGAGCGGGCGCATGGCCGCGGCGGAGCACTTCCTGATGTTGCCCGATTACATAGCGTTTCGCCTGACGGGGAAAATAGCGAACGAGTATACCAACGCCACCACCACCTGCTTGGTAAACGCGCGCGACAGGACATGGGACGGCGGACTCATGGAGCTGCTGGGCATAAAGCCCTCGCTTTTTTCGGCGCTGTCCGCGCCCTCGGTCAAATTGGGCGGTTTTTTGCCGGAGATGAGGGCGTTCGCGGGCTACGACGCCGAGGTTGTGCTCTGCCCCTCGCACGACACGGCAAGCGCCGTGGCGGGTTGCCCCCTTGCCGATTCCCACGCCTATATATCCTCCGGCACATGGAGCTTGGTGGGCGTAGAGCGCGCCGAGCCGATAATCACGGAAGAGGGCCGCGCGGCGAATATCACCAACGAGGGCGGCATCGAATACCGCTGCCGCGTGCTCAAAAACATCGCGGGAATGTGGCTGCTGCAAGGTATCAGGCGCGGCGAGGGCGGCGAGTATACGTTTGACGATATGCTCGCCATGGCCGAAAAAAGCGCCTTTACCGAAACGGTGGACGTAAACGCCCCATCCCTCTCCGCTCCCGAAAACATGACGGATGCCGTGCGGGCGCTGCTCGGCAGCCCGCGCCTGCCGGTATCCGACGTTATCCGTTGCGTATACCTCTCGCTCGCGAGGGCTTATGCGGAAGCTACGGCGGAAATATCCGCCGTGACCGGCAGGCGCATAGACGCTTTGCATATCATCGGCGGCGGCGCGAAAGACGCATACCTCAACCGCCTCACCGCCGAGCGCGCGGGCAAACCCGTGATTGTCGGCGCGGCCGAATCCACGGCGCTCGGCAATCTCGCCTCGCAGATGATATACCGCAAGGTCTTTTCCGATATTACCGAGGCAAGGAAGGCCATCGCGCGCTCTTTTCCGGCGGCGCGGATTGAATAAGGGGGTAAACCAAATGGCGGACAGCCGTTACCGATGGGCATTGGAGCGTTACCGGGCTCTTGGCGCGGACACTGAGCGGGCGCTTGCCTGCCTCTCGGCCAAGCCCGTGAGCATACACTGCTGGCAGGGCGATGATGTGACGGGCTTTGAGGGTGAGGGCGGCGGCGCGGGCGGCGGTATACAAACCACGGGCAATTATCCGGGAAGGGCGCGCAATTTCGACGAACTGAAAGCGGACTTCCTTAAAGCCACCTCCCATATACCCGGCAAAAAGCGCGTGAACCTCCACGCCTGCTACGCCGTGTTTACCGCTAACGCCCCGCGCGCGGACCGGGACCGCTTGGAATATTGCCACTTCGCCCCGTGGGTCACCTTCGCGCAGGCGCACGGCTTCGGCATAGACCTCAACCCCACCTGCTTTTCGCACCGCATGGTGCGGCACGGTCTCACGCTTTCTTCTCCCGATGAGCAAACGCGGCGCTTTTGGATTGACCACTGCAAGGCGACGCGGCGTATCGCAAACGACATCGGGGAGCGTATGGGCGAGAGCGTGTTGCACAATATCTGGATTCCCGACGGCCTTAAAGATATGCCCTCAGACCGCATAGGTCCGAGGCTTCGGCTCAAAGCCGCGTTAGACGAGATTTTTGCCGAAACCCTTCCGCGCGTGATTGACTCCGTGGAGAGCAAAGTGTTTGGCATCGGCGTGGAAAGCTACACGGCGGGCTCGAACGAGTTTTATATCGCCTACGCCGCCTCGCGGGGCGGCGTGTATGTGTTGCTGGACAACGGGCATTACCACCCCACGGAGTACGTCAGCGACAAAATCCCCGCGTTGCTGCCGTTTTTTGACAAAATACCGCTCCATATCACCCGCGGCGTGAGGTGGGATTCGGACCATGTGGTGCTGTATGACGACGAGCTGCGCGAGATTATGACGGAGGTCGTGCGTTGCGACGCGCTCGACGCGGTGCTTCTCGGCTTAGACTTCTTCGACGCTTCCGTCAACCGCGTGGCGGCGTGGATAATCGGCGGCAGGAGCGCGCAAAAAGGGCTGCTGTACGCGTTGCTCACCCCGCACGAACGTCTGCGCGCGCTGCAAGACACCGGAAACTTCACCGAAAAGATGGCCTTGGCCGAGGAGGTCAAGACGCTGCCCTTCGGCGACGTGTGGGAGGAATACTGCCGCCGCGAAAACGTGGCGGCCTCGGACACGGTATGGCACGAAGACATAAAGCGTTACGAGGAAGAAATATTGAAAGGCAGGGCATAACGCCATGAGCATGGAGCAATGCGCCGCCGTGAAAGGCTTCGCGCGTCTGTGCGACGACGGGTACCGCATGGGCTGGCACGAGCGCAACGGCGGCAATCTTACATACCGCCTGACTGCCGGGGAGGCGACGCAATGCCGCCCGTTTTTCGCCGCCGTGCCCACCGGGTGGGCGCGGCTCGGCGTTGCCGCCCCAAACCTCGCGCGCGAGCTATTCATCGCCACGGGCAGCGGGAAATATATGTGCAACGTGGCCTCGGACATCGAGGGCAATATCTGCGTGGTCGAGCTCGACGACGAAGGCGCGGCGTACAGGGTTGTGTGGGGGCTTTCCCGCGCGGGCGCGCCGACGAGCGAGCTGCCCACCCATATACTCGGCCACTCCGTGAAAAAAGAAGCCTCGGATTCTTACCGCGTTATCTACCACGCCCACACGCCGAGCGTTATCGCTCTCACATTCGTGCTTCCGCTGCGCTCGGAAGTTTTCACCCGCGCCTTGTGGCTGAGTATGACCGAATGCCCCATCATATTCCCGTCGGGCGTGGGCGTGTTACCGTGGATGATACCCGGTGGCGCGGACATAGCGCGCGAAACCGCCGCGATTATGCGGGCTCACAACGTCGCGGTCTGGGCCCACCACGGCACGTTTTGCGCGGGCGAAGACTTCGATTCGACTTTCGGCTTGATGCACATATTGGAAAAAAGCGCGGATATATACATAAAAGCGCTCTCCTGCGGCAAAGCGCCAAACCAAACCGTTACCGACGAAGACTTGCGCCGCCTTGCCGGGGCGTTTGGGGTGACGCTCAACGAAGCGTATCTACATTGAAGCGTCCTTGGCGTAAACCGAAGTGTACCTCAGTTTGCCGAACACGCGCTCGGAACGCATAAGGTCAACGCGCGCGACGGTCTCGGCAAATGTTTCCGCGCCGCGCCCGCGCACGGGGGCGACGACTTCGCGCCCTAAGGTGATATGCGGGCGGTATTCGCGGTTTTCAAGGATGAACCCCGCGTCTTGCAGGTTTCGCGCCAACTCGCGCCGCAAGCTCATGAGTTGCGCGCATTCGCGCACGCCGGCCCACACTATGTCGCCGTCCGCGCGCCTGAAACGACCCATGCGCTCTATCTCCACGGCAAACGGCTCAAAGGTCGCCGCGTCCATCGCGGCTTTTGCCGCTGCGGTTTGGCTCGGCGAGCACTCGCCTAAAAACACAAGGGTCAGGTGCAGGTTTTCCGGCAGGGTGAAGTTGCCGTGTTCGGCATAGGAACGCAGTTCATCGCGCATGGCGAGAAGCCCGCGCCGCACGGTGCCGGTGAAGTTGATTGCGATAAACAGCCTCACGGTGTCAGCGCGCCTTTCCGAAAAACACGCACAGCCACACGCAAGGCTCTTCGCGCGACGCGCGGCTCACCCTGTGCTTTTCATGCGGCCGGATAAACAGTATGTCGCCTTTTGTCAGGGCGGTTTTCTCCCCGTTGGCGTATTCGATTTCCGCCTCCCCTTGCAAAAGCGCCGCAAACTCCGCCTCGTCTTGGTCGTACCAATCGGTCACAACCCCCGCGCCGGCTATCCGCTCCACGCGCGCCGACCCCCATTCGCACAGCAATGAGCAAAGTTCTTTGCCCGGCGGCAGGGGCGGCAGCTCAAAGATATTGGCAATACGTCTCTCGTCGCTCAAAAAGGCGCGCCTCCTTTCGTTCCGTGCTCACCGGGCTTGCGGTTACAGTTTTTTGCAATTCATATGATGATACTTTATCATACCGCGCGCCGCTATGTCCATACCCCGCGGCGGCCGCGTACCGCCGCAAAAGGTCGCTTGCCGTGATATAACCGCCGGGTATCGCGCGCGAAGACTTTTTCGGCAAAATGAAACTATCCGCCCGCCCGCCGCGAATATATATATGGGCACACGGAAAGGAGGGGCGCGGTTGGACGATGAGGCGCGGCTGATACGCGCAGTCCAACGCGGCGACCGCGCGGCGGCCGACACGTTGGTGCGGAGGTACTACGACGAGATACGAAAAGGCGTGGAAGTAGGGGCGGGTGCCGCCCCGCCGCCTATCTCCCGTCACGGCGCAATACAAAAAGCTGTGAGTCGCAGAGCTTGGCGTAAGCGCCGCCGCGGGCGAGCAACTCCGCGTGGCTGCCCTGCTCGGCAATGGCGCCGTTTTCGAGCACGATTATCCTGTCCGCGCTGCGTACCGTGGAAAGGCGGTGGGCGATGACAATGAGCGTGCGTGTGCCGGCAATGGCGTTTACGGCGCTTTGGATTTCCTTTTCGGTTTCGGTGTCCACCGACGACGTGGCTTCGTCTAAGAGCAATATGGGCGAATCGCGCAGCAGCGAGCGGGCGATGGATATACGCTGTTTTTGGCCGCCGGAGAGCCGCACGCCGCGCTCGCCGATAACCG
>JAIRWH010000095.1 GCA_031253545.1 Oscillospiraceae bacterium
CATATAGCCGGGCGCGGCCATGTCCGGCCTGTAACCAAGCTCCATGTCAACCAACCTGTCCGGCTCGGCAAGGCTTTGCGAGAGGACAACGAGCGCGGAGGCGGCGGAGCGGCTTTGCGGCGGTGGTGTTCGTAATGCGCTACGAGCCGCTGAAAATCTTAGCCAACAGGACATGAGTAGTTGTTAGTGGTCAGCGGTTAGTTGTTAGTGGTTAGCGGACGGGGGTTGCGGACGAGGGGACGAGGCGGGGGGCGCGGGGGCGGCAACCTCCCTCACATAAAAAGCAAAGGGGAAAGAGCCATGAGTATACTGAAATTGGAAAACATCAGCTATTCCTACGACGGGCGCGGCAAGGTCTTGGAAAACCTCGGCTACACGTTTGAGAAAGGCAAGGTCTACGCCATAGTGGGGCGGAGCGGCGCGGGCAAGACCACGTTGCTCTCGCTGCTGTCCGGCCTGTCTTCGCCCACGGAGGGGAAAATCTATTTCGACGGCAAAGACGTGGGGAAGATTGACCGCTATCAATACCGCAGCCGCTATGTGGGCGTGGTATTTCAGCAATATAACCTGCTGCCGCACCTTACCGCCGCGGAAAACGTGGAGCTTTCCATGCGCGCGTCGGGCAAGAAAATCGCCGCAAGGCGCGCGAGGGCGGCGGAGCTTTTGGAAAAGGTGGACTTAGACGGCACATTGGCAAAGCGGCGGGTCTTGAAGCTCTCCGGCGGGGAGCAGCAGCGCGTGGCCATAGCGCGGGCACTCTCTTTTGACCCGGAGATTATCTTAGCCGACGAGCCCACGGGAAACCTTGACCTGACCACGCAAGACGAGGTGATGGATATATTCGCCCGATTGGCGCACGAGGAGGGCAAGTGCGTGATTATCGTGTCGCACTCGCCGGAGGTCGCCGCCCGCGCGGACGAAGTGTATGAGCTGGCGTCGCTGCGAAAGAAAGAGGCAAGACCGCGACAAAATCGGCTTATGTAAACGCTTGACATCCTTGCGCGTTATGTGATAGACTACTGGGATTGATAGCGAAAGGGGTTTTGACATTGTCTGTTTCTTTCACGGAAGAGCTGAACGCCGAAGCGGAGGAACTTATGGCGAGGACGGTTAGCGGGGAACTGCTTGACGGGGTGCTCGGCAACAATGGTAGCGCGTACTCCGCCGAGCGCGAGAGGCAGTTTACCGACGATTTATGCAACTTCTTCGCCGCCAACAGGTTGACAGACTTAGTGAGAGTCATGGATTCCCGGCAGTCTCATTCGGTCTGAGCCGCGCTATTTCTCCGGAGGCAGCAAAAGAGTATGGACAGCTTGACGCAAAGGGCAATGAGCCGATACGAAAACCATAGGCTCGAACTGCAAAGGATAGTCAACAACAACTTCGGCGGCGACGTTAGGCGTGTGTTGATGCATGGTGCCGGCGTACAGGCGGAAATGAAGGACCGCTACAAAAACCTATACACGGCTCTTTGCTCGTTTGTCAACGAAAACAAAACCCGCGTGGGCGTGGGCGTGGTGGTAAACAAGAGCTTGTTGTGGCAAAGCATCATTGACTATACGGTGGACATCAGGCGGCTGAAAGACTTCCATGTCGGTATTGACCACGAAAACGAACGCAAAGTGCGCAGCTATCTGATGTTTTGGTTTTTAAGACACAAGCCGATTCAAGTCACGGGTGAAACCTGCCCGACATTACCATGCAGACCCTGAACGAGTTGTTCGCGGCTTGCTATCTTGCGCGCTCCTGCCTTCGCGTCTGCGACGGCAAGGTACTCACAACAACCTCGATTGCCCTGCACGCCTTCCTCAGGGAATTGCTCAACTTCTTGAAATACCGCCACTTTACTCAGCAAACGCTTGAGATGGTGCTCGAGGCGTTTGTGTTTGGCACTTCCTGCTCCGAAGATAAAAGCGCGGGTGCATAGGCGGCCGTGGATAGCCGATAAGCCCCGTCCGCCCCCGACGGCATCCCTTTCTCACAGGCGGACGGGCAAGAAGGTTTTGGCGTACCCCGCTTTCGCGCGCGGGCAACCGTTCCCGCCTGCGGAAACCTGCGGAGCCCTCAAAAGACAAGCGCGGATATTTCGCAAAAGCAAAGCCCCCGCGCCGAGGCGCGGGGGCTTGTGGTTGTGAGGTTTGGCTTACGCCTTTTTCTTCTTGAGCACGAGCGCCAAGGTCACGCCGCAGAGGGCGAGGACACCGACCGCCACGAAGATGAAGAGGCTGTCGCCTGTGTCGGTGGAGCCGGTGCTGCCGCCGCCGCCGCCGGTGGTGGAGTAGGTGAGCACGGCGGATTTCAGACCCCAGGAAGGCACATCGCTGCCCCAGGAGCAGATGTAATACTTAATTCCGCCGTCGCTGCCGTCCGCGTTGGGCTTGTAGTCTTTAAGCCCCGCCACATTGTTCATGGCCGCGAAATCGAAAGTGACTTTGTTGCCTTCCACGGTGATGCCGCCGTCGTCACGGGGGTTTTGGTTCCAACCCCAGTTGGGGGAGGACTGCCAAACAAACGCGAAGTTGTGGTCGTCGGGGATGGAGTCGAACTCCAGGACGAGCTTGGTGGCGTTCATCAGCATCTCGTTGGTGACTTTCCTGTCGGCGGCCGCAACGGCTTCGCCGCCTTCCCAGGTGAAGGTGTTGGAGCGGATGGCGATTCTGTCTGCGCCGTCGCCGCCGGAAACGTCAATCTCACCGACCGGAATGCTGAGGTCCGCCGCCGCCGCGGGTAAGGCGAGAGCCGCCGCGAGCAGCGCCGCGAGGCAGAGGGATAAAATGACCTTGCGTGTTTTCATAGGTAAACCTCCCAATAAGAATTATGGTAACTGCATTGTAACACACCGCGCGGGAGATTGCAATACCCAATTTGAGAAAAAAGCGAAGTTTTTTTGCGGGGCGCGGGCGGGGCGGATTGACAGAGCCGGAGGCGTTGTGCTATGCTGAATACGCGACGGCAAACGGAGCGAGGAGGAAAAACGATGAACGACTTTACCGTGACGATGACGTGGGACGGCGAGGCGCTTGTCTGGACGGCCACGAGCGCCGATGTGCCCGGGCTTGTGTTGGAAGACGGGTCTTTCGACGCCCTGATAGAACGCGTAAGCCTTGCCGCGCCCGAATTGCTGGAGCTCAACTGCGGATATACCGGGGCAATCAACCTCGCCTTCATTGCGTCACGCCGCGAATCCTTGGCTAAAATTGGCTGAATACGAAACGGCGGTAAGAAAAATCCTCAGAGACTACGGCTGCGCGTTGCGGCGACAGGGGAAAGGCGACCACGAATTGTGGCACAGCCCCATAACAAACCGCAATGTGTCGGTGGACGGAAAGATAAAATCCCGCCATTCGGGTAGTGGGATACTTAAAGCGGCCGGTATTGACTACCGCTTTAGGTAGTTTAGTTTCACCCGTGGAGCTTCTTCGCCGCAGGGTTACGTTCGAACCTTCAAGCCGCCAATCCTTTCGGCTTCGGCGAGGCTCTCCTCCGCGAGCGCTCCCCCGCGTCCGGCGGTACAGCCGCCTCCGCCTGCCTCGCCGCCATCAAGCTCGGCAATGAATGCCTCCGCCCATTTTATCAGCCTCTCGCGAGTTTCCGACGTGTCGGGTCCATCGAAAGGAAACGGTTCCCACTCCATGCTAACCCCTCTTGTACCTAAAACCGTATATTCTCAGCGATGTGTAAAACCACTCCGTAAACGCAACGTATTCATCCGGGTATTCATTTGGATTTGGGGCGTTTCTCAGTTTATCGGTATAGCCGTGCGCGGCGTTTGCCGCTTCGTAACGCGGCAATTTTTCCAAAGCATACACGCTTCCGTCGTTGCCAACCGCGCACATGAGCCTTTTGTCGGCGTTTGCCAAAAACGGCTGAAAATCGCCGAGCGAGAACGTCTTACCGTCGGGGTGGTTGTGTATCGCGATATGCGGTACTCGGTGGAACGAGGGGAATACTTGCCCCGCGCCGGGAAACCCTTGTGACGCGTCAGCAATCCAATGTTCATGTCGTAGTACGCCAAGGCTTCCGTGCCGGGCTTGTCTTCTCTCACATAGCGCAACAGCTCGCGTTGCGCCTGTCTCGGTTTTTCCCAATAACCGCACGGCAACACGGAGCTTTCGAGAACGGGAATCCGCTCTATGCTCTTGTCGGTTATTTTCAGCCATTTATCGCTCACGCGGTTGTTAGCCGTTAGCCGTGGAGCTTCTTCGCCTTCGCTTTCCGCGCCTTGCGGCGCTCCCAGAGCACCCACGAGGGGCCGACGATGAATGTGGACGAATAGAAGCCGGAGAGCAGACCCACGGCGAGAGGCAACGCGAAGGTGCGTATGGATTCGAGGCCGTTGGCGGCGGCGAAGACAAACAGCAGCGCCAATGTGGCAATGGGGGCGAGGCTCGTGTTGATATTGCGCGTGAGGCATTGCGATATGCTCCTGTTGCAGATGACCTCCGGGTCGAGGGAGGAGTCGAGGAACATATTCTCGCGTATGCGGTCGTAGTTGATGATGGTGGCGTTGATGGAATAGCCCAATATGGTGAGCGTGGCGGCCACATAGCTGTCGCCTATGGGTATGCGGAACACGAGGAACGTGAGGAACACGAGCACGGCATCGTGGAGCAGGGCGAGCAGGGCGATGACCCCGGCGGACAGGCCGTGGATTCTGCGGAAGCTGAACCACACATACAGCACGATGAGCGCGCAGGAGATGAGTATGGCGTAGATGGCCTTGCGGAGGAAGAGTTCGCCGAAGTAGGGCGACACGTTGTTGCTGTCTACCACGGGGAACGCCTCGCCGGAGAACGCCGCGCGCAGCGCCGCGCCTATGCGCTCGAAGTCTTCGGTGGTCATCTCCTGGCCGCCGGCAAACTCCAAGACGAGGCTATGCCGCCCGGAGGCGATGTCTTGCGTCTCGCGGGCGTTGACCACCGCGCCGGGCACAACGCCCGCCACCACGGAGCGGGCATCCTCCACGTCCACCGTGCCGGTAAGCTCGTAGCGCACCTGCGCGCCGCCCTTAAACTCGATGTCGAGCGTGACACCGAAGCCGGGCAGGAGCGCGAACACCAAGACGGCAAGCGCCACAGCCCCGGCTATGGGGTAAATAATCTTCTTCTTGCCCGCGAAGTCCCACACCTTCTGCTCCTTCTTGAAGTATTTGTCCGACATGAAGCAGACGGTTTTGCGGAGCGCGGGTATGCGCGTGACGGAGAAGGTCATGGTGCGTGTGACATAGACCCCGGCGGCGAAGTTCATGATGATGCCGAAGAGCAGGGTGTAGGCAAACGAGAGTAAGGTGCCGGAGCCGAACAGCAACATGACCACCGCCACAATCATCATGGTGATGTTGCCGTCGAATACGGCGGAGAAGGCGCGCTTAAACCCGGCTTGCAGCGCCGCGTCGAGCGCCTTGCCGCTTTTCAGCTCCTCGCGTATGCGCTCGGAGATGATGACGTTGGCATCCACGCCCATGCCCACGGAGAGTATGATGGCGGCGATGCCCGGCAGGGTGACCGTGAGCTGCGGTATGGAAAGCACCAGTATGGTGCCCGCGATTTGGAGCGCGAGGGAGAATACCGCCACCACGCCGTTGAGGCGGTAATAGACAAGCATATACAGGCACACGAGCGCGAACGACAGCGCGCCGGCGATGAGCATGACCTCAAGCGCGTTGCTGCCGAGCGTGGGGCTGATGGTGCTGTAATTCTTGCTTTCCATGGCGAACGGTAGCGCGCCGGCGGCGATTTCGTTGGCGAGCCTCTGCGCCTCGTCGCGGGTGCGCTGGCCGGTGATAATGCACTCGCCGTCGGATATTTGCGTTTGCACGGTGGGGTCGGAAATGAGGGAGGCCGCGGGGTTGTCTTCGTTATAATCCATGTATATGGACAGTTTCTGCCCCACCAAGCGACCCGTGGCCTCGGCAAAGAGCGCCGCGCCCTCGGCGTTGAGGGTGAGCGGCACATAATAGGCGAGGCTTGTGCCGGAGTTGTCTACGCCCACGGCGCCCACGGACGATACATGCCTGCCCGTGATGACCACCGCGCCGTCCGGGTCGCGGAAAGACAGCTCGGACATTTTGCCGAGCTCCTCTATGGCTTCCTCCGGGTTGAAGTCCGTCTGGCCGCTGCGCCACGGGAACCGGGCGAACACATAGCCCCCGGCGTAATCCACCGTGACCTCGCGGTCGAGTATATTGCGCTGGTCGAGCCGCCGCTCCACCACGGCCTTCGCGCTGTCAAGCTCCTGCGCCGTGGGCGGCCTGTCTAACCCGCGCGGGGAAAAAGCCACGTCCACGCCGCCGCGGATGTCAATGCCGAAACGCATATCCGGCGCGCCTTTGACGGTGATGCCGAGGATGTCGTTGCGGAAGCCGAACAGCGCCACATAGGTGACCAAGAGAATGAGCGCCGCGAAGACAATGCTCGTGTACTTGCTGTTTCTCATCAAACGCATCTCCCACTTCGTAATATTGCTTCGGTGAATGACGGCGGGTATGTGGCGCGCACACGCATATTATCACATCGCGGGGAAAAAAGCAAGCGCGCGAGCCGGAGTAATTTATTGCGGCGCGTTAGTGGTTAGGGGTTAGTTGCTAGTTATTAGTGGTTAGTGGTTAGGGGACGGGAGAGTTTAGTGGTTAGTGGTTAGTTGTTAGTGGTTAGTGGACGGGAGAGGCGGGGGTTGCGGGGGCGGGGCGGTCCCGCTTTGTCCCTCCGTCTCGCGCGCGGGCCCGCGCCGCCGCGTGGGTGTGCGCGTGTGCGCGCGCATGCGTGGGTATGCGGACATTGTACCCCCCGGCGGCGGGGAAAGTAAAGGGACGGGGAGGGACACGGGGAACAAACGGGGGCGAAGCCCCCGTTTGTCATGGCACGGTGCCCTCTTTTTGACCCCGGTTTGTCATGGGGACTATCGCTTATGGCCTTGACAAGGCGTGGTGCTGTTGTTCCGTGTGGGGAAAGCGGGGGGGAAACCTTTGGACCTTGACTGTCCCTACTTTCCGCCGTTTCCCGCCGCTCCTCGCCGTTTCTCGCCGCTTCTCGCCGCTTTTCGCCGCTTTTCGCCGGGGACAAAGGGCGGTTAGTTTTAGTTGTTAGTTGTTAGTTGTTAGGGGTTAGGAGACGGGGGAGCGCGCTTGCGGCGCGTTAGTGGTTAGTTGTTAGTGGTTAGGGGTTAGGAGACGGGGGGAACGCGCCTGCGGCGCGTTAGTGGTTAGTTGTGCGTGGGTAGGGGTTAGGAGACGGGGGGTTGCAGGGGGTTACATCTGTTACGCGGAGCGTAATGACACGCCGCGCGGGATTGTATCCCACCCGCCCGCCCGCAAAGGAGTGGGGGCTGTTGCCCCCGCAACCTCGATGGGTTAGTTGTTAGTGGTTAGTTTTTAGTGGTTAGTGGTTAGGAGACGGGGGAACGGGAGTTGCGGCGGGCGGTTGAGGACAACCGCCCTTACGCGGACGAGGGACGGGGGT
>JAIRWH010000022.1 GCA_031253545.1 Oscillospiraceae bacterium
GGGGGTGTAACCGTCAGACCAATCGCCCCCCATTCTAACAGTTTGGGCGCCGGGATGGAAGAAGGCGCGGCTGGCTGCCGCGCCTCAACCGTAAATATATCGTAGTAGGGGGTTAGCGGATATACTGTTGACATACCGCGCGGCGGTAGTGTATAATACCGCCGATATTTTCGTAGGAGGGTCAATATGAAAGACACGTATCTGTCGGAACTCATGCAGACAGTGGAGCGGCGCAACGCCGGGGAGCCGGAGTATTTGCAGGCGGTAAGGGAAGTGTTGGAATCTTTCGAGCCCGTGGTGGCGCGCAGGCCCGACCTTGTGGAAAGCGGCGTTATAGACCGCCTGTGCGAGCCGGAACGTATGTTCATATTCCGTGTGCCCTGGATGGACGACAACGGCAAGACGCGCATCAACCGCGGATTCCGTGTGCAATATAACTCCGCCATCGGGCCGTATAAGGGCGGCCTGCGTTTCCACCCGTCGGTCACCGCGTCCGTCATCAAGTTCCTCGGCTTCGAGCAAACCTTCAAGAACTCGCTCACGGGGCTGCCCATGGGCGGCGGCAAGGGCGGCGCGGACTTCGACCCGAAAGCCAAGTCCGACGGCGAGGTCATGCGCTTCTGCCAGAGCTTTATGACCGAGCTGTATCGCCACATCGGCGCGGACACGGATGTGCCCGCCGGCGACATCGGCGTGGGCGCGAGGGAAGTCGGCTATATGTACGGCCAATATAAGCGTATAACCAATGAGTTTACGGGTGTGCTCACGGGCAAAGGCCTGAGCTACGGCGGCTCGCTGGCGCGCCCGGAGGCCACGGGCTACGGCCTGCTGTATTTCACGGAGGCCATGCTCGCCGCCGCGGGCAAGAGCCTCAAAGGCGCGCGCACCGTCATCTCCGGCAGCGGCAATGTGGCTGTGTTCGCCTGCCAAAAGGCGCAGGAGTTCGGCGCGCATGTGGTGGCCATGAGCGACTCCGGCGGCTATGTGACGGACGAGCGCGGCATAGACCTTTCCGTGCTGCGCCCCATAAAGGAAACCGAGCGCCTGCGTATATCCGAATACGCCGCGCGCGTGGAGAGCGCGGAGTATCACGAAGGCTGTTTCAACATCTGGCAGGTGCCCTGCGATGTGGCGCTCCCCTGCGCCACGCAAAACGAGCTTGACGGCCGCGCGGCGCAAACGCTCGCGGAGCACAAATGCTTCGCCGTGGCGGAAGGGGCGAATATGCCCTGCACGCCGGAAGCGGTGGACATATTCCGCAAAGCGGGGGTGCTCTTCGCGCCCGGCAAAGCCTCCAACGCCGGCGGCGTGGCCACGAGCGGGCTTGAGATGACCCAAAACTCCGCGCGTATGTCTTGGTCGTTTGCCGAGGTGGACGAAAAACTCAAAACCATCATGAGGAATATTTACCTCTCCGCGGCGGCGGCCGCGAAGGAATACGGCTGCGAGGGCAACCTTGTGGCGGGCGCGAATATCGCCGGTTTCCTCAAAGTGGCGGAGGCCATGAAGGCGCAGGGCTGCGTGTAGGCTCCGCCCCGCTTGCGGCAGGGCGGCCGCCCCCTTCGGGAACAAAAAAAGAGCCTTTTTAACGGCGGCGTTTACCGCCTGTCTTCATGCAACGGCGCGAAGGTGTAGCGGTTTCTGCCGTTTTTCTTGGATGTATACAGCAGCTCGTCGGCGCGCCGTATGTAGTGGGAGCCGTCTTGGTCGTGGGTCACAAAGCCCGTGGTCACGCCGATGGATATGGTCACATGCTCGTCCACGTCGCTGGTTTCGTGTACAATCCGCGCGTTCTTCACGTTGCGCAGCACCTTTTCCGCCAACATGCGCGCGCCGTGCTCGTCGGTGTGCGGCAGCACCATTGTAAACTCTTCGCCGCCGTAGCGCACCACGAAGTCCTGCTCCCTTGTAACGCACTCTTGCAATATGGCGGCCACTTTTTTCAGGCAGATGTCGCCCTCGCTGTGGCCGTATGTGTCGTTGTACTGCTTGAAGCGGTCTATGTCGAGCATCATCAGGCTGAGCCGGCTGCCGGGCTGACGGGATATGAACTTGATGACATTGTTCAGCTCTTTGTCGAGGTAACGCCTGTTGCGTATGCCGGTGAGCGCGTCGTAATTCGCCTCTTCGGCTATCTCCTCCAAGGTCTTGATGTCGCGTAAATCGCGCATATAGGCGACGACCACGTAGTCGCTGTCGTATTCCACGCGCACCAAGGTGAGGTCCACCGGCACGGGCTCGCCGCCCGGCTTTTGGTGCATCCACTCAAACGAGACGCGCCCGTCGGCGAACGCTCTTTTCACCAATATCTCAAACAGCGAATCGGAACGCAGGTTGTTTGGCTGAAACTCCGGGGAAAGCTCGGCGAAACGGCCGATGAACTCTTCTTTGTCGCGCAGCCCGAACAAAGCGGCGGCGGCGTTGTTGCAGTCGATGATACGGAGGTTTTTGTCCCACAGCTCGCAGCCGAGCGGCGTGGCGTCGAGCATGAGGTGCACACGCTCTTCGGCCCTGCGCGCCCTGTTTTCCTCCTCGTTGCGCGTGAGGGCGTTGGCAATCAGGCTGCCCGCGGAGCGGAGTATCATTTCCTCTTTCCCGGAAAACGCGCGTTCTTTTTTGTAATCGTCGAAACCCATAAACCCGCGCAACCGGCCTTTGAGTATGATGGGGACGATGAGCGCGGAAAGCGCGCCCCCCGGCGCGAGCAAAGCCTTCTCGCGCTCGGACATCCCGCTCACCGCGCCGTTTACGCAGTAACCCGCCGAGAGCGCGGTTTCCCATTCCGGCGGCATTTCGCGAAAAACCCGCTCGCCCGCCGCGGGGCGAACCTGTTCCGCGCCGCCGCGCCACTCATACAGCTCCACGTAATACAGTTTATCGCCTTCGGAGTAGTTTTCGCATATATACGCCCTGTCGGCATCCACGGATTTCGCGATAATGTCGAGCGACGCGAGCAGGTCGCGCTCAAAGGCGGCGGCGTTGGAGCCGAGCATGACGGCGGAAACTTGATTGACAGTCTGCAAAAGGTTGGTCTGCTGCTCAATCTCGCCCATCATGCGCTTGTGTTCGCGCAAATCCCGCGTGTAGCCCGCCACGATGTAGCCGCCCTTATACTCCACGCGCGCGAGGGTAATCTCCGCGGGCACGGGGGTGCCGTCGGGCAGTTGGTGCATCCACTCAAAGGCCACGTTCTCCCCGGCAAACGCCCTTATCACATATTCGGCGCCCATTTCGCGAGACACCCTGCCGCACGGCTGATAATACGGCGAACATTCCTGCCAGCGGCGTATAAACTCGTCTCTCGTGGCAAAGCCGTAAAGCGTGAGCGCCGCGTGGTTGCAGTCTATGATGTTGAGGTTTTTGTCCCACAGCTGGCAGCAAATCGGCGCGGAGTCTATCATAAGGCGCGCGAGCTCTTCCGCTTCGTTTAGAGCCGCCTCCATCTCCTTTATGCCGCGCAGGTCGTGGTTGAACGAGGCGATATAGTTTTTGCCGTTGTAGAGTATCGGCGTCATGGTGGTTTTTGTGTAGAGCGGCCGCCTTTTGTGGGTGAGGTGCTTCCACTCAAACACACAGCGGCCTTCGGCCAAGGCGCGCGAGCGCAACAGTTTGTTCTTTTCGCGCGAACTTTGCCCGTCGGGCTGCGTTTTGGGGGTAAGGCGTTTCCAGTAATGCTCCAAGAGATGTTTCTTGCTTGGAGACTCAAACAGGCTCAGGGCGGAGCCGTTGCAATCCACGGGCTTTAAGTCTTCGTCAAACAGGATATACGCCGACGGGTCCGCTTCCGTAACGGCTTTGGAGAGCCGCTCGGCTTCCGCCAGTTCGTCTTCCACCCGCCTTATATCGCGCAGGTCGTAAGAAAAGGCGAGCACCGCGTACCGCTCGCCTTGGCGCACACGCGTCAGGGTGACCTCGCAAGGGACGGGGTCGCCGTCCTCGGTGCAGTGCATCCACTCGGTCTTGAAGCTCTCGCCCGCAACCGCGCGGCCGAAGATGGACGCCGCCTTTTCGGCGGACCTTGTGCCGTCCGCCTGGTATTCCGGCGAAAAATCCTCGTAATGGGCGAGATAGTATTCCTTTGTTACCCCGAACATGGAAAGCAAGGCGCCGTTGCAGTCAACAAGCTCGTGCGAGGCGTTGAATACGGACAGGGCAATGGGGGACACGTCGAACACCGCGCGGAAAAACTCGGCGGCGGAGGCATCTTGTTCGCGCATATTATCCGGGAATCGAGGGGAGTGAGCTGAGCAGGCCGTCAAGGCCGCCCAAGCCGTCGCTGCCGAATAAGCCGTCAAGCCCGCCGCCCGATATGTCGAGGTTTTTGAACAGGTCAAATATATTCCTGAGTTCGTCGAGTTCGTTGAAAAGCCCGCCGGTCACGTCGCTTACGAAGTTGATGATGGCGTCCACAACCAAGCCCCAGAGCCAGGTGAGCAGGAAGTAGAGCCCAACAAGCGCGCCGATGCCGATGAGAATGATAATCAAATAGGCGCGGGCGAAGTTCTTGCAGTTTTTGTTGGCGGGCACAAGCGCGAATACAAGGCAGGCAATCCAACCGAGCACGGGTATGGCGAAAAGCAGCATGAGGCCGAAGAAAGCGCCCACGCCTAAGGTTTTGTCGCCGGAGGGCTTTTTGGTTTGCTGCGGATAAACCGGGGCGGGGGCGGCGTATGCGGGCGCGGGGGG
>JAIRWH010000062.1 GCA_031253545.1 Oscillospiraceae bacterium
TGCCGTGAGCGTGTACGCCGCGAGCCTCAGGCGGCTTTTCGCCTTAAACATCAACAGATAGGCGATATATTCCACGAGGTAAACGCATATTTCGCCGATAACTAAGGCGGGCATATAAGTCAAGCCGCCGTAGCCCATAAACGCCCACAGCGCAAACTGCGTGGCGACGTTGACCGCCGCCTTCTGAGAGTTTGGAATAAAGGCCGGGCACTCACAGCTCCAACCACAGCGCGGGGCGGATACCGCAAACGATGTCCACGCTTGTGCCGTCCATATCAACCCTGCCGCCCTCAAGCACCGTGGCGGCTAAGGGTTTTTTATTTGGCCACCGCCTTTCAATCCGGCGACTTAGTTTCAGCCCGGCAACACGGCTTTCGGGTGTCATTCGCCGCCGCCTTCTAAGAGTTTGGAAATATCCCTTCTCGCGTAAATGACGCGGCATATCAAAACCTCATGTTTCGCCTCGTCCGCAATGTAGAACAGCGCGTGGTCTTCCAAGTTCATACGGCGATACGCGGGATTGGCATGATATACCGACCACATGAACGGCGAATCTTCAAGCAGGAGCAATTTGCGCTCCATTTCCAAAAAGAACCGCCGGGCTTTGTTTGGATAGGGCGCGAGGATTGCGGCGAGTCCGGCTATATCCCAGTTGGCATACGGCAGATATTTGATTTTATACCTCGCAGGCGCGGTCAACGGCAAGCTGAACCGCGAGGGTGCCGAGCAATCGGCACCCTCTGCCCAGCGGCGAGCGACCGTTACCCTGTTCCCCGTCCTGTCCTTGCTCCCGTACAAGCTCCGTCGCGTAACGCCGAGTTACAGTAGGAGCTATTTGTTATCTTTCATCTTTGAGGCTACTCTCTCCGCTAAGCCCTCCACTAAGTCCTCTGCTAAGCTCTCCACTAAGTTCGAGGCTATTTTCTCCTGTTTTGAGGCTATCCTCTCCGCTAAGTCTTCCCTATCCGCTGCTTCTTTGGCTTCGAGCTTCGCTATCGCCGCCGCTTTTTTAGCCTCGCGCTCCGCTTTCTCCGCCGCTTTTTTGGCTTTACTCTCTGCTATGCGCTTTTGCTTGATTTTACGGTCCAGGAAAGCAAGGCCTATTACCATTGCCAAAATGACAAGCAGCATAGGCCAAGAGGATTTAAGCGCTATGCCTAAGCCCCGTAAAAGCCCGTTAAATAAAGCGTCGGTGACGAGGAACAGGGTAATCATGGCGTTGCCTCCTTACTTCGTGTTCGGGGCGTAAAGCCCTCCATGCGGATAACTCCGTGTTGGCTTTCGTATGCAGCAATATGCCGCAAAATTATTTGCTCTGTTTCCTTGTTTGCGGAGCGCCCGTTGTACTCCGCGATGTACTTCAATTTGTTCATGACGGTTGGCGGTATTCGGAGTGAGTATTGCGGGTGCCTGTGTTTGTCCGCCGTCACATTACTTGCCAACGCGGCCACCTTCCTTCCGTATGTCGCATTATAAGGCAAATGGTCGGTCGTGTAAAGACCGGGCCCTCACAGCTCCAGCCACAGCGCGGGGCGAACGCCCTCCGCTTCGTCTACCGGGAAGCCGTATACGCTCACATAGCCCGCGGCGGAGACGAACGCGGCGCGGGAGATGCCGCTCTCGTGGAACGCGCCGCCGTAAAAGCCCGCGGGAGCGCCGGGCGAGCGCAGCCACCAAAGCCACGCCGTGCCCGCGGGGAAGTCCTCCGGCCTGTGCGGGTGCGGCAGCGCGGTGAGGGCTATGCGCGAGGCGTTGTATTGGTCGTTGACCCACGTGTCTTTGGCCGGTTCGCCCGGCAATGCCCCGCCGCCGAAGTAGTGCAGCACCTCCTCTATGCTCAGGAGGAAAATTTTGTCTGAGGTGTCGCCGCCGCCTTTTGATGTGTAGGCCTTGCCGTACCACGGGTTGTCGCCGTTTTTATTCACGGTTTCAATAATACGCGCCCGGTCTTCCTCGGAGAAACTCCCGTAAAACTCGCCGTTGAGGTATTCGCGCAAAGCGCTGCTTTCCCATGTCACGGGCACGCCTATACCCGGCAGCACCCTGACGTCGTAGATATTGAAGGCGATAATCTCTTCGGCAAGCAGCAGCGCCTTGCCGTCTTGCGCGGCGAGTACCCGCCATTCATAGCCGCCGAAGAAGATGTTTTCCGCGCCCCGCGCGGGCGGGGGCAGGCTCGGCCGCTCGGACGGCGCGCAGCACGGCAACCAAAGGGCCGCGAGGAGCAGGGCGGGGCAAGCGCGGTTACGCGCCCGTTTTCGGGGCATTATCGGCGGCCGGGCGCGGAGGTGGTGACGGCGGCGGTGGCCGACACGGCGCAGATTGCCATGACCATGACCTGCCGCGCCGCGATAGCGCCTATAACGCCGCCGCAGAGCGCCGTGGCGGCAAGGCCGTTTTGCGCGCCGCGCGCAAGGCCGTTTGCGGCCAACGCCGAGGCGTAAAGGAGCAGTTCGTCGGCGGCCACGCAGGCGGCGGAAAACCCCTTGCGCTCGCGCAAAGCGGCGCACGCGCCCGCCACTTCGTTTGCCACGTCGGACGGGGCGGCGGGCAGCGCGGCAAGCGCGGCGAGCATGGGCAGCGCGCGGGGCGTGTCTATATCCACGCGCCGGGCGCGCAGAGCGTCTCGCAACGCGAGCGCGTGGGCGGCTTCGCTTTGGCTGTCGCCGCCGGAGCCGCCCGCCGCAAGTAGCTGCGCCAGCAGCCACGCGCCTTGCTTGGAGAGCAGCCGACGGCGCAGGTGTTCATACAGTTCGCGCACGCGCGCGACGCTTTCGGCAACGTCCGCGTCCGAGAGCGCCAGCGCCGCCGCGGTTATACAGCCGTCTTCGCATGTGAGAAACGAGAGGGGCGCTTTGAGCGACATATAGAAAGAGAGCGCGCGGAGCGCGACGGCTTCGCAACGGTCGGCGGGGGTTTGGCTCGCGAGCTGAAACGCCGCCATGACCAAACGGTCGCCCGCGCGGAACCCCAACCCCCTCATTGTGGAGTAGAGCTTGAGCGTCTTGGACAAAGCCTCGTCGGCGAGGGTGTCCCGCCTCGGCGAGGGGAGCGAGAGCAGGGCCGCCAGAAACGGCGACATATTGCCGCGAAACGGGGAAAACACGCCCGCGCGCCCGCGGATGAGGGCGAAAGCGCGGCGCAAGGCGGCGCAGTCGGGCGGCGCGGCGGCGCGGGCGTATACAAACGCCGCAAGGCGCAAGGCGAGGCTGTCGCGCCACCAAAACGCCCTTTTCAATTCCGAGGCCGCCGCCGCGAAGCGGTCTATGCCCTCCTGCGTGAGCGGCGTGACATAATGCCCTGTTTTCATAACCGTCAGCCTCCCGCCGCCGCCCGCACCGCCGCCGCCACGGCCGGAGCCACGCGTTCGTCGAGCGGGGAGGGTATGAAGTATTCCGGGGTCAGTCCGTCGCTTTCGGCAATATCGGCTATCGCCCGCGCGGCGGCGAGCTTCATTGGCTCGGTGATGTCGCGCGCGCGCGCGTCCAACGCGCCCCTGAATATGCCGGGGAAGGCGAGCACATTGTTGATTTGGTTGGCGAAGTCCGAACGCCCCGTGCCCACCAAGGCCGCGCCCGCGGCTCTCGCCATGTCGGGCATTATCTCCGGCACGGGGTTGGACATGGGGAACATAATAGCGCCGCGCGCCATTGCCGCCGCCATTTCCGCCGTGACTATGCCGGGCGCGGACACGCCGATGAATATATCCGCCCCGCGCAGCGCGTCGGCGAGCGTGCCCCCCCGGCCGTCCGGGTTGGTCAGCGCGGCAAGCGACGCTTTTTCCTCGTCCATATCGCCGCGCCCTTTGTATATCACGCCTTGCTTATCGCACACCACGGCGCTGCCTAAGCCCGCCGTGAGCAAAAGGCGCGTGACCGCCGAGCCCGCCGCGCCCGCGCCGGAGATTACGGCGCGGCAGTCTTCGAGCCGTTTGCCCGCGAGGGTAAGCGCGTTACGCAAGGCGGCGAGCGTGACCACGGCTGTGCCGTGCTGGTCGTCGTGGAAGACGGGTATATCGCAGCGGGCTTTGAGCCCGCGTTCAATCGCGAAGCAGCGCGGGGCGGATATGTCCTCTAAGTTTATGCCGCCAAACGAGCCCGCCAGCAGGCTCACGGCGCGTATTATCTCGTCCGTGTCTTTGCTGCGTATGCAGAGCGGCACGGCGTCCACTCCGCCGAAACGCTTAAACAGCGCGCATTTGCCCTCCATGACGGGCATGGCCGCCTCCGGGCCGATGTCGCCCAAGCCGAGCACAGCCGTGCCGTCCGTGACCACGGCCACTAAGTTGCCGCGCCGCGTCAGCTCGAAACTTTGCGCCGGGTCGTCGCGTATGGCAAGGCACGGCTGCGCCACGCCGGGCGTATACGCCAGCGAAAGGTCGTCGCGGTTTTCCAAGGGCGCGCGGCAGATAACCTCAATCTTCCCGCGCCACTCATAGTGCTTTTCCATCGCCCGTTTCGCGTAATCCATTTCTCGCCCCCACCTCGGAGTTGCGGCAACGACCTATCGGTATCCCTCCCCATCCGGGGGGAGGGATGTCTTTCCGCCCGAATCGCAACCGCTTGTATGCCGGGGTAACATTATACCGCAGATTGCCGCGCTTGGCAAGGCGGCGGCGCGGCGCGGCGCTCACTCGTCCGCGTGCCTTGACATCAGCCTGTACAGCGAGGACAAGCCTATGCCCAGTTCGGCGGCGGCGCGGCGCTTCGCTTCCACGCTTTGGCCGTATACTTCCAGCAAGGCCGTAATCTGCTCCCTTATAAACGCGCTCTTGGCGGCGTTTAGGTTTTTCTTTTTATGCGCGCCGGAGGAACGCGCGGGGGGCAAATGCGATACGAGTATCAGCCCGCCCGGGCAGGCCGATACCGCGCTTTCCACCATGTGGCGCAGGCTTTTCAGGTTCTCCGGCCATATCGTGCGCTCCAGCGCCTCGCGCGCGTCGGGGCTGAAGCCTTGCACGTCTTTGCCCAGCGCCTGGCTGTAATAGCGCCTGTATGCCTCGGCGGCGGGGATTATGTCCAAACGCCTGTCGCGCAGCGGCGGTATGAGCACAACGGAGGAACGAAACCATTCCCAAAGTTCCTGCGGAAGCGCGCCCTCTTTGAGTGTGCCTTCGGAATCGGGGCGCGCGGTCGCCACAATCCGGCACTGTTTGGGCACGAATACCCCGCCGGGCTCGGTGTGGCCCTTGTTGTCGAGCAGCGAGAGCAGCGCGAGCTGGTCGCGCCGCAGCCACTTGTCCGCGTCCGCGCACAGCAATGTGCCCTCGCCCGCTTCCGTGAGCGCGGCGGCGAGGTCTATGCCCTCCGGGGAACCCGTGACGGAGGCGAACGGCTTGCCGCGCCTCGCGCTCATATTATGCAGGGCGCGGGCGAAGTCGCTCCTGCGGCAGCCGCTCTCGCCCAAAACGAGCACGGGCGAGGCAAGCAGGCTCAAGCGCCGCAGCCGCTCCCAAAGCGAATCCATAATGGGTTCCGCCGTGGGGAGGGCGTCGGCGGTGACGCCTTCGGTGATAAACTCCGGACGAAAAATAAACAGCGCGCCGAGCACGGAATCCGCGCCGAACACGGGGCGGCACTCGGCAAGCCCGCGCGAACGCGGCACCCCCGTGAGCTCCATGCGCTCGGCGGGGGAATGTTTGCCTTGCAAGGCGAGCCTTGTCATTTCAATGGCGGGGAAGTCCACTTCTTCAAGGTTGACCGGGCAGGGCACGGAATTGACGCAGGCGAGCAGGCCTTCCGGGTTCAGCAGCGCGGCGGGGAACGGCAGAGCGTCCAACACGCCGCAGAGCAGCTCCATCTCCCGCAGTATCCGTTCGTTCACAAAGCACCCTCCCCGCTTATAGCTTCGGAAATCCACGGCGGCGTTTTACCGGCCGCTCCCGCCCGAAAAGGGGGAGGGAACGCCTTTGCGCCCCGGCGCGGCTGTCCGCCGCGGGGGCGACATGCGCGTTTCAGTCGAAAAAGCCGCCGTCGCGCAGCGAATAATAATCCTTGCCGGCTATGATGATATGGTCGCGCAGCTCTATGTTTGCGCCCTTGAGCAAAGCGCCGAGCTTTTTGGTAACGAACTTGTCGTCGGGCGAGGGCAGCGCCGCGCCGTTGAGGCGGTTGTGGGCTATGATAACGGCGGCGGCGCGGTGGCGCAGCGCGGCTTCCACCACCTTGCGGCTGTCTATCCGCGCCGCCGTGACGCGATGGCTGTCCGTGAGGTTTTCGCAGGCCGTGGCGCGTGAGCGCGAGTCGAGCATGGCGGCGTAGACCTCCTCATACTCGCTGTGCAGAAAATACGGGCGCATGAACTCCGCCGCTTTAAGCGAGCCGTCTAAACACTCGCCGGGGCCGTGCTTTTCCAAAAGGTATATCTGCGAAAGGCGCGGCAGCAGCGCGAGCGCGAGCGCGGCGCGTTCGGGCAAAACCTCCGAGAGCCCGGCGTAACCCGCGTCGGCCGCGGCGGCCACGCAACCGTGAATATCAAGCGCGCGCTTTGCCAAAGCCGCCGCCTCGCTCTTAGGGTGCGTGAGGCAAACGAGCAGCTCCAACGCCTCGCGTTCGGCAAGCGAACCCGCGCCCTCGCGCAGCAGTTTTTCGCGCAGCGCGGCGTTTTGGGCGCTCACGGCGGCGAGGAGCCGGGCTTTTCACAGGGCAGGCCCCGGGCGCAGAGCGGGCAATCGCGGCTTTCCCATGAAGGCAAGTCCGCGGTCAGCACAGATTTGAGCGGCACACCGAAGTCCGCAAGGCCGCCGGAGCGGTCCACAATACAGCCCACGCCCACGGGCTCCGCGCCCGCCTCGCGGCACAGGCGCAAAACCTCCCGCGCCGAGCCGCCCGTGGTAACCACGTCCTCCACAACCAGCACCCTCTCGCCTTCGGCAAGGGTAAACCCGCGCCGGAAGGCGAACGCGCCGTCGCGCCGCTCGGCGAAGATATTGCGGCAGCGCAGCAGGCGGGAAAGCTCATACGCGAGCGCCACAGCGCCCACGGCCGGCCCCGCCGTGACCCGCGCGCCGCTTGAGGCAAACGCTTCCGCCAAGGAGGCGCAGAGCGCCTCGGCGTATTCCGGGCGCTCAAACAGGCGCGCGCATTGCATATATTGCGACGAATGGCGGCCGGACGCGAGCAGGAAATGGCCTTGCAGCAGCGCGCCCGCGCCCTTCATTATGCCAAGCGCTTCGTCTTGTGTGAGCATAACAAACCTCCGACGGATTGTATTATTCCGTTTTTTATTATATAATGGCGCTGCGTGAAAGGCAAGGGGGGTTCGGCCGTTGGAAACAATATGGCGCGTCATCACGGAAAAGAAGAAGGGCTTTGCGTCCGAGAGCGAGCGCCTTCTCGCGGACATCAACGGCTTTTTGGGGCTGAAGGCCTCCGGCGTGAGGCTTTTCAACATATACGACGTGCAGGGCGCGCCGGAAGGCGGCATAGACGCCGCCTTATACACGGTGTTCGGCTCCGCCGCCGAAGATACCGTGTATCGCGAACACCTTCCGCCGTTTCCGCCGGATACCGCGCGGCTTGCCGTTCAGGCGCTGCCCGGTCAGTTCGACGTGCGCGCGGAGTCCTGCGCCCAATGCCTGCAAATGCTTTGGGGCGGGGCGCGCCCCTTAGTGCGCCACACATTGCTCGCCGTCGCGGAGGGCATGGCAAGCGAGCATTTGCCGCGCCTGAAAAGCCACCTCATAAACCCCGTGGAATCGCGCGAGGCTTCGCTCGACAAGCCCGCTTCCCTCACGCGCGGCGCGGCCGAACCGGAGCCGGAGGGCGTGTGCGAGGGTTTCACGGCGTTGGGCGAGGCGGGGCTTGCCGCCTTTGCCGCCGAACATAAATTGGTTATGGACACGGAAGATTTGGCCCACCTGCGCGACTATATGCGCTCGGAGGGCAGGGAGCCCACCGTGGCGGAGCTGCTCATCGCGGACGCCTACTGGTCCGACCATTGCCGCCACACCACGTTCCGCACGGAGCTCACGGAGATAGACACAGACGACCCGCGCGCGCGCGCGGCTCTTGACGCGTATTACGCCATTGAGGGCGAAGGGGCCGCCACCCTCATGGGCATGGCCACGGCATCCATGCGCGCCCTGCGGCCGAAGGCGCTTGTGCGAAGCGCGGAGGTCAACGCCTGCACCGTCGCCGTCAAAGCGAGGGTGAACGGCCATGACGAAGACCGCCTTGTGCTCTTCAAGAACGAAACGCACAACCACCCCACGGAAATCGAACCCTTCGGCGGCGCGGCCACATGCCTCGGCGGCGCAATCCGCGACCCGCTCTCCGGCCGCGCCTACGTATACCAAGCCATGCGCGTCACCGGCAGCGCCGACCCGCGCGCCCCTTTTTCCGCCACGCCGCCCGGCAAACTGCCGCAGCGCGTCATTACCGCAAAGGCGGCGGCGGGCTTCAGCTCATACGGCAACCAAGTGGGCGTGGCCACTTGTTTTACCGACGAATACTACCACCCCGGCTACGCCGCCAAACGCTTTGAGTGCGGCGCGGTGGTGGGCGCGGTGCGCGAAAGCGCCGTGGCGCGGAGCGAACCGTTGCCGGGCGACGCCGTGCTGCTCGTGGGCGGGCGCACCGGGCGAGACGGCATAGGCGGCGCGTCCGGCTCCTCCGTGGCGCACAGCGAAGCGAGCGTTACCGAGCGGGCCGCCGAGGTGCAAAAGGGCAACGCCCCGGAAGAGCGCAAGCTCATGCGCCTTTTCCTCAACCCGGCCGTCACGCGCAAGGTCAAGCGTTGCAACGACTTCGGCGCGGGGGGCGTGGCCGTGGCGCTGGGGGAAATCGCCGAGGGGCTGCGGGTGGACCTGTCCGCCGTGCCGCTCAAATACGAAGGCTTGAGCGGGCGGCATATCGCCCTGAGCGAATCGCAGGAACGCATGGCCGCGGTACTCGCGCCGGAAGACGTGGATTATTTCATTCGCGAGGCGGCGAAGGAAAACCTTGAAGCCACGGTCGTAGCGCGCGTGACGCGCGGGCGGCGGTTTACGCTCGAACACAACGGAGCCGTGCTCGCGGACCTTTCGCGCGAGTTTTTAGACAGCGGCGGGGCGAAAAAATACGCCCGCGCCCGCATACCGGCCCCCGCCCTCCCCGTCCCGCCCGTGCCCGAAGACTTGGGGCTTGCCGAACGCTGGCTGCTCACGGCAAGCCACCCGAACTTCTGCTCCAAGCGCGGTTTGCAGGAGATGTTCGACAGCACCATCGGCTCCGGCAGCGTCCTCGCGCCTTACGGCGGACGCGCGGGGCTTTGCCCTTCCCAAGTCATGGCGGCGCTGCTGCCCGAAAGCGGCGCGGAGACGGCCACGGTCATGAGCTGCGCCTTCGACCCGGAGCTTGCCGAGGCCGACCCGTTCGCCGGCGGTCATCACGCCGTCACGCTCTCGCTCGCGCGCCTCGCGGCGGCGGGGGTTCTCCCCGGCGGCGCCTACCTGAGCTTGCAGGAATATTTCCCCGCGCCGCAAGGCGACCCGTCGCGCTGGGGGCTGCCTTGCGCGGCGCTGCTGGGGGCGCTCTCGGCGCAGCTTGCGCTGGGCGTGCCGGCCATAGGCGGCAAGGATTCCATGTCGGGCACCTTCGAGGGCTTGGACGTGCCGCCCACCATCGTCTCCTTCGCCCTCGGCCTTTGCCATGCCGAAAAGATAATCTCGCCGGACTTCAAGGCTTGCGGCAGCTGCGTGTACCTTTTCTCCGCGGACAACGCGGAAGACCTGCCCGCCCTGTGGTCGCGCGCCTTGGAATATGGGCCGCGCTCGGCCTTTGCCGTGGACCGCTTCGGCGTTAGCGGCGGCATCATCAAGATGAGCCTCGGCGGCTTCGGTTTCCGTTTCGACGACGGGTTTACCGATTATTTCGCCTGCCCCCCCGGCGCTCTGCTCGCGGAGCTGCCCGCCGCGCTTGCCGAACCCGCTCCCGGCGTGACGCTTGTGGGGCGCACCTCGGATTCGCCGTATATCGAAACCGCGAGCGCGCGCGTGCCGCTCTCGGCGCTGCTCGCCGCCTGGGAATCCCCGTTGGAGAGCGTGTTTCCCGCGCGCGCGCCTTCGGGCGCCGCCTCCGCGCCGCCCGATATACCCGTTTTGCGCCACGCTCCGCCGCGCCGGGCGGCAAAAGCGCCCTCGGCGGCGGCAAAACCCGCGGCCGTGATACCCGTGTTTCCGGGCACAAACTGCGAGCTCGACACGGCCCGCGCCTTGGAGGCGGCGGGCGCTTCGCCGAAACTTGTCATAATCCGCAACCTCACGCCCTCTTGGCTTGCCGACTCCGCCGAAGAATTGGAAAGGGCGCTCACGGAGGCGCAAATGCTCGTCATACCGGGCGGGTTTTCCGGCAGCGACGAGCCGGACGGCTCCGGCAAATATATCGCCGCGTTTTTCCGCTCCGAACGCATAGCCGCCGCCGTGGGCGAACTGCACGGGCGCGGCGGGCTGATACTTGGCATATGCAACGGGTTTCAGGCGTTGCTGAAAATCGGGCTGCTGCCCTTCGGCGCGGTGACCGCGCCCGACCCCGACGCGCCCACGCTCACGCGCAACGCCATAGGGCGACATATGTCGCGTTACGCGCGCACCGCCGTATGCTCGAAACTCTCGCCCTGGCTCTCGCGCTGCGAGACGGGGGAGGTGTACACGGTGCCCGTGTCGCACGGGGAAGGGCGCTTCGCCGCGAGCGCGGAGTGGCTCGAACGCCTGCGCCTCGGCGGCCAAATAGCGCAGCAGTATTGCGACGAGGGCGGCCGCCCCGGCGCGGGGAGCGCCGTGAACCCAAACGGCTCGGCGTGGGCGGTGGAGGCCATATCAAGCCCCTGCGGGCGCATATTGGGCAAGATGGCCCACAGCGAACGCGCGGGTAAATACGTCGGCGTGAATGTGCCCGGGCAAAAATATCAGCCGCTGTTTGAGGGAGGCGTTGATTATTTTAGACTATAAACACATTATCCCGCTCATAGACACCGCTCCCGGCGCTTTGGGGCGCGCGGGCGCGTACCTTGCCCGCGACGGCGGCAAGCGCTTGGTCGTGTCGGACGAAAACACGCGCGAAGCGGCGGGGCGGCGCCTATGCGAGAGCGCGCTCGCCGCGGGGGCGCGGCTCGACGAATTGGTCTTTCCGCGCGAGGAACTGACGGCGGACGAGAGCGCCATCGGGGCTTTGCTCGCGGCGGCGCGGCCGGAACACACGCTGCTCGTGGCCGTGGGGAGCGGCACCCTGAACGACTTATGCAAATACGTGTCTTTCAAGCTCGGCAAGCCGTTTGCCGTGGTCGGCACCGCGCCGAGCATGGACGGCTACGCTTCGAGCGGCGCGGCCATGACGTTGGGCGGCGTGAAGGTCACGCCGCAGACGCACTGCCCCCGGGCTCTGTTTTGCGACCCGGAGATACTCAAAGACGCGCCCGCCGGCATGCTCTGCTCCGGCTTGGGCGATATGCTCGGCAAGGTCAGCTCTCTCGCCGACTGGGAACTTTCCCACGCCGTGACGGGCGAGGCCATGCCCGAACCCATACGCCTTCTCATGCGCGACGCGCTCACGGCCGTGACGCAAAACGCCCTTGCCGCCGCGCGGCGCGACACGGCGGCCGTGCAAGCGCTCACGGAGGGGCTGATACTCAGCGGCATCGCCATGACGCTCTACGGCGATTCGCGCCCCGCCTCCGGCACGGAACACCACCTTTCCCACTACTGGGAATCAACCTGCCTTGCCGAAGGCCGAAAACCCGCCCCGCACGGGCAGAAGGTCGGGGTGGCCACGCTCTGCGCCCTGCGCCTCTGGCAATATCTGCCGCGCGGCTCGGCGCGCCCGGCGCTTGCCGCCGCCGAGAAGATTGCCGCCGCGTTGCCCCCGCTCTCGCAAATAGAGGAAACGCTCGCCGCCTCCGGCGCGCCGCTCACGCCCGCCCAAGTGGGCGTGCACCCCGCCATGCTGCGTGACAGCGTGCTTTACGCCAAAGACCGCAAACCCACATACACGCTGCTCCGGCTGCTGCACGAGCACGGGCTGCTCGAAAAAGCCTCGCGCGACCTCGCGCGCGATTGGGGGCTTGCCGCCGCCGCGAAAAGCCGTTGCTTTGTGCTGGACTTAGACGGCACCACGTATCTGGGCGAAAAGCTCATACCGGGCGCGCGGGAGTTTTTGGAGCGCGTGGAGGCGTCGGGCAGGGAATATGTGTTTTTCACCAACAATTCGTCCAAAGACAAGCGGGAATATTTGGAAAAGCTCGCCGCCTTGGGCATCGCCGTGCCGCCGGAGAAAATGCTCACCTCCGCGCAGGTGCTCATCGAGTTCCTGCAAACGGAGCGCGCGGGCAAGAGCGTGTGGGTGGCGGGCACAGACGCGCTGCTGCGCGCCTTCCGCGAAGCGGGCATCGAGCCGCAGGGCGAAAACCCCGACATTGCCGTTATCGGGTTCGACACGGGCATAACCTACGAAAAGCTGCAAAAGCTGCACAATATTGTCTCCGGCGGGGCGGAGTTCCTCGCCGTGCACACAGACTACGCCTGCCCCGTGCAGGGCGGCTCCATGCCCGACTGCGGCTCCTTGGCAAAAGTCGTCACCGCCTCGGCGCGCGCGGCCGAGCCGCCGCATTTCGGCAAACCCTCCGCCCGCGCGCTGGGCTACATAGCGCGGCAAACCGGCTTTCGCGAAGCCGAGCTTTGCTTTGTGGGCGACAGGCTTTACACGGACATCGCCGTCACGGCGGGCACGGCGGCCTCCTCCGTGCTGGTGCTCAGCGGCGAGAGCCGGGAGGAGGATGTGCCCGGCTATCCGGCCGCCTGCCCGGACATGATAGCGCCGAGCGTGGCGGACATCGCCTTTCCCGCGGGTGCGCGGCCATGAACGTCAACACGTTGGGCTTATATATCCATGTGCCGTTTTGCGCCTCCAAGTGCGATTACTGCGACTTCTACTCGCTGCCCGGGCAAAGCGAGGATACGCGCGACAAGTATGTGAGCGCCATGCTCGCGCACATGAAGGAAACGGCGGCGTTCACGGGCAAAGCCTTGAAAAACGGCGGGGCCGCCGTGGATTCGCTCTACTTCGGCGGAGGCACCCCGCCGCTGCTGGGCGTAAAACGCCTGCGCGCGTTGCTGCTCGCCGCAAAAAAGCTCTGGTCGTTCTCGCCCGCCGCCGAGGTCACCTTGGAGGCCAACCCCGAAAGCCTTGGGTTTAAGGAAATGAAAAAACTCCGCGCGCTCGGCGTGAACCGCCTGTCTTTCGGTGTGCAGGCCACGCAAGACGAACTGCTGCGCCTGCTGGGCAGAAGGCACACGGGTCGGCAGGCGCTCTCGGCCATTGAGGACGCGTTTCGCGCGGGGTTTACCAACGTGGGCGCGGACTTGATGTACGGCATACCCGGCCAGACGCGCGAAGCGCTTATGTCGTCGCTTAACGCGGTGATTGCCCTGAAAGCGCGGCACGTATCGCTCTATTGCCTGAAAATCGAGGAAAACACGCCCCTCGCCCGCCAAGGCCTCGCCCCCCCGCCCGACGACGAGCTTGCCGACCTCTATCTTGCCGCCGTGGAACACTTGCGCCTCGCGGGCTACGGGCAATACGAAATCTCCAACTTCTCGCTGCCGTCTTACCAATCGCGGCATAACCTGAAATATTGGAACCTCGGCGCGTATATCGGCTTCGGCCCCTCGGCCCATTCCGATTTTTCCGGCAAGCGTTACAGCAACGTGCCCGACCTTGCCGCCTATGTAACGGGGGTGCTCGAAGGCGGGGAGGTGGTGGACGAGATTGCCAAAATCTCGCCCCCCGAACGCGCGGGCGAATATATCATGCTCGGCCTGCGCACCACGCGCGGCATATCGGGCAACCATTATTCGCGCGAATACAAGGTTAGTTTTGACGTGATAGAGAAACGCTTGGAGGCGCTCGAGAAGCTCGGCTGCTCCGAACGCGACGGCGAACGCTGGCGCTTAACGCCCAAAGGCTTTCTTGTGTCCAACCGCATACTCTCCGAGTTGCTCGACACGCCCGTGTCCGGCGGCACGGCGCGGTTTTGAGCGACATGGAATGGCTTGCGGCGTTTTTGGGCAACCCCGGGCGCAAGTACGCCCACACGCGCCACAACATAGGTTTCCTCACGGGCGACATTGTGGCGCGCCGCCTCGGCGTGAGGTTCAAGAAACTGCGTTTCGGCGGGGTGTGCGCCGAAAGCGGCAACGTGCTCCTGCTCAAACCCCAACTGTATATGAACTGCTCCGGGCAATCGGTCTGCGCGGCGAGCGCGCATTATCGCCTGCCGCCGGAGCGCGTGCTCGCGGTGTACGACGACGTGTCGCTGCCGCCCGGCAAGCTGCGTGTGCGCAAGGGCGGCGGGAGCGGCGGGCACAACGGCGTGAAGGATATAATAACGCGCATGGGCAGCGAAGGCTTCCCCCGCGTGAGAATCGGCATCGGCGCGAAGCCGCGCCCGGACATAGAGCTGATTGACTGGGTGCTGGGCGTGCTCACCAAAGAGGAGCGCGCGGTGTTGGATACCGCCCTGCCGCTCGCGGCAAGCGCCGTACTCGCCGTGTTCGCGGACGGGGTGGAGGCGGCGATGAACACGTATAATAGTTGTTAGTGGTTAGTGGTTAGGAGACGGGGGAGGCGAAGGGACGAACGAGGGAGCGGGGGCGCGGGGGCGGCAGCCCTCAACCGTACCCGAAAGGCGCGTTCTCCGTCCCCGTTGCGGGGGTGCGGGGGTTGCGGGGGCGAAGCCCCCGCTCCTTTGCGGGCGGGCGGGCGGGAATGAACTTGACTTATTGCCCGCGTTGTGATATAAACCTTATGGGCGTTGCCATAACGGTAGGCGGTTAGCCAATACCCTCCGTGAAAGGGGGTGAGGCCGATGTTGTCTTTGTACGAAATACTTTCATTGCTTCTCGCGGTAATCGCGATTGCGCTTAATTGGAAGCTCGGCAAAGGCAAGAAGAAATAGCCGCCCCGGTCAAGGTTAGCGGCTATTCTCGCTTTCCTAGGCTAACCGCTTATCGGCAACGCCCTTTTATATGCCCATTATACCGCCGGGCGAGGGGCTTGTCAAGGGGTTTTAGTTGTTAGTTGTTAGTTGTTAGTTGTTAGTGGACGGGGGAGCGGGGGCGCGGGTAGGCGGTTCGGCGCGGCGGGGCCGCGGCGGGAAGGGGTAACGGCATTATGTTCGGCAAAGGGGTAAGGTCAAGGATAATACTTCCCACGGTCATTGTCATCATCGCCCTGACCACGGTGACCAACATCACGCTGCTTTCGAGGTACGCCGCTCTCGGCGACGAACTCGCCGCAAGCAGCCTGAGCGTGGGCGCGCACAACTTGGCCGCCTACCTCGCGGACTTGCGCCTGCGCACACGCGCCGCCGCCGCGGGCGTGGCGGGCAATCCGGAAATATCACGCGCGCTTGCCGCGGGCGACGTTTCCGTGCCGGAGACCGTGCTGAGTTTGGCGTTGGAGCTGTATGAGGTGGACCACATCTTCATCTGCGACAAAGAAGGCAACGCGCTGCAAAACACGCGGCCCGGCGCGCCCGCCGGCGACGACCTGCCGCCGCTCACGGCGCACGACGCCTTGGCGGGCGTTGTCTCCACCCATTACGAACAGACTTCACACACAAAGCTCGCCATGCACTCCGGCGCGCCCGTATACGGCGAGGCCGGCGAAATTATAGGCTCCGTGGTGGCGGGTATGCGGCTCGACACCCTCGCCGCCGCCGAGGAAATGAAGCTGCTGCTCGGCGTGGAGGTATCGGTCTACGCGGACGGGCAGCGCGTCGTCTCCACTTTGGGTTACGGTGCCGAAGAGCGGCACAGGAGCGAATACTTCCCGCTATACGACCGCGCGGGCGACTCCTTCGCCTCCATTTGCCTGAGTGTGCCGCTGGAAAGCCGGCGCAGGGAGCGGGCGGAGTTTATAAGGGCGGGCGTGTTTGTCGGCGCGGCGGGTTTGGCGGCGGTCTTGGCGCTGATGTACTTCCTCATCTCCGGCGTGGGAAAGCCCATGATAGCCCTGGCGAAGAACATGGAGCGCTTTGCCGAGGGCGACCTGTCTTTCAAGATTGAGCCGAAGGGCGGCGGCGAACTGGCGAGGTTAGAGCGCTCGCTGCTCAAGGCGGTGGACACCATACGCTCGCTTCTCGGCGGTATTCAGGAGATGATAATACGGCAGGAAAAAGGCAATACGGACTACATATTAGACCACACCGCCTTCAAGGGCGACTATAAACTGCTCGCCGTCAGCATCTCGCGCCTTTCCTCGCTCGGTATGCGCGACCATCTCACCGGCCTGCCAAACAGGCGCAGCTTCGATAACCGCATAACCGCCGAGTGGAACCGCGCCCGCCGCGACGGCACGGTGCTGAGCGTGTTAATGCTCGACTTAGACAGGTTTAAGCAATACAACGACACTTACGGCCACAAGCAAGGCGACGAGGCGCTCAAAGCCGTGGCGGCCACGCTTTCCCGTTCGGTGAAGCGCACGGGCGACTTCGTGGCGCGCTGGGGCGGCGAGGAGTTTGTGGCGCTGCTGGCGGACACAAGCTCGGAAGGCGCCGCCTCGCTGGCGGAGGTAATCAGGGCAAGCGTGGAAAACCTTGTCATAAATACCCTTGATGCCCTCAACGCGGAAGGCGGCGACAAAATAACCGTGAGCGTGGGTGTCTGCACCCAAAGACCCCGCCTCCAAAGCTGCCCGGACGAACTGATAGCCAAGGCCGACGAGGCGCTCTATGCCGCGAAAAGCGCGGGCAGAAACAGGGTGAGCGTTGTGAAGCCCCCGCCCCCCGTTCCCCCGCAACCCCCCGTCTGCTGACAACTAACAACTAAAACTAACCGCCCTTTGTCCCCGGCGAAAAACGGCGAAAAGCGGCGAAAAGCGGCGGGAAACGGCGGAAAGTAGGGACAGTCAAGGTCCAAAGGTTTCCCCCGCTTTCCCCCTGCGGAACAACGGTAACGCGCCTTGTCAAGGCCATAAGCAATATTCCCCATGACAAACCGGGTCATATAATCTGAATAAGCATAAGACAAAACGGGACACCGCCCCCGTTTGCTCCCCGTGTCCCTTCCCGTCCCTTTACTTTCCCCGCCCATCGGGGGTACAATGTCCGCATACCCACGCACGCGCATACGCGCACACACACCCACGCGGCGGCGCGGGCCCGCGCGCGAGACGGAGGGACAAAGCGGGACCCGCCCCGCAACGCCCGTTTCTCATTTTCCTTTACAATGATGAATGAGCGTGGTATAATACCCCTTGGCATACCTACTGAAATTATTGGGAGGTACAGCTTCAATGAAAAAGAAGACAATGGACGGCAACACCGCCGCTTCCCACGTGGCCTACGCTTTCACGGAGGTGGCGGGCATCTACCCCATCACCCCCTCCTCGGTCATGGCCGAGCATGTGGATAAGTGGGCGGCGCAGGGCATGAAAAACATCTTCGGCCAGACCGTGAAGGTGGCGGAGATGCAAAGCGAGGCCGGCGCGGCCGGCACGGTGCACGGGTCGCTCGCGTCCGGCGCGCTCACCACCACCTTCACCGCCTCGCAAGGCCTGCTCCTCATGATTCCCAACATGTACAAAATCGCGGGCGAGCTGCTCCCCGGTGTCATCCACTGCTCCGCGCGCGCCCTCGCGTCGCACGCGCTTTCCATCTTCGGCGACCACTCCGACGTAATGAGCTGCCGCCAGACGGGCTTTGCCATGCTCGCCTCCACCAACCCCCAGGAGGTCATGCACCTCGGCGCGGTGGCGCACCTCGCGGCCATCGAGGGGCGGGTGCCGTTCCTCCACTTCTTCGACGGGTTCCGCACCTCCCACGAGATGCAGAAAATCGAGGTGTGGGACTACGACACCCTCGCCGGCATGCTCGACTTCAAGGCCGTGCAAGCCTTCCGCGACAACGCCCTCAACCCCGACCACCCCGTGCTGCGCGGCACGGCGCAAAACCCCGACATCTTCTTCCAGGCGCGCGAAGCCTGCAACAACCACTACTTAGCCCTCCCGTGCGTGGTGGAAAACTACATGGCAAAGGTCAACGCCGCCGCCGGCACAGACTACAAACTGTTTAACTATTACGGCCACCCGCAGGCCGAACGCGTCATCGTCGCCATGGGCAGCGTGTGCGACACCATCGAGGAGACCATAGACTTCCTTGCCGCCCGCGGCGAGAAGGTAGGGCTCGTAAAGGTGCGCCTCTACCGCCCCTGGGTGGCCAAAAAGTTCATAGACGCGCTGCCGCCCTCCGTCAAGCGTATCGCCGTGCTCGACCGCACCAAAGAGCCGGGCGCCCTCGGCGAGCCGCTCTACTTAGACGTGGTCACCACCCTCGCGCACACGCTGCCCGACGTGAAGGTCGTAGGCGGGCGCTACGGCCTCGGCTCCAAAGACGCGCCGCCCGCCGTGGTGCTCGCGGTCTATAAAAACCTTGCCGACCCCGCGCCGAAAAACGGCTTTACCATCGGCATAGACGACGACGTGACCCACCTCTCGCTCCCCCTCGGCGAAAACCCCGACACCACCCCCGCCGGCATCGTCTCCTGCAAGTTCTGGGGCCTCGGCTCCGACGGCACGGTAGGCGCGAACAAAAACAGCATAAAGATTATCGGCGACCACACCGACCAAAACGTGCAGGCCTATTTCGCCTACGACAGCAAAAAGTCCGGCGGCATCACCATAAGCCACCTCCGCTTCGGCCACGCCCCCATCAAATCCACCTACTTCGTGAGCAAGGCCGACTTCGTGGCCTGCCATAACCCCAGTTATGTGGATAAATACAAAATGGTGGAAGACGTGAAGCCCGGCGGCACATTCCTGCTCAACTGCCCGTGGGGCGACGCGGAGCTTTCCGAGCACCTGCCCGGCCCCATGAAGCGCTATATCGCCCAAAACAACATCAAGCTCTTCACCGTGGACGGCATAGACCTCGCGCGCGGCATCAACAAGCGCGGCCTCGGCGTAAACGTCATACTCCAAGCCGCGTTTTTCAAGCTCTCCAAGATTATCCCGCTCGACGATGCCGTCACCTACATGAAGAAGGCCATTGTGGACACCTACGGCAGCAAGGGCGAGGAAGTGGTAAACAATAACTACAAGTGCGTGGACGCGGGCATACAAAACGTGCGCGAAGTGGCCGTGCCCGCCGAGTGGAAGAGCACCGAGGGCGAATACCCGCGCCACAAGGCCGAAGGCGGCCGCCCTGAGCTTGTGTCCTTCGTCAACGACATCCTCACCCCCGTCAACGCCCAACTCGGCGACCACCTGCCCGTGTCCGCGTTTGCCGACACCGCCGACGGCACATTCCCGCAAGGCAGCGCCGCCTATGAAAAGCGCGGCATCGCCGTGGACGTGCCCCGCTGGCTGCCGGAGCATTGCATCCAATGCAACCAATGCTCCTACGTCTGCCCCCACGCCGCCATCCGCCCGTTCGCGCTCGACGAAAAAGAGCTTGCCGCCGCTCCGGCGGGCATAAAGTCCGCCAAGCTCAACGGCAAGGGCTGCGAGGGTTTGAGCTTCTCGCTGCTCACCTCCGTGCTCGACTGCACAGGCTGCGTCTCCTGCGTGAACACCTGCCCGGCGAAAGAGAAAGCCCTTGTGATGACAAAACTCGAAGAGATGTCCGGCGAGCAAAAATACTACGATTACGCCTTTGCCAATGTGGCCGAAAAGCCCGCCGTGGCGGAGGCTTTCAAGCCCGACTCCGTGAAGGGCAGCCAATTTTTGCAGCCGCTCTTGGAGTTCTCCGGGGCGTGCGCCGGTTGCGGCGAAACCCCTTACGCCAAGCTCGCCACCCAGCTCTTCGGCGACCGCATGATGATTGCCAACGCCACGGGCTGCTCCTCCATTTGGGGCGGCAGCGCCCCCGCCACCCCCTACACCGTAAACCGCTGCGGCAAAGGCCCCGCGTGGGCGAACTCCCTCTTTGAGGATAACGCCGAATACGGCTACGGCATGGTGCTCGGCGTGCACCAACGCCGCGAGCGCCTTGCCGAAAAGGTCAGGGAGCTTGCCGGGTTAGGTTGGACAGACGCGCCCTTGAAGCAAGCCGCGCAAGAGTGGCTCGACGCGAAAGACTGCGGGGCGGGCTCGAAGGAAGCCGCCGCCAAGTTGCTTGCCGCCGCCCGCGACGGCACGGACGTGGGCGACGGCTCCAAGTTCACGGGCGAGTACGCGAAGTATTGGGACAAAGAGAATAAGTGGTGCACCTGCCAAGCCTGCACCCTCGCCCGCGAGGTCATCGCGGGGGAGGATATGCTCGTGAAGAAGTCCGTGTGGGTGCTCGGCGGCGACGGTTGGGCATACGACATCGGCTTCGGCGGGCTCGACCATGTGCTCGCCTCCGGCGAAGACATCAACGTGCTCGTTTTCGACACGGAGGTTTACTCCAACACAGGCGGCCAGGCCTCCAAAGCCTCGCAAATCGGCCAAGTGGCCCAGTTTGCCGATTCCGGCAAGCACACGGCCAAGAAAGACCTCGCGCAAATCGCCATCAGCTACGGCTACGTTTATGTGGCGCAGGTGGCCATGGGCGCGTCCATGCCGCAGACCATCAAGGCGTTCACCGAAGCCGAAAGCTACAAAGGCCCCTCGCTCATCATCGCCTACTCCACCTGCATCAACCACGGCGTAAAGGGCGGCATGAGCAACGCCATGGCCGAGATGAAGAAGGCCGTGGAGGCCGGCTATTGGCACAACTTCCGCTTCGACCCGCGCTTGAAGGCCGAAGGCAAGAACCCCTTCCAGCTCGACTCCGCGCCGCCTTCGGCGGCCTACGGCGACTTTATCCTCACGGAAAACCGCTACGCCTCGCTCACGCGGCAGTACCCCGAACGCGCCAAGGAGCTGTTTGCCAAAGCCACCGAGGCGGCGGAGGATAAATACAAAAAGCTCTCCCGCTTCTCCAAACTCTTCGAGGAGTAAGCCGTGTCCGTCCTGCTCATAGTCGGCGGGGCAATGGCTCTCATCTTCGGCGCGCTCGCGCTTTGGGCGTTTCGGAGCCGTAAACCGGTGCATTTCCGGTCCGGCTCCGTGGTGCGCCCGGAGGAGATTACCGACATACCCGCCTACAACCGCGCCTGCGGCGTGATGTTCGCCCTCTACGGCGCGTCGTTTCTCCCCTCGTGCCTGCTCACGCTCATCAACGTGGCGCTCGGCGTCACAGCGTTCGCATTGGCGGCCACGGCGGGCGTTGTGCCGCTCGTTGTCGCCTACAAACGCATATATAATAAATACAAAGCCGCGCCCGCAGACGGAGTTGAAGCCCCGGCGCCCAGACCCATGGCCGTGAAAATCGCCTACGGGCTGGGCATCGCGCTCTCGCTCGCGCTCGTGGCGGGTCTTGCGTGGCTGCTCGGCTCCGGCATGTCCGACCCTGCCATGACGGTGGACGGCGAGGGGCTGCATATCTCCGGCGTATACGGCCTCACCGTGCCCCTTGGCAACATCACGGAAGTCACGCTCATAGAGCAAAGCATACGGCAAATCGGCGGCCTCGGCTCAAGGGTAAACGGCGTGGGCGGCATAGGCGACGTATTGAAAGGCCACTTTTCCGGCTCTCTGGGCAACACCCTTGTGTTTCTGCGCGCGGATTCCTCGCCCACCCTGCGTGTCGAGCGCGCCGACGGCGGCGATATATACATCAGTTTCGCCAATGGCGAAAAGACCCGCGCGCTGCACGGCGAACTGGCAGCCGCGCTCGGCCGATGAAATATGCCCACAAAAATCTTTGAGGTTATAATGCTCCTGTGCTTCGGGGCGGCATGGCCGTTTTCGGTCTACCGCTCCGTTCGTGCGCGCACGGCAAAAGGCAAGAGCCTTGTGTTCCTGCTCGCGCTCATAGCCGGGTATATCTGCGGCATCGTCAACAATCTGCTCCACGGGGCAAACTATGTGCTGGCCTTCTACGGCCTCAATTTACTGCTTGTGTCGGCGGACACGGTTTTGTACTTCATAAACCGCCGCATAGACGCTTCGCGCGGCTAACCGCTCGCCGCGGCCGCTCTGTTTCCCCGCGAGTCAAACCGGCCGGCTTTGCCGCAGTTTCCGCGTCCACGCCCATATCCATGCCCCCCTACCCGCCGCGGGTCGCCACGCCCGCTATGAGGTACGCCGAGATAAAGCCGTCTAAGTCGCCGTCCATCACGGCGTTGATGTTGCCCGCCTGTATCTCTCAAGGGCGCTGAGCTCATCGGCATCCAATTCAAGGAAGTCCGTTTCTCTGTTGCAAATACTTTCAATCATTCCGGCCGCGTCTTCCGGGCTGTAATGCACGGTAATCGAAAACCCGTTTTCCTTAATCTTCCGGGCATAAGGATTTCTGCGGGCTTTGGCAAAATCAGTGACCTCTTTAATTTCAAGGGTTTCCATTACAAACAGCCTCCATAGAGCCTTGCTCCGTCTTTGTCGCTTTCCTCGCGGAAATAATCCTGATAACATCTCCGTTTTCCCTGTAGCAGTGGCAAACCGTGAGCAGGCGATAATTTTTGCCGAAACCTATGATAATAAACCTGTTTTCGTCCCGCGAGTGCCCGTCGTCGTCGAAAAGCAGGGCATTGGGGTCGAAGAACACGGTGGCGGCGACTTTGAACGGTATGCCATGCTTTTCAATGTTGGAGATGTTCTTATCCCTGTCCCACTCGAACCGCTGGCCTTGGATTTCAAGCAAGGGGTATCACGCCTTTACGAACGCGCTTGCTCTCACGGACTCTCATGCCCCCCTACCCGCCGCGGGTCGCCACGCCCGCTATGAGGTACGCCGAGATAAAGCCGTCTAAGTCGCCGTCCATCACGGCGTTGATGTTGCCCGTTTCATAGCCCGTGCGGTGGTCTTTGACCATGGTGTACGGCATGAACACATACGAGCGGATTTGATTGCCCCACTCGATTGCTTTCTGCACTCCCTTTATGTCGTCTATTTTCTCCAAGTGTTCGCGCTCTTTTACCTCCACAAGTTTGGCTTTGAGCATACGCATGGCCACCTCGCGGTTTTGGTGTTGGCTGCGCTCGTTTTGGCAGGCGGTCACAATGCCCGTGGGATTGTGGGTAATCCGCACGGCGCTCTCGGTCTTGTTCACATGCTGCCCGCCCGCGCCGCCGGAGCGGTATGTGGTCACGGTGATGTCTTCGTCGCGAATCTCCACTCCCGCGTCCTCGGGCAGGTCGGGCATGACCTCCACCGCCGCGAACGACGTGTGCCGCCGCCCCGACGCGTCAAACGGCGAAATACGCACCAAGCGGTGCACCCCGTGCTCGCTTTTCAAGCTGCCGTAGGCGTTGTCGCCCTCTATGAGCAGGGCGGCGTTTTTCAGCCCCGCCTCCTCGCCGTCGAGGTAATCAAGCACCTTGAAGTCATAGCCCTTGCGTTCCGCCCAGCGCGTGTACATACGGTAGAGCATCTCCGCCCAGTCCTGCGCCTCCGTGCCGCCCGCGCCCGCGTGGAGCGTCAGAATCGCGCCGCAGGTATCGTATTCGCCGGAAAAGAGCGTGTTCATGCGCGTGCTTTCCAAGTCCGCCACCAAAGACACGAAGCCCGCCTCAATATCGGGCAGGAGGGAGGCGTCGTCTTCCTCGCGGCCCAGTTCGCAAAGCAACAGCAGGTCCTTCCAGCGCGTGTGCAGCTTTTCGTAGCTTTCTATCCTGTTTTGCAGCTTTTTCTGTTCTTTCAGTATCTGTTGGGAACGCGAGATGTCGGACCAAAACGTGGCGGCGGCGGTCTCTTTGGCAATCTTTTCCAATTCCGCCAACGCGTCGTTCAGCTTCAGCCCGCGTGACAGCTCCTCCAAGAGCGGCTTTTGCTCCGCAAGCCGCTGCGTATAGTCTTCGTATTCAATCATTCGGCCTCACCTCCGCCTATATTGCCGTGGAAGTCATATAGCGGGAAAGTTTCCCGTTTCACTCCCCCGAAAGGGGGAGTGAAACATCCCGGCACGGTTTTCCCGCAGCTTGTTACCGGGACAACACCACACTAACAACACCATACTATCACATCCCCTTTCGCTTCGTCAAGGTTAGCGCCACCGCCATATTGCAAAGTGAGAGCGCCCCCGCAAACAAAAAGACATACTGCGGCCCCGCCTCGCGCCAGAGCCACCCGCACAGCAGCGCGCCCGCTATGCTGAGCACATGGTCCAGCGCCATGCCGAGGCTCAGCGTGGGCGTGATGTCGGACGGCGTTACGGCCACGGAGCGGAGATATACGGCGCGCACCATGCCAAACTGCGCGCTCATGCGGTCGGCCATATTCACGGCGAACCCTGCCGCCGCCACCGCCGCCGTAACCGCCAAAGCGCCGGAAGACAGCCGCGCGCTCAACACCCCGTAGGCCGTGTAAATTACCAAAAAGCAAGCCGCCTCCGCGAGCATCAGCCGCGCTGTGCCGAAGCGGTCTATCCACCGCCCCACGGCGGGCATGAAGAAGATGCCCGCGCCCGCGCCCGCAATGGCGAGCAGCGCCATATTGTCCGCGCCGAAGCCCATCAGTTCTATGAGCACCCACGGACCGTACACGAGCATTATCTGTTTGCGCGCGCCGTAGAGCGAGGCGAGCAGGTAAAACACGCCGTATTCGGAGCGGAGCACAACGCGAAAGCGCCCGCGCCCGGCCGTCTTTTCCCCCGCGATACGCCGCAGGCGCGCGAGCAACACAAAGATTGCCGCGAAGATTGCCGCCGCAATGAGGAAGATTACCTTTACAGGGGTGAAAAACGAGAAGAACCCCGCCCGAAAGCCGATGAACACAATAACGCCCGCCGCCATGGAAAAGGCGGTGCGCGCGCCGTTGAGCCTGCCAAGCGCCTTGCCCGCCTTGCCTTCCTCTGCCAGCGCAAGCCCTATGCTGTCCGACAGCGGCATGAAGATATGTTGCCCGAGCGAGAATATAAACAAAAACACAAGCATAACGCCGAAGCGCGGCGTTACCGCCCCAAGCACAGTGAGGCCGAAAGCGGCCAAGGCCTGCGCGAGCGCCGCGAGGCGTATGTCGCCGAAGAAGGCGAAAGCGGAGACGATGACCACACAAAGCACACCCGGCAGTTCGCGCGGCAGCTCAATGAGGCCGCGGGCAAACGCGCCCGTGTTGTAGGCATCTTTATAATAGTTGGCAAGCACGGAGTCGGACAGACCCATGGCAAGCCCCGTGAGCGCGATAACCGCCGTGTATAGGGCGAACGCTTTTTTGCGCCGCGCCTCAGTCATCAAGGGCGGCTGTGCGCGGCGGCAGGATTTCCTTTATGCGCGTCACGGGGTCGAGCAGGCCGCTGATGCTCCTGTCGTAGTTGAGTGTGCTCACGAGGTAGGCTATGTATTTTGACATATCCACCTCGCTGTACCACTCGCAGCTTTGCAGGCTCGGCGGGCGGTAGACGAGGTTGGTGGTGAAGACGCGCTCAAAAACGCCGCGCTCGTAGGCCCTGTGGAAAACTTCCAAGCCGTCCGTAAAAAGGCCGAACGTGGCGAATATGAAGATTCTGCGCGCGCCGCGGTCTTTCAGGTCTTCGCTTATGCCGAGTATAGACTCGCCCGTGCTAATCATGTCGTCGGCAATAATCACGTCTTTGCCCTCCACGCTCTCGCCGAGGAACTCGTGGCTGACGATGGGGCTGCGGCCTTTGACGACGGTGGTATAATCCCTGCGCTTATAATACATACCCAAGTTCAGCCCCAGCACGGAGGCGTAGAAGATATTGCGCGTCATCGCTCCTTCGTCGGGCGAAACCACTATGACTTTCTCCGGGTCTATAACAAACCCCGGCTCGCGCGCGAGCAGCGCCTTCACCATTTGATAATAGGGCTGCACATTCTCAAAGCCCTTGAGCGGTATGGAGTTTTGCACGCGCGGGTCGTGCGCGTCGAAAGTGATGATGTTTTCCACGCCCATAGCGCAAAGTTCCTGGAGCACCACGGCGCAGTCAAGCGATTCGCGCGCCGTGCGCCTGTGCTGCCGCCCTTCGTAGAGCATCGGCATTATGACGGTAATGCGCCGCGCTTTGCCGTTGGTGGCGGAGATTATGCGCTTTAAATCCATGAAGTGGTTGTCCGGGCTCATGGGTATGGTGAGGTTATACATATTGAACGTAACGCCGTAATTAAACATATCCGCCAGCACATAGAGGTCGTAGCCGCGCACGGACTGCTCAAACAGCCCCTTGCCCTCGCCTGTGGCAAAGCGCGGGCAGCTCGCGTGCACCACAAACGTGCGCCCCGTGCCCCCGTCGGCCACATCCCAATGCCGCAGATACGCGTCCACTTTGGCTATCAGTTCCTCGCAGCCGCGCAGACCCACAATGCCGAGCGCGCCGAAAGGCAACGCTTCCGTGACCATGACACATACCCCCTTGTCGGCGTATCCGAATATCCCTGCCTCTGTGCCGTCGCTACCCCGCGTCCCCGCCCTCCGTCGCCCGTTGCGCCGCGGCGGCGAGAAACTGCGGTATATCCAATGTCTCCGCCCGCGCGTTCGGGTCTATGCCCGCCCGGCGCAGTTGCTGTGCCACGGTTTCCTTGCAAACGCCGAGCGAAGCGGAAAGGGAGTTTGCCAAGGTCTTGCGCCGGTGGGCAAAAGCGGCGCGCACGAGGGCGAAGAAACGCGCCGCGTCATCGTCCCGCACAAGCGGCCGGGGGCGGCGGGTGAGCCTTATGACCGCCGAAGTGACGAGCGGGCGCGGGAAAAAGGATTCCGGCGGCACGGTAAAGAGGATTTCACTTTCGCAATAGACCCGCGCGAACACGGTGAACGCGCCGTATACCCGCGAACCCGGCGGGGAGACAAGCCGTTGCGCCACCTCGCGCTGCACCATGAGCAGCATCACGCCGTATTCGCCCGCCCGCAGCAACGCCGTGAGCAACGGGGTCGTAACGGCATACGGCAGGTTGCCGCACGCCACGGCGAGGGAATGTTGCCGCGCCAACGCGCCGAGGTCGGTCTTCACAGCGTCCGCGTGTAGCAAGATGAGTTTGCTTTCGCCTTCGAGTTCCCCGCCCAAAAACGCCGCGAGCGTCGCGTCGCTCTCTATGGCCACCACGGCTTCGGCGTCTTGCAGCAGCGCCCGCGTCAGCGCGCCCGGCCCCGGCCCGATTTCAAGCGCTCTCGCGCGCGGGGGCAGATGTCGCGCCATGGCCGCCGGCACGGCGGGGTCTATGAGGAAACTTTGCCCCCTTGCCTTTGAGAAACGGAAACCGAGCGGCATGAGGGTCGCCGTGAGGGCCTTCGGGTCGTATATATCCGTGAGCATGGCGCGCGTTACTTGGCGTAATCTATATGCCTTGTCTCGCGTATGAGGTGCACCTTGACCTGCCCGGGGTATTGCAGGTCGTTTTCAATTTTTCGGGCCATGTCGTGAGCTAAGAGAATCATTCTGTCGTCGTCCACTATGTCGGGCTTGACCATTATGCGGATTTCGCGCCCGGCCTGTATGGCGAAGCTCTTTTCCACTCCCTCGAAGCTGTTGGTCAATTCCTCCAACTGTTGCAAACGCTTGATGTAGTTTTCCAAGTTCTCGCGCCGCGCCCCCGGGCGCGCCGCCGATATAGCGTCCGCCGCCGCCACGAGAAACGCCAGCGCCGTCTTGCACTCCACGTCGCCGTGGTGGGCGTGTATGGCGTGGACAATATGCTCGTTTTCGCGATATTTGCGCGCGAGTTCCACGCCGAGCGCGATATGGCTGCCCTCCACGTCGTGGTCCACGGCCTTGCCGATGTCGTGCAACAGCCCCGCCCGCTTGGCCTGCATCACGTCCACGCCGAGTTCGGAGGCCATAATGCCCGCTAAGAGCGCAACCTCTATGGAATGGCGCAGCACATTCTGCCCGAAGCTCGTGCGGTACTTCATCCTGCCGAGCAGCTTCACAAGCTCCGAGTTCAGGCCGTGCACGCCGGTCTCAAACGTGGCGCGCTCGCCCTCCGTCTTGATGATGGCGTCAATCTCTTTCTTGGATTTTTCCACCATTTCCTCAATGCGCGCGGGGTGGATACGCCCGTCGGCAATGAGTTTTTCCAAGGTCATACGGGCGACTTCGCGGCGCACCGCGTCGTAGGCGGAGATGGTGATGGCCTCCGGGGTGTCGTCTATGATGAGGTCCACACCCGTGAGGGTTTCGAGCGCGCGTATGTTGCGCCCCTCGCGCCCGATAATGCGCCCTTTCATTTCGTCGTTGGGCAACGGCACCACGCTCACGGCAAACTCCGCCACATGGTCGCTTGCCACGCGCTGTATGGCGAGCGATACTATGTCGCGGGCGCGGGCATCGGCCTCTTCCTTATACTTGGCCTCCGCGTCTTTGATTTTCATGGCCATTTCGTGGGTGACCTCGCTCTCCACGTTTTTGATGAGAAAGAGCTTGGCCTCCTCCTGCGAATAGCCGGATATGCGCTCGAGCACATCCATTTGCGAACGCTTGAGCAGGGCGGCTTCGTCTTTCACCGCCTCTGCCTCCTTGAGTTTGTTTTGCAGGTTTTCTTCTTTCTTTTCCGCGTTTTCTAACTTTTTGTCCAAATGTTCCTCTTTTTGCTGCAAACGGCGCTCTTGTTTTTGGATTTCCACCCTGCGCTCTTTTATTTCCCGCTCGTACTCCTGACGGTTTCTGTAGATTTCCTCCTTCGCCTCCACAAGCGCCTCCCGCTTCTTCGATTCGGCGCCCTTTATGGCATCGTTGATAATCCTCTTCGCCTCGTCTTCCGCGCTGGAAATCTCACGCTCGGCTATGCTCTTGCGGTACTTCTGCCCCGCCACGAAGCCCGCCGCGGCCAGCACTGCGGCCAGCACATAACCTAAAATCAAGAAAAACAGTTGTATACAAACGCACCTCCAAAAAAATGTATGATAAAAACAATAATTATCACCAATGCCATTTTACAGGGCGCGGGGCGTTTTGTCAACGGTTGCGGGGCAAATAATCCCTCACCCTCAGCGGCAAGCCCATGGCCTCCGCCACGGCGCGGCACTTATCCTCGTCCGCCCGCCCGCGTACTATGGACAGGCGCACGTCTAAACCTTGCCCTTTTGCCTTGCGGGCAAAGTCGAGCATAGCGCCGTATGCCGCCGCGCCGCCGCCCGGCTTGCACACGGCCGCGTAGGTTTGCGCGTCGTGGGCGTTGAGCGACACGGACACGATGTTGAGCAACCCGCGCAGGCGGGGCGTGATGTCCTCGCCGGCCGCCAGGCTGCCGTGGCCGTTGGTGTTCAGGCGCAGGGGCACGCGCGGGTATTCGCGCCTTATGGCGGCGGCGGTGTCTAAGAGCGTTTGCAGCCGCAAGGTGGGTTCGCCGTAGCCGCAGTAGACGATTTCCCCACATTCCCCGGCGTTGTGCCCGCGCAGCGCCGCCATCACCTCATGCGCGTCCGGCTCGCGGGAAAGCCACAGCTCGTTGCCAAACGGGTCGCTTTTCAGCGAGCGCAGGCAAAACACACATTCGCATGTGCAGGCGTTGGTGAGGTTGATATACAAGCCGCCGCCCACCCGGTACACAGGCTTAAACGCCAAACAGCGCCACCCCGTTTCCGTATGTAAGTTCCTCCATCGCCTCCGCCGTCAGCCCCGCCGCCTCCGCCATACACGCTATGGTGCGCGGGAGCATGGAGGAATCGCAGCGCCCGCCCCTGTGCGGCTCCGGGGGCATATACGGCGCGTCCGTTTCCGCGAGCAGCCGCTCCGGGGGCGCGAGCGCCACGGCCGAGCGCCATTTCTTGGAGCCTTCATACGTCACAAAGCCGGCGAAGCCCAGATACCAACCCTTTTCACACAGCTCCCGCGCCGAAGGCCCGGAGCCGGAAAAGCAGTGCCACACCCCCCGCGCGCGGGGGAAGGCGGCAAGTATGGCGCACACGTCCGCGTGGGCGCGGCGGCTGTGGATGATTACGGGCAGGTTCAGCCCGGCCGCCAGCTCTAACTGTTCCCGAAACACGCGTTGTTGTATATCACGCGGCGAATACTCCCTGTAATAGTCTAAGCCAATCTCGCCGATGGCCACGCATTTTTTGTGGGCCGCCAGCTCCGCGAGCGCCGCGATATAGCCCTCGCCCACCTTTGCCGCCTCGTGCGGGTGCACCCCCGCCGCCGCGTATACATGGGCGTGGCGCTCGGACAGTTCGATGGCCGCCGCGGACGAGCGCAGGCAGCAGCCGGGGTTCACCACAAGCCCCACTCCGCGTGAAGGCAAAGACGCGAGAATCTTGTGGCGGTCGGCATCGAAACGCGCGTCGTCGTAATGGGCGTGGGTGTCGAATATCATGGCGCGAGCATATCCGCGTCTTCCGGCTCCCTTTCGTCGGCGCGGGGCAAGGGGTTGCGTATGAGCTTGACCTCGCCCTTGCGGTAAACCTTGGGCGGCACCTCCGGCGCGGAGTCTAAGCGCACCTTCAGCTCGCCGCGCAGCAGCTGCACCTCCGTGACCGTGCCGCGCCCCTGCGGTGTTTCCACTATGGCCTCCGGCCCGGGCATACTGCGCTGCAATTCCTCGTAATGCTCCTGCTCGTATTTCAGGCAGCACATGAGCCTGCCGCATGAGCCGGAGATTTTCGCCGGGTTGAGCGAAAGGCCCTGCTCCTTGGCCATTTTGATGGACACGGGGTTAAACTGGTCTAAGAATATGCAACAGCACAGCGCCTTGCCGCACACGCCCAAGCCGCCGAGCATGCGCGCCTCGTCGCGCACGCCGATTTGCCGCAGCTCTATGCGTATGTGAAACACGCTCGCCAAGTTCTTCACAAGCTCGCGGAAGTCCACCCTGCCGTCGGCTGTGAAGTAGAATATCAGCTTCGCGCCGTCGAAGGTGTATTCCGTGTCCACGAGTTTCATCACCAACTTGTGTTCCGCCACCAAGCGCAGGAATATGGGCGCGGCCTCCTTCTCACGCTCGGCGTTGCGGCGCATAATATCGAGGTCGCGCTTGTCGGCGATACGCAACACAGAGCGCAGCGGCGGTATAATCTTCTCGTCCTCCACTTCGTGTATATCCGTCACGCAGTCCCCGGCCTCCACGCCGCGCTGTGTTTCCACAATCACCGGCATGCCCTTCCGCGGCAAGTGGGCGCCGGGCGAAAAATCATACACGCGGTTTGTTTTCCTGAACCGCACCCCGATTATCTTTGTCATTGGTCCATTCCTCTCTGTCATAAGTATGCGGTCATTCCCGCCCGCTGTGTTAGTTGTTGGTTGTTAGTTGTCAGCGGTTAGTTGTTAGTGGTTAGTGGTTAGGGGGCGAAGGAGGCGGGAGTTACGGCGGGCGGTTGAGGACAACCGCCACTACGCAGACGGGGGCGAAGCCCCCGCTCTACTGCGGGCGGGCGGGCGGGAATGAGGGCGAAGCCCGCACCCCCGTCTACTAACAACTACCCACTGACAACTAACCAACTATGTTCCCACTCACGTGGTGTGCTATTATGCTTCGCATAATAGATTCCCCCGTCTACTAACCACTAACAACTAACCACTAACCACTAACAACTAACCCTCCGCGCACACGCGCATAAACTCCCCGCAAAGGGCGGGCACAGAGGGGTTTACCGCCTGCAACTCCGCCATATCGCGCAACGCGCCGAGCAGGGCAAACACTTTCTCCCGCGGCAGGCGCTCCGGGCGGCTTGAGGTCAGCTCCTCGCGCAGCAGGGCGTATACTTGCCAAAGCAGCTCGAAGAAATCGTCGCGCTTGTGGTTTTGCCAGCCCATCACCACGGCGCACACGGCAAGCTCCGTTTCCGCGCCTTTGCGCGACCCCCGCTCCGGCGCCATAGCCGCAAGCCACTTCCTCGCCTGCGCCGCAAGCTCCTCTCGCGGCGGCGCGGACGCGGGCGGCAGCTTCACCGTTACGCAGCGCGAGCGCACTGTGGCAAGCAAGGCGTTCGCGTCGGCGCAAAGCAAGTAGAAATAGGCGTAAGGCGGCGGCTCCTCCAGCGTTTTGAGCAAGGCGTTCTGCGAATGTTCGCTCAGTTCGTCCGCGTTTGTGATGATGTATACCTTCTTCTCCGCCATAAACGGCCGCACGAACGCGTCGGCGCACAGCGCGCGCACCCTGCCCGCCTGCCCCGCGCCCGCCGCGCCGCTTTCCTCGCGCACATCGGGGTGAGCGCCCTCGTCAATAAGGTAAGCCTTCGCCCCGATATGCCGCGCCGCCTTCGCCCGCGCCGCGCCGGCCGCCCGCTCCGGGGGGCCCTCGATGATTACCGCCTGCGCCGGCGTGCTAAAACTTTCGGAGGTCTTCCACATTGAGCACAAATACCGTGGCGCCGCCCACGGTGATGTCCACGGGCAGGGAGGAATACTGCCCCATGCCCGCCTCCGGCGTGACCGCCACTTGCCGGCGCGAATGGGAATGTTTCTCGATAACGTCCAGCGCGCCCTTCACCTTCTCGTCTTCCGTCACAATCAGCACGGTCACGTTGCCCACCTGCAAAAAGCCGCCCGTGGTGGCGAGTTTGGTCACGGGGTAGCCTTCCTGCGTCAGGTGGCGGATTACGTCGTGCGCGTCGTCGTGGTTGATTATAGACAGCAAGAGCTTCATGGGGCTTCACTCCTTCACGCAGTAAACATATTCGCCTTCGCCCAAAGCCCGCGCCAACCGTTCGCCCGTTTCTTCGTCAATCAGTTCGCCCGGCGCAACCAACGGCACACCCGGGGGGAACGGGCAAGCCGGCCTCGCCGCCACCCTCCCCGCGCTGCGGGCGGGCGCTATGGGTTCGCCCGGCGCAAACAGGGCGCTCCGTATGGACATAACCGCTTTCGGCAAGGGCGGGGCGGGCTCTTCCGCCACGGGCGGCATAGGCGTGTCCATGGCGGCGAGCGCCTTTTCCAGCGCGCGGCGGCTTTCGCACGTGTCGCGCGGGGTGAGCACAAACATCACGTTGTTTCTGTCCGCCATTTCGCACACCACGCCGTATTCCCGCTCGGCGCGCAGGGCGTGCGCGTAGCCGCTGCCCGTATACACCACCAGCCGTGTCGGGTCGCCGCCGCGCATGATATTGCCGTGCCGCTCCCTGAGCCCTTCGGCATATTCGCGCGTTTGCGCCCACATTTCCTCGCTCAATTCCGACACGGCGTAGTCCATGGACGCCATAACGGGGTAAGAGGGCGAGGATGTGCCGAATACGGAAGAGTAATAGCGCAATAGGTCGGGCTCGCCTTGGGTGAGTATAAACGCCGCCTGCCCCAGCGCGGGCAATGTCTTGTGCGCCGAGCACACCGCCGCTGCCGCCCCGCGCGGCAAGCCCAGATGCGCCCCGTGGGCCGCGTCCGCTATCGCGGGCAAACCCCACCCGGAAACGGAGGTAAACGTGCCGTAATAGGTGGGGGTGGTGAGGAATACGCACGCCGCGGGAGCGAGCGGCCGGGGCGCGAGCGGCGCGGGAGCGCCGAAGGGCTCAATGGTGCCCCGCGCGAGCCACCGCGGGGTAATGTCGAGCGCGGCCATGGCGTGGTGGACGCTCTTGTGGCAGGCTCTGTCCGCGTATATCACGCCCCCTTCGGGCACATACGCGGCCAACATGGCGTACACGCCCTGCGTCGCCCCGCCCGTGAGAAACAGGCAATGCGCCGCGCCGAAGCGTTCGGCGGCCTTTTCCTCCGCCCGGCGTATGGGGCCGCCGCCGGAGTAGAGGTTGCCGCACGCGGCGCTTTCCGTGAAGTCGAGTTTTGCCGCGCCGCTCAGGGGCGGCGGCAGGGAGCCTTTGTGGCCGGGTATATGAAACCTGTATGCGCGCGCCGAGGCGTATTCGCGCAGCGCCGAGAGCAACGGGGGGTCATAGGGCGCGCCGAAAGCCGCGGTACCGTGGCGTTCCATCTAACGCCTTGCGCTACACATACCGTATCGGCAGCCTGCCGCAGAAAAGCGGGATAACCTCGGCGTATACGTCAGTGCCCGCCCCGGCGTCTGAGGAGGAAAGGTCGAGCGCCAGGTGCGTCTGCCCCACCCTGCCCAAAAGGCGCAGTTTTTTGCCCTCCGCCGTGCGTAAAAAGCGCGGCTTTGCCCAAAGTTCGCGCATGAGGCGGCGGTAGGCGGAGCTTTTGGACGAAGGGGGCTTCTGCACGGCAAAGCCGTCCGCGTAACCCACCGGCACCACCCCCACGCGCGCCGCCTTGCGCAGTCGCTTGCCGCCGGACACGGGGCTTCGCGCGGGCAGCCAGCGCACTTCCTCGATTTGCGCGTGCAGCTTCGCCGCCTTGCCCAAACCCGTCTTGCTCCCGCGCGGCAGCCCCGAAGCGCCGAGCGCCGCGCCAACGCGCACCATGTCGTAAAGCGGCACGTCTTTTTTGGTAAACAGCACCGTGGAGCCCGCGGCATGGACTGTGCCCGTCTCCATCCGGCGCTCGCGCAGCCCGGCGAGCACGGTGTCGAACGCCGCCGCTTGCCGCAGCAGAGCCTTGCGCGACAGCTGCGAGTTGTACTGCGTATATATGCCCGTAATGGCGAGGTTGCCCAAGTATTGATATACGCCGAAGATTTTGTCCATTTCCGAGGGCAGGAAGCCGTAGCGGCCGAAACCCGTGTCTATTTTGATTTGCGCTTCCGCCACGGTGCTGCGCCGCTCGGCAAGGCCGGAGAGCGCCATGGCGGCCTCCTGCGAACCTATGGTGGCGGTCACGCCGAGGTCGAGCAGCTGCTCGATTTCCGCCGCGTGGGAAATAGAGCGGAGCATGAGGATTTCCACATCGCCGTAACCCGCCTGCCGTATTACTGCGGCCTCCGAAGCCAAGCACACGCCGAAGCGCCGCACACCCTCGGCGTAGAGCAGCTCCACCGCGCCGCTCAGCCCCAGCCCGTAGGCGTCGGACTTCACCACGGCCATTATGGACAAGCCGGCGGCTTTCTCGCGCACGGCGGCGAGGTTGGTCTTTATCACGTTCTTGTCCACTATCAGTTCCTTCATACGGCTCCGCGCCTCCTTACCGCCCCGGAGAAAGAGGAGGCTCCCCGCGCGCGCGGGAAACCTCCGCAAAACTCACCTACACAAGCTCCAACACGGCCATCTCGGCCGCGTCGCCGCGCCGCGCGCCCACACGGGTCACCCGCGTATAGCCGCCCTCGCGCCCCGCGTACTTCGGCGCTATGTCTTTAAAGAGCTTCGTGACGGCGGATTCTTTAGTGATAAACGCCGCCGCGCGCCGCCGGGCGGCAAGCGTGTCTTTCTTACCCAGCGTTATCATCTTCTCGGCGAGCGCGGCGGTCTCCCGCGCGCGGGTATAGGTTGTCTCTATGCGCCCGCCGTCTAAGAGCTGCGTCACCAATGTGCGCAGCATGGACATCCTGTGTGCCGTCGGGCGGCCTAACTTCCTTGTGCCGGGCATAACTGCCCCACCTCCCTATTCTACGTCGTCTGTCAGCCGCAGGTCCAAAATGGCCAATTTGTTCTTCACTTCCACGAGCGACTTCGCGCCGAGGTTGCGCACCTTCATCATCTCTTCCTCCGAGCGGCTCACCAAGTCTTGCACGGTGTTGATTCCCGCGCGTTTCAGGCAGTTGAAACTCCGCACGGTGAGGTCAAGCTCCTCGATGGTCATTTCCAATTTCCTCTCATGCTGCGCGTCGGCCCTGTCCACCACCAAGGAAGCGCCCGCGCCCATCTCCGAAAGGTCCTCAAAGAGCGAGAGGTGCTCCGTGAGTATATTCGCGCCCATGGACACGGCATCGCGCGCCGTCATCGTGCCGTTGGTCCAAACCTCCAAAGAGAGCTTGTCGAGGTCGGTCATATCCTGAAAGCGCGTGTTTTCCACCGTGAAGTTGACCTTCTTCACGGGCGTGTACACGCTGTCCACGGGGATAAGCCCGATAATGCCGTGGGCGGGTTTGTTGCGCTCGGAGGGCACATAGCCGCGCCCGTTATCCACGGTAAGCTCCATCTCCAAGCGCGCGCCCTCCGCGAGCGTGGCGATATGCAGCTCCGGGTTCACGATTTCCACTTCCCCGCCGCATTCTATGTCGCCGGCGGTGACCGAGCGCTCGCCTTGCGCGTCAATATAGAGGGTCTTCACGCCGCCGGTGACCATCTTGGCGATAATGCGCTTGACGTTTAGCACGATTTCCGTAACGTCTTCCTTCACCCCCGGTATGGTGCTCAGCTCATGCAGCACGCCGGCGATTTTCACGGTGGTCACGGCTGTGCCGGGCAGCGACGAGAGCAGCACGCGCCGCAGGGAATTGCCGAGGGTGGTGCCGTATCCGCGCTCTAAGGGTTCGATTACGAATTTGCTGTAATGGCCTTCGTCGTTTTCCACCACAATGCAGGGTTTCTCTATATACTCAATCATGCAAACACTCCTCCGTTAAGTGTGGCGACCCGAAAGCCGCCCGCAAGGGCGTTTACCCGTACCGGCGCCCGGAGCGCCGCGCCGCGGAAAGCGTGTTTCCCGTTACTTGGAGTAAAGCTCCACAATGCGGTTTTCTTCCAGCGGCAGGTCTATGTCCTCGCGCGCCGGGAGCGCCACAATCCTCGCGGTAAACGCCTCGAAGTCCATATCCATCCACCGGGGCACAGGCCGGGCGCTGTTGACCTCCGCGCAGGCGACAAACTTATCCAAACGGCGGCTTGCGGGTTTTAACGCCACGGTCATGCCCGTCCTAACCAAAAACGAAGGAATATTCACGCTCTTGCCGTCCACGCAGAAGTGCCTGTGCGTCACAAGCGCGCGCGCTTCCGGGCGGCTCATGGCAAGGCCCATGCGATAAACCACGTTGTCTAACCGCCGCTCTAAGAGCGAGAGCAGGTTTTCGCCCGACTGCCCCTTCATCTTCGCGGCGAGCTCGAAATAATGGGCGAACTGCCGCTCCAACACGCCGTAATGGCGGCGCGCCTTCTGCTTTTCGCGCAGCTGCATGCCATATTCGGAGGGTTTCTTGCGGCCTTGGCCGTGCTGCCCCGGCGGGTATTCGCGTATAGCCACGGAGCATTTGGGCGAATAGCAGCGGTCGCCCTTCAGAAAGAGCTTTTGTTTCTCGCGGCGGCAATAACGGCACACCGCGCCTGAATATCTGGCCATATCGGTCACACTCTCCTTCTCTTGGGCGGACGGCATCCGTTGTGCGGTATGGGGGTCACGTCCTTTATGAGGCTCACCTCAAGCCCCACGGCCTGCAAGGCGCGGATGGCCGCCTCGCGCCCGGAGCCCGGCCCCTTCACAAAGACCTCCACGGTACGCAACCCGTGTTCCATGGCGGCTTTGGCCGCCGCCTCGGCGGCCGACTGCGCGGCAAACGGTGTGGATTTGCGGCTTCCCCGAAAGCCCAGTCCGCCCGCCGACGCCCACGAAAGCACATTACCCTGCGTGTCGGTCATACTCACCATAGTGTTGTTGAAGGAAGCGCGGATGTGCGCCTGCCCCCGTTCGATATTCTTCCGCTCCCTGCGTTTGCGCGAAACGCCGCGCTTAGCCTTCGGCTGAGCCATATATCTGCCTCCTTAAATGGATATTACTTCTTTTTCCCGGCAATAGCCCTTCTGGGCCCTTTGCGCGTGCGCGCGTTGGTCTTGGTGCGCTGCCCGCGGCACGGCAAGCCCTTCCTGTGGCGCGCGCCGCGATAGCTGCCGATTTCAATGAGGCGCTTTACGTCCAGCGCCATATCGCGGCGCAGGTCACCTTCCACTTTCAGCTCTTTTTCAATGATGTCGCGCAGGCGCGCCACCTCGTCGTCGGTGAGGCTCTTCACCCTGGTGTCCGGGTTCACGCCCGACTTTTTCAGTATCTTTGCGCTGGTGGTGCGGCCTATACCGAAGATATAGGTAAGACCGATTTCCACACGTTTCTCGTTTGGCAGGTCCACGCCCGCAATACGCGCCATATCGGCACCTCCGGCAAAATAGATTGAGCGGCTCGCTCAGCCTTGTTTCTGCTTATGCTTGGGGTTGGGGCAAATGACCATCACGCGCCCGTGGCGCTTGATGATTTTGCACTTTTCGCACATCGGCTTCACCGACGGTCTTACTTTCACGGCAGCCACCTCCAAAAGCCCGGTGTTCTTCTTTCCGCGCCGCGCGCGGGGTCGCTTTTTTCCGCTCGCGCGGGGCGTTGATATGCTCCGCATATCACGGTTCGGAGGTCGCCGCCTCCAAAAGCCCGGTGTTCTTTCCGCGCCGCTACTTTGACCTCCATGTTATGCGCCCGCGCGAGAGGTCGTAGGGCGACATCTGCACGGTAACGCGGTCGCCGGGCAGAATACGGATAAAATTCATCCTCAGTTTCCCCGAAATATGCGCCAGTATCTTGTGCCCGCCTTGGATTTCCACCGAAAACATCGCGTTGGGCAACGCTTCCAACACAGTGCCTTCGGTCTCAATCACGTCGTCTTTCGACATTACCCGCATCCCTCCGCTATCGTAAGCAGTTCCGGCCCGTCGGCTGTGACAAGCACGGTGTGTTCGTAGTGGGCGCACAGCTCGCCGTCCGCGGTGCAGACTGTCCAGCCGTCTTCTTTTATCACAACCTCGGCGCTGCCGCAGGCGAGCATCGGTTCCACCGCCAGCGTCATCCCCGTAAGAAGGCGCGGACCCCTGCCCTTGACCGGGCAAAAATTGGGCACTTCGGGCTCCTCGTGGAGCTGCCTCCCCACACCGTGGCCGGTGAAGGCGCGAACCACCGAATAGCCGCGCCGCTCCGCGCAGAGTTGGATAGCTTTGGATATGTCGTAGAGGTGGGCGCCTTCGCGCGCGTGGCGGATACCCTCGAAAAAACTCTCCTCCGCGGCGCGTATCAGCAACAAGGCCTTCTGCGACACCTCGCCCACGGGGTAAGTGCCGGCGCAGTCGCCCGTGTAGCCGTCCACCGCCGCGCCCACGTCTATGCTCACAATGTCGCCGGCGCGAAGGCGGCGGGAACCGGGTATGCCGTGAATCAACTCCTCGTTAACGGATATGGTGGCCGGGGCGGGGTACCCCCGGTAACCCAGGAACGTGGGGGTGGCTCCGCGGCACTCGATGGCGCTGCGTATAATGCCGCAGATTGCCCCGGTGGTCACGCCGGGCGCTATGGCCTCGCTCCCGGCTTTCAGCGCCAATGCCGTGACGCGGCAGGCGCGGCGCATTGTGTCAATCTCCCGCGCGGACTTTACGGGTATCATCGCACCCCCAGCGCCGCGAGCACACGCTCGGCAATCTCGGCAATGCCGCCGCCCGCGTCCACGCTCCGCAAAAGACCCATTTCCTCATACCGCGCCCGCAGCGGCTCGGTGGTGCTGTGGTAAAGGCGAAGGCGCGAAGCCACCACTTGCGGGTCGTCGTCGGGCCGGCGGGTCACGGGTGAGCCGCAGTCGTCGCATATACCCTCCTTAGCCGGGGGGTTATATGTTACATGGTAGCTCTTGCCGCAGCCGCCGCACACGCGCCGCCCGGAAAGCCTGCGCTCGATGTCGGCGTCTTGCGTGTCTATGCTCACCACGGCGTCTATCTCCACCCCGGCCGCTTCCAGGGCTTGCGCCTGCGGCAGCGTGCGCGGGTAGCCGTCGAGTATAAAGCCCTTTTCGCAGTCGGGTTTGGCCAAACGCTCCGTAATCAGCCGCAGCATAATCTCGTCGGGCACAAGCCGGCCGCTCGTGACATACTGCTCGGCCTCCGCGCCCACTTCCGTGCCGGCGGCGATTGCCGCGCGCAGGATATTGCCGGTGGAGACGGAGGGTACGCCCAAACGGGCGCAGAGCAGGTCGGCCTGCGTGCCTTTCCCGGAGCCGGGGGCGCCGAACATAATCAGTCTCATGGCTTTTACTCCAAAAATCCTTTGTGGTGGCGCATTACCATCTGCGCCTCAATCGCCTTCACCGTCTCCAACGCCACGCCCACCACGATGAGCAACGATGTGCCGCCGAGCGCCAGCCCCCTGAGCGAATCGGAAAACATGGACATTACAATGGGGACCACGGCGATAACGCCCAAAAACAGCGCGCCGAAGAGCGTGATTTTGTTGAGCACCTTCTTGATAAAGTCGCTCGTGGGCCTGCCGGGGCGGAAGCCGGGGATGAAACCCGCGCTCTGTTTTAGGTTGTTCGCGATTTCCACGGGGTTGAACTGTATGCTTTGGTAGAAGTAGGCAAAGCCGATAATCAGCGCGAAGTAGACCACGATATACAGCACGGACTGATAGCCGAACCAGCGGTCCACGGCGTCGTTGGCCTCCTTGGATATAAACGCGGCGATGGTGATGGGAAACGACGCGATGGCCTGCGCGAAGATGATGGGCATAACGCCGGACATATTGACTTTCAGGGGCAGGTGGGTGCTTTGCCCGCCGTACATCTTGCGCCCTATCATGCGCTTGCTGTATTGGATGGGCACCCTGCGCTCGGCGTTGGTGATGAACACCACGAATACCACGGCGGCCACGGCGGCGACGACCACGCCCACCAAAAGCGCCCATTGGTTGCTTTGCGCCAGGCCGACGGCGGCGGAGACCATGCTCGGCCCGCGCGAGACGATGGAGGCGAAGAGTATGATGGATATGCCGTTGCCCACGCCGAACTCCGTGACCTGCTCGCCGAGCCACATGATGAACGCCGAGCCCGCCGTGAAGCTGAGGACTATAACCGCGCCGCACCAGAAGTTGCCTTCCGCCGCGCCCACGAGCGCGCCGTCTATGCTGTTGATGTAGGTGAAGTAGCCGAAACCCATGAGCAACGCGAGGCCGACTGTGGCGTAGCGGGTGATGGAGGCGATTTTCTTGCGCCCCTCCTCGCCGCCTTCCTTCTGCATACGCTCCAGGGCGGGTATGCCCACGGTGAGCAGCTGCATGATGATGGAGGCGTTGATGTACGGCTGTATGGAGAGGGCGAAGATGGTCGAGCGCGAAAACGCGCCGCCGCTCATCATGTCAAACATACCGAATATGCCGCCCGCCTGGCTGAGGAAGGCCTGCGAAAAGACCGCCACATCCACAAACGGCACTTGGATTTGCGCGCCGAAACGGTATACCACGATGATAAACACCGTGAAGAGTATTTTCTTTCGCAGGTCGGGTATCCGCCAAGCGTTGCGAAATACTTCCAGCATCACACCACCTCGGCCTTCCCGCCCGACGCGGCGATTTTCTCCTTTGCCGAGGCGGAAAACGCGGCCGCCGCCACGGTGACCTTATGCTTCATTTGCCCGCCGCCGAGCACTTTAAGCCCGTGGGGGCAACTTTTGATGACGCCCTTTTCCAAAAGTTCCCGCGCGCCCGCGCGCTCGCCGTCGGCAAACGCGTCGAACGCCGAGAGGTTTACGGCGGTGAGGGGCTTGGCGTGGATATTCACAAAGCCGCGTTTGGGCAGGCGGCGCACGAGCGGCATCTGCCCGCCCTCAAAGCCCCGCTTGCGGCTGTAGCCGCTGCGCGACTTCGCGCCCTTATGCCCGCGCCCGGAGGTCTTGCCGGAGCCGGAGGCGGAGCCGCGCCCCACGCGCGAAACGGCTTTGTTGCCGCCGGAAGGCGAGCGTAAATCGTATAGTTTCATTGGTTCGACACCTCGCGTTTGAGCAAATAGCCGATTTGCGCCACCTTGCCCGCCGTGGTGGGCGTAAACGGCTGGGTGGTGGTGTCTCCGATACGGCGCAGACCGAGGCTGTGCGCCGTGGCGATATGTTTCTTATGGCGGCCGGCAAGGCTTTTTGCCAGTGTAAGGGTCACCACGGCCCTTTGGGGCGCGCCCTTAGCCTTTGGCATTGGCGGGGGCCTCCTTTCTCAGCAGGGAGGACACGCTCTTGCCCCTCACCTTAGCCACTTCCTCCGCGCTCTTTAACGACTTCAAGGCTTCCACCGTGGCGATAACCACATTTTGCGGGTTATTGGAGCGGAGCGACTTGGTGCGCACGTCGCGTATGCCCGCCATTTCCATAACGGCGCGCACGGGGCCGCCCGCGATAACGCCCGTGCCGGGCGCGGCGGGCTTGAGCAGCACCTTGCCCGCGCCAAACTCGCCGAGCACCTCGTGGGGTATGGTGGTGCCCTTGAGGTTGACCTTCACGGTGTTCTTCCTCGCGTCGTCAATACCCTTGCGTATGGCGTCGGGCACTTCGGACGCTTTGCCCAAACCGAAGCCCACGGTGCCGTTGCCGTCGCCCACCACCACAAGGGCGGCGAACTTGAAGATACGCCCGCCTTTCACCGTCTTGGATACACGGTTGAGAGTGACGACCTTCTCCGTGGGGCGCTCCTGCGCGTCGGCGGAATTGTGCCTGTTATTCGGCGCGGCCATATACGTAACCCCTCCTAAAACCGAAGTCCCGCCTCGCGGGCGCCGTCGGCCAGCTCCTTCACGCGCCCGTGGTAGAGATAGCCTCCGCGGTCAAACACACATTCGGCGATGCCGGCCTTCGCGGCCTTCGCGCCGAGCAGCTTGCCCACTTCCCGCGCGGCCGTTTTGTTGCCGCCGCCCTCGCCCGTGAAAGACTTGTCGAGCGACGACGCGGCGCACAGCGTAACGCCTTTGCCGTCGTCAATGAGCTGGGCGTAGATATTTTGGTTGGAGCGATACACATTCAGGCGCGGCCGCTCGGCTGTGCCGCTGATTTTTGCCCTCACCCGCGCATGGCGTCGCTTCCGTCTTTCGTTGGCGTCTTTTTTGGCAATCATAGCGTATTCCTTCCTTAAAACCCGTCGGGCGTTACTTCTTCTTGGCTCCGGTCTTGCCTTCCTTGCGCCGCAGCACCTCTCCGGCGTAACGTATGCCCTTGCCCTTATACGGCTCCGGCGGGCGCACCTCGCGGATTTCGGCGGCAAGCTGACCCACCCGCTGCTTATCGCAGCCGCTCACCACAATCTTGCCCGGCGCGGGCACATCAATCTTCAGCCCCTCCGGCTCCTCCATTATCACCTGGTGGCTGTAACCCACGTTGAGCACCAGCGCGTTGCCCTGCTTCTGGGCGCGGTAGCCCACGCCGCTCACTTCCAGCTCCTTGGTAAAGCCCTTGTGCACACCCGTGACCATGTTGTGCAGCAAACTGCGCGTAAGGCCGTGGAGCGCGCGGTTTTCCTTCGCGTCGTTAGGGCGGGTGACAAGCAGCGCGGAGCCGTCGGGGGTAATGGCCATGGCCGGGTGCAGCCGCGCGGTGAGTTTGCCGCAAGGGCCGCTCGCCGTAACGAGGTTGCCCTCGCCGATTGTCACGTTGACCCCGGGCGGCACCGCCACGGGCATCTTTCCTATACGGGACATAATATTACCTCACTCTCCCGGCGTTTACCACACAAAGGCGAGGACTTCGCCGCCCACGCGCTCGGCGCGCGCCTTGCGGTCTGTCATCACGCCCTTGGAGGTGGACACCACGGCGATACCCAGCCCGCGCAGCACCTTCGGCATTTCGTCCGCGCCCACATACACGCGCAAGCCGGGTTTGGACACACGGCGCAGGCCGGTAATGGCTTTCTGTTTGCCGCCCACATATTTGAGCGTGATTCTGAGCACTCCCTGACCGCTGTCGGAGAGCGTCTGGAAGTTTTTGATGTAGCCTTCTTCCAACAATATCTCGGCAATCGCCTTTTTCATGCCGGAAGCGGGCACATCCACCGTATCATGCCGCGCGGCGTTGGCGTTGCGTATCCGCGTGAGCATATCGGCCACAGGGTCTGTTATCTGCATCGCGCTAACCTCCCGCTCGAAAAATCTCTGTCCGCGCCGCGGCCTACCAGCTCGCCTTCCTCACGCCGGGTATCTGCCCTTTGTAGGCAAGCTCCCTGAAACAAATGCGGCAAACGCCGTAATTGCGCAGGTAGGAATGCGGCCGCCCGCAAATCTTGCAGCGCGTGTACGCGCGCGTGGAATATTTGGGCTTGCGCTGCTGCTTTAATATCATGGACTTCTTTGCCATATACCGTCAGCCTCCCCCTTATGCCTTGGCAAACGGCGCGCCGAGCATGGTGAGCAGTTCGCGCGCCTCTTCGTCGGTCTTGGCGGTGGTGCAGACCACCACGTCCATGCCGCGGATTTTGTCAATCTTGTCGTAGTCAATCTCCGGGAATATCAGCTGTTCTTTGAGGCCGAGCGCGTAGTTGCCCCTGCCGTCAAAGGAGTTGGGGTTAATGCCCCGGAAGTCGCGCACACGCGGCAGCGCCACGTTGAACAGGCGGTCGAGGAACTCCCACATTCTGTCTGAGCGCAGCGTCACCTTCACGCCCACCTTCATGCCCTGCCGCAGCTTGAAATTGGCCACAGAGCGGCGCGCCTTCGTGACCACGGGCTTTTGCCCGGTAATCTTGGAGATGTCGGCAATCACCGCGTCGAGGACTTTGGCGTTGTCGCGCGCCTCGCCGCAGCCCACGTTTACCACGATTTTCTCCAAACGCGGCAGCTCCATGGGGCTTTTATAGCCGAACTGCTTCATGAGCTTCGGCGCGGCCTCGGTCTTATAGCGTTCTTTCAGTCGGGCCATATCCTTCAATCAACTCCTATATGGGCTCTTTACAGTGCTTGCAGCGGCGCTGGCGGCTGCCGTCGGCCAATATGCCCACAGAATGGCGCGTGGGCTTGGAGCACTTGGGGCAGAGGTGCATCACCTTGCAGGCGCGCAGCGGGGTCTCTTGGTGCATAATGCCGCCCGGGTCCGTGCGTCTGCGGGGCTTCTTATGGCGCGTGGCCATATTCACGCCCTCCACAATCACTTTATCTTCCGAGGGCAAGGCGGTGATAATCTTGCCCTTCTTCCCTTTGTCTTTGCCGGAGAGCACCACCACAATGTCGCCTTTTTTCACGTGCAGCGTATTCATTTGAGAGCACCTCCCGCCTATATTACTTCCGGGGCGAGCGACAGTATCTTCATGTAGTCGCGGTCACGCAGCTCGCGCGCCACGGGGCCGAATATGCGTGTGCCCCTGGGGTTTTTGTCTTCTTTGATAATCACCCCGGCGTTGTCGTCGAAACGCACGTATGTGCCGTCGCTGCGCCGCACGCCCTTCACGCTTCGCACGATAACGGCCTTCACCACTTCGCCCTTCTTCACCACCCCACCCGGCGCGGCCTTCCTGACGGAGCAGACCACCACGTCGCCTATGCCGGCGTAGCGGCGGTGCGAACCGCCGAGCACCCTTATGCACTTGATTTCCTTGGCGCCGGTGTTATCGGCCACCTTGAGGTATGTTTCCTGCTGCACCATAACCCGCGCAGCCCCCTTTCGGACGTTGTTGCCTTACTTCGCCTTTTCGATAATCTCCGTCAGGCGCCAGCGTTTCTCTTTGGAAAGCGGCCTTGTTTCCATAACGCGCACCACGTCGCCCGGCGAACATTCGTTGAGCTCGTCGTGGGCTTTGAGCTTATAGGTGCGCTTGACGATTTTTTTATAGAGCGGGTGGCGCACGCGGTCTTTCACCGCCACCACGATGGTTTTGTCCATCTTGTCGCTCACCACCACGCCCACGCGTGTCTTGCGAAAAGCCCTGCTGTCGCCGCCGCTCATGTGTTCGCCGCCTCCTTGCCGCCCGCCGCCGCGATTTCTTTCTCCCTAATCGCCGTCAGCACACGGGCAATATCGCGCTTTGTGTCGCGTATTACAATCGGGTTGTCGAGCTGGTTGGTGGCGTGCTGCATACGGAGGTTGAAAAGGTCTTTCTTCAGCTCGGCGTATTTGCGCCCCAATTCCTGCGCCGTCATTTCCCGAAGTTCCGAAGCTCTCACGGCTCGACCCCCTCTTTCTCGGCCAACACAAACTTACACTTCACGGGCAGCTTGTGCGAGGCGAGGCGCATGGCCTCCCGCGCCGTTTCCTCCGCCACCCCCGCAATCTCAAACATCACGCGCCCGGGCTTCACCACGCTCGCCCAATACTCCGGCGAACCTTTGCCGGAACCCATGCGCGTCTCGGCGGGCTTTTTGGTCACGGGCTTGTCGGGGAAGATTTTTATCCACACCTGCCCGCCGCGCTTTGTGTAGCGGGTCATGGCGATACGGGCCGCCTCGATTTGCTGCGCGGTGACCCAACCGGGCTCCGCGGCCACAAGGCCGTATTCGCCGTATGACACCGTGTTGCCGCGCGCGGCCTTGCCCTTCATGCGGCCCCTGTGCACACGGCGGTATTTCACCCTCTTCGGCATCAGCACGGTCTATTTCCCCCCTTCGGGTCTCGGGCGCGGCGGTTGGTTCGGAGGCCTGTTGCCGTAGCCGAAACCGCCGCCCTGACGGGGCGGGCCGCCGGGCCGCCGGTCGCCGTAATTGCCCCCGGCGCGGTCACGGTCGCGCCCGCGGCCGAAACCGCCCCCGGAGCGCCTGTCTCCCCTGTCGCGCCGCTCGTCGCGCGGGCGGGGCGCTTCTATGACGCGCGGACCCATGCGGTTGCCCACGGTGAGCACTTCGCCCTTGTATATCCACACCTTCACGCCGATACGGCCGTAGGTGGTGTGAGCCTCGGCAAAGCCGTAGTCAATATCGGCGCGGAGCGTCTGGAGCGGTATGGTGCCTTCGTGGTAATGCTCGCTGCGCGCGATTTCCGCCCCGCCGAGGCGGCCGGACACGGCGGTCTTTATGCCCTTCACGGCCATATCGCGCATGGAGCGCCCCATGCTCTGCTTCATGGCCCGGCGAAAGGATATGCGCTTTTCAAGTTGGGCGGCGATGTTTTCCGCCACAAGCTGCGCGTTGGCGTCGGGTTTCTTGATTTCCACGATATTGAGCGACACGGGGCGGCTCGTCATCTTCTCTAACTGCGTGCGCAGCTTTTCGATTTCGTCGCCGCTGCGCCCGATAATCTGACCCGGGCGGGCGCAATGGAGGAAAATACGCACCCGCGTGTTGTCGCGTTCTATCTCGATACGCGGTATGCCCGCGGAGCCGAGCTTGTCTTTGAGGAACTTACGCAGTTTGTAATCCTCCACCACAAGGTCGCCGACCTTGTCGTTCTTGGCGTACCAACGCGAGTCCCACCCTTTGATAACGCCCACACGCAGCCCGTGCGGATTGACCTTCTGACCCAAAAATGTACCCTCCCCCGTTAGCTTTCGGCTGTGTCTTCCGCGCCGCCGCCGCGATTTGCCACCGTAAGCGTAATATGGCTCGTGCGCTTGGCAATCCGGTTGGCGCGCCCTTTGGCCCGCGGCATCACGCGCTTCATGGTCGGCCCCGCCCCCACGAGCACGCGTGACACATAGAGCGTGTCGCGGTTCATGTCTAAGTTGTTCTCGGCGTTGGCGCAGGCGCTGTCGAGCAGCTTCGCCAAATGCCGCGCCCCCGCTTTGGGCGTGTGGAGCAAAATGGCCTTCGCGGGCGCCACGTCTTTGCCCCGTATCAGCGCGCCCACCACGCCCACCTTACGGGGGGATATGCGCACATGGCAAAGTTTGGCAGTAGCTTCCATATATTCCGCCTCTCCTCCCGTCAGCGCCCGGCGGTCTTGCTGCCGGCGTGACCCCTGAATATCCGCGTGGGCGCGAACTCGCCTAATTTATGCCCCACCATGTCCTCCGTGATATACACGGGCACATGCTTCCTGCCGTCGTGCACGGCGATGGTATGCCCCACAAACTGCGGGAATATGGTGGACGCGCGGCTCCACGTCTTCAAGACCTTCTTTTCGGCCTTGGCGTTGAGCGCCTCCACCCGTTTTAACAATTCGGGAGCCACAAACGGCCCTTTCTTCACGGAACGGCTCATTTTGTCACTTCCCCTCCCTACTTGGCGCCCCTGCGCTTGACGATGTATTTATCGTTGGGGTTGCGTTTCTTGCGTGTCTTATAGCCCAACGTGGGCTTGCCCCATGGGGTCACGGGGCCGGGCCGCCCGATGGGCGACTTGCCCTCGCCGCCTCCGTGCGGGTGGTCGCAGGGGTTCATGGCCGAGCCGCGCACCGTGGGGCGTATGCCCATGTGGCGCTTGCGCCCCGCCTTGCCTATGCTGATGTTTTCATGTTCAATATTGCCTACTTGGCCGATGGTGGCCTTGCAGTTGCAGCGCACGATGCGCACCTCGCCCGACGGCAGCCGCACCTGCGCCAACGAGCCGTCTTTGGCCATGAGCTGCGCCGCCGCGCCCGCCGAACGCACCATCTGGCCGCCGCGCCCGGGCGAAAGCTCGATGTTGTGGATAAACGTGCCCACGGGAATATCGGCGATAACAAGGCAGTTGCCCGGCTTGATGTCCGCGCCGGCCCCGCTCGTCACGCTGTCGCCGTCGCGCAAACCCAGCGGGGCGAGTATATAGCGCTTCTCGCCGTCCGGGTAGACAAGCAGGGCGATATTGGCGCTCCTGTTGGGGTCGTACTCTATGCCGGCCACCACGGCGGGCGAATCGCACTTATCGCGCTTGTAGTCTATTATCCTGTATTTGCGCTTCTCGCCGCCGCCCCTGTGGCGCACGGTAATGCGCCCGTAACTGTTGCGGCCGGCGTGGTGGCGCACGGGGAGCAGGAGCGACTTTTCCGGCGTCTTCTTTGTGACCTCGGAAAAATCAGAGACGGTCATATGGCGGCGCGAGGGCGTGGTGGGCTTAAACGACTTTATGGGCATAACTCACACCATCCCTTCAAAGAACTCGATGGGTTTGGAGCCGCGCGCGAGGCGCACAATCGCCTTCTTGCGCGCCGGGCGGAAACCCCTGTGCACACCCAGGCGCTTCTTCTTGCCGCGCACATTTATGGTGTTCACGCTGTGTACCTTCACGCCGAAGATTTCTTCCACGGCCTTGCGAATCTCAATCTTGTTCGCGTCGCGCGAAACCTCGAAGGTGTATTTTTTGTGGTCGCCCGGCTCCATGGAGCGCTCCGTGACCACAGGGCGCAGGATAACGTCGTAGTGTGTCCTCACGCGCCGAACACCTCCTCGATATGCGCGAGCGCCGCCTTGTCCGCGATAAACGCGTCGTGGTTGAGTATATCGTACACGCAGAGCGTGGACGAGAGCGTGGTGGTCACGCCGGGTATATTCCGCGCCGAGCGCACCACCGCCTCGCGCACTTCGGGCGTAACCACGAGCGCCTTGCCCGAAACGCCCAGGGCGGAGAGGAACGCGGCAAACGCCTTGGTCTTAATCTCCGGCAGCTCTAAGCTGTCTATAACCTTTATGCCGCCGCTTTCCGCCTTGGCGGTAAGCGCCCCGCGCATGGCCTGCCGCTTGATTTTCTTGTTCAGGCGGTATCTGTAATCCCTCGGCTTCGGGGCAAACGCCGCGCCGCCGGACTTCCATTGGGGCGCGCGCGTGCTGCCGTGGCGGGCCCTGCCCGTGCCTTTCTGCCTCCACGGTTTCGCGCCGCCGCCCTCAACCTCGGAGCGCGTGAGCGCGGATTGTGTGCCGCTGCGGCGAGCCGCTAAATGAGCCTTCACCGCGGCAAAAACGGCGTTTTGGGTGTCGGTCGCGCCGAACACGGCTTCCGAGAGCTCCATCTCGCCCTGCTCCTCACCGGCCATATTGTAAATCTTCGCCTTGGGCATATCGGCAAAGTCACTCCTTCCTACACTGCTGAGAGCCGCCCGCCGCAAGAACCCCGCGCCGGGCAAGCCCCGCGCGCTACGCGTTCTTCACGGTGGTCTTCACGCAAACCAAAGAGCCGCGCGGGCCGGGTACCGCGCCGCGCACGGCGAGCACCCCCCGCTCCGCGTCCGAATATACGATGTCGAGGTTCTGCACCGTGACCTGCCGCGCCCCCAGATGGCCGGGCATACGTTTGCCGGGAAACACGCGCGACGGGTCGCTGTTAGCGCCCATGGAGCCTTGGTGCCTGTGCACGGGGCCGCCGCCGTGCGATTCCGGCCCGCGCGACTGACCCCAACGCTTTATGGTGCCGGCGTAACCCTTGCCCTTGCCTGTGCCCGTCACATCCACCCTGTCGCCGGGGGCAAACACGTCGGCCTTCACCTCGTCGCCCACGGAAAGCCCCGTGAGCGGGAACTCCCGCAGATAGCGCAGCGGCCTTATGCCGTTCTTCTTCAAGTGCCCCATGCGCGGCTTCGTGAGCTTGCGCTCCGGCACATCCTCAAAACCGAGCTGCACGGCGTCGTAGCCGTCTTTATCGGCGGTTTTCAGCTGCGTGACCACACAGGGGCCCGCGCGGATAACGGTGATGGGTATCACTTTCCCCTCCGGGTCAAACATTTGGGTCATACCCACCTTTTTGCCCACTATCGCCTTCATGTGCCGTCAATCCTCCAAAATCGGTAACTTTCCCCGTTTCTCCCGAAAAGGAGAAACCGTTTATCGTCTCCCGGCCGGCCGCTCAGAGCTTAATCTCGAAATAAACGCCCGCCGGCAGGTCCATGCCCGTCAGGGCCTCCATGGTCTTCTGCGAAGGCCTGATGATGTCTATTACGCGCTTGTGCGTCCTGCGTTCAAACTGCTCGCGCGCGTCTTTATACTTATGCACGGCGCGCAGGATAGTCACTATCTCCTTCTTCGTGGGCAGCGGTATGGGGCCGGATACCCTCGCGCCGGAGCGCTTGGCCGTCTCCACAATGCGCTCGGCGCACTGGTCAATGAGCTGGTGGTCATACGCTTTCAGGCGTATGCGCACAATATCCTTATTCTTGCCCGCCGCAGGTTTGGCAGGTGCCGTCGCCGTTATCGGTGCCACAAGATTTCCCTCCTCAATTCCCGCGAAAGAGTTTGTTTCCCGCCGTGCGTATCATACAAGGCCGCAAAACCCCGCTTTCCGCGCCTTCCCATAAACCCGCCAACCCGTTGCCACCGGGGCGTTTCAAGACCCGGCAAGCGGCTGTCGGCACAACCGAAACCACGCGCGCGCCATGCGGCACACTCGGATATATTATCACCGCAGCAAGCGGTTGTCAAGCGTTTTTTACATAATATTCGCGGATTTGCCCCCCGCCCCCTCGTCCACTAACCACTAACAACTGACTACTAACCCCCTACTACGATATATTTACGGTTGAGGCGCGGCAGCCAGCCGCGCCTTCTTCCATCCCGGCGCCCAAACTGTTAGAATGGGGGGCGATTGGTCTGAC